>JAYVPN010000026.1:0-9649 GCA_043757365.1 Gemmatimonadota bacterium | reverse complement strand
GGTAAATGTTGGACAGGTGGCTGAGTGGTTGAAGGCACCGGTCTCGAAAACCGGCGTACCCGTAAGGGTATCGTGAGTTCGAATCTCACCCTGTCCGTAGCGCAGTTCGACAGAGCGACTCGACGCGTTGGACGCGGTAGCGCGTGCCAGCGCGTCGTTGTTTCCGGGCCTGTCGGGCCGGCGCAGTGCAGTGGGACGGGTGGCTGAGTGGTTTAAGGCGCACGCCTGGAAAGTGTGTGTACGTGCAAGCGTACCGTGGGTTCGAATCCCACCCCGTCCGTTGAAGAGCGAGGCCCCGCACGCCTTTGGCGAATGCCACTGGCGCGCGGGGCCCCGTGCGTCTTCCGGCGTCCTCGCTACGGCGTCGTCACCGATCCGGGGCCGCGGATGATCCGGCCGGGTTTGGCTCCGGTATGGGCACCATTTCGTACCACGCCAACGCCGTTTACGAACACCTCGCGCACGCCCACTGATTCGACCGCCTTCGCATACGTCGCCTTCTCGCCGATCGTCGCGGGATCGAAAACCACCACGTCAGCGAACATGCCGGCCTTCAGCACGCCGCGGTCCTGCATCGAGAGCCGCGTCGCCGTGGCCGACGTCATTTTCCGCACCGCCTCTTCGAGCGGCATCAGGTGCTCCTCACGCACGTACAAGCCGAGAATGCGCGGAAACGTCCCGAGGGCCCGCGGATGCATCAGCCCCTGAAACGTCGTTACGTCGATACCCGGCGCATCCGTTCCGATCTTCATCCACGGCTGCATCAGATTGAGACGCACGTTCGCCTCGTCCATCATGAAATAGGTCGTCTCGACGCGATTGTGCTCAGTGAGGACGAGATCCATCATCGTCTCGATCCAGTCTTTCCCCTGCGCCGCGGCGATCTCACTAAGGCGCATCCCGGCGAATTTCTTATTCTCCGGTTTCGTGAGTCGCGAGATCAGTACGTTGGCCGGCGTCGCGAGATCGCAGAGGCTCTCCCAATCGAACGTCTGATGCTCGATCTCGGCGCGCATTTTCGCCCGCACATCCTTGCTCGCGAGATTGTCGAACAGTTTGCCGTCGGCGGCACTCCACGGCGGGAGACAGGAACTCAGCCCCGTGGCGCCGGCGGTGTACGGATACATATCGGCCTGCACGTCGAGTCCGGCCGCGCGCGCCGCATTGATGCGGGCGATCGCCTGCGGCCCCTTCGCGTAGTTGCGGATTCCGCTCGCCTTGAGATGGTAAATCTCCGACGCGATACCGCTCTCACGGCTGATCCGGACCACTTCATCGAGCGACTCGAGGAGCTTGTCCCCCTCGGAGCGCATGTGTGTGATATAAATGCCGCCGCTCGCCCGCACGACTTTCGCGATCTCGACGAGTTCTTCGGTGGTCGCAAAATTGCTCGGCGGGTAAATCAGGGCCGTCGAAAATCCGAGCGCGCCGTCCTGCATCGCGCGCGCCGCCGCCCCCCTCATCTCCTCGAGTGCCGTCGCTGAGGGTACTCCCTGCGCGAGCGCCATGCCGTATTCCCGCAAGTTCGCGCCGCCGACGAACGCGCCCACATTCACGCTCGTCCCGCGCTGCTCGATCACGCGGAACATTTCGGCGACGCCGTGAGGTTTAGCGTACAGCGCCAACGATCGGCGTGACACCGTGTCGCCCGGTTCGAGCGCCGCGATCCGCCGCGCCAGCATCTCCACGTTCAGCGGCGCCGGCGTGCTGTTCTCGCCGAATACTTCCGTCGTCACGCCTTGCATGACTTTGCTGACGACGCGGGAGTCGCCGGTGAGAAAGGCGCCGGTCGAACCACTCTGGATATCGATGAAGCCGGGCGCCACGACCATGCCGGTGGCATCGACGCGCTGCGTCGCCGTCGCGGCGCGCAGCGTCCCCCGCGGTGCGACCGCCACAATGCGATCCCCGGAGATCGCGACGTCGCCGTAGAACCAGGCGGCGCCGGTCCCGTCGACGACCCGGCCGTTCTCGATGATAAGGTCGTAGGTCGTGCGACCCGGCGCCGCACCGGTAGCCGGACGCGGCGCGGTGCAACCGATCGTGAGGATGGCGAGTGCAGCGATGAAAAGGCGCGTCACGAGTTGATATCCCGAGGTGATGTGTAGCGCCGAAAATACCGTCGCGCCGAGCGGGGCGCGAGTCGCGCTCGGCAGAATCTCCGAGAACCAATCGCGGCGCGGTCCGGGGGCCCGCCATCGCCTAACAATCCGACGGCATCACGCGTATAGTTTCGGCGATCTGCCCGTTGCCGTGGTCTCTTCCCGATCGGAGCATCTGAAAATATGATTGTCCCGTCCGCAATTCTCCGGCGAACCGCCTTGGGAATCGTGCTCGCCGCCCCGATGGCCGCGCCGGCCTCGCTTGGTGCCCAAAGCGGCACCTGGGCGCTCACGAACGCCCGCATCGAAACCATCTCGAAAGGGGTGATCGAAAAAGGCACCATCATCATTCGCAACGGGCTCATCACCGCGGTCGGTCCTGACGCGGCGATTCCGGCGGATGCGCGCGTCATCGACATGACGAAGCGGACGGTCGCTCCCGGGCTCATTGATCTGACGTCCTCGGCCGGCTTGGCCGCAGCTACGGCGCCAGCTGGAGCCGGTGGCCGAGGAAGCGCACCGGCTGCGGCCGGGGCCGCCCCGACGGGCGGCTTCACCGGCTTCGATCCGCATCGCGTCATCGCCGACGAAGTCAATATTTCAGTCTCCGACGCGCGCGCGGCGCGCGAGCGCGGCGTGACCGCAGTCCTCGTCGCGCCGAGTCGCGGCGCACTGCGCGGCCTCTCGGCGCTGATGCCGATGCGCGACAGTGCGAAGGGACTCGATGCACTGCGCGCGCCCGTCGCCGAACACTTCGGTTTCTCAGGCGGTGGTGGCGGCTTCGGTGGCGGCGGTGGCAAGAACGCCGCGGGCGATCCGCTCCCGAGCACGATCATGGGCGTGATTGCCTATCAGCGTCAGGCGCTGTACGACGCGAAGCTGCGCGGCATCGTTGCCGATCGCTGGCACGCCGATCCGCGTGGCATTACGCGGCCGGTGAACAATCCGGAAGTCGACGCGCTCATCCCGGTGGTGCGCGGCAATCTGCCGGTGTTCTATGATGCGAACGTCGAAAACGAAATCCGTCGCGCCGTGAAGCTCGACAAAGAGTTCGGCATTCGTTTCACGATCGTCGGCGCGACCGAAGGATTTCGAACGATCGACGCACTGGCCGGTCATCCGGTGGTCGTCTCGCTGAACTTCCCAACGCCGGCCTCGACGACGGGCTGGTCGTACTACAACGCGCAGCGCCACACTCCGCAGGACAGCGTGATCGCCGATCGCGAAGCGAAGAAAAGTATCGAAGCGAATGCGGCGACGCTCAACAAAGCGGGGATCAAGTTCGCGCTCGCGTCAGGTGGACAGAGTGCGGCGCAGTTCGTGGCCAACGCGCGCAAAGCGGTCGCGGCCGGACTTCCGGCCGACATCGCACTGCAGGCGATGACACTGCGCGCCGCCGAGCTCGCGGGGATCGACAAGGCGCTCGGCTCAATCGAGGTCGGCAAGATCGCCAATCTCGTCGTCACGGAGGGCGGCAACATTCTCGCCGATAGCGCGAAGGTGCGCGCCGTATTTGTCGACGGTGTGCGATACGAAATCGTTGCGCCACCGGCCGCTCCCGCCGGCCGCGCGGGTGGTGGCGGACCCGCTGGGAACAGTGGCGCGGCCGCTGAGGCTGCCGTCGCGCAGATCGGTGGCACGTGGCGCATGACGATCGACTCCCCGCAGGGCGCCCAGGCGGTGATGGTGAACATCACGCAGACCGGCTCCGCATTTACTGCGAAGGTCTCCGGACTGCCGACTGGCGACGCGGATGTCACCGACGGCCGGATCGTCGGCAACAAGGCGACATGGTCGTTGTCGCTCAATATGGGTGGCAATGCGCTCCAACTCGATTTCACCGGCGACATCGCCGGTTCGAAGATGACGGGCACCGTCGCACTCGGCGCCTTCGGCAACGCGACCTTCTCGGGAGAAAAGACGCCATGAAACATTGTGTATCGCGCATCGCCGGCGTGATGGCGGCCTGTGCGCTCATCGCGTCGTCGGCTGCGGCGCAGGCCACCGGTCAGACGGCCGCCGCGCCCGCCGCGCCGAATGACGGATGGGCCGGTGCCGGCGCGCTCAGTATGCCCGTTCCACCTGCTGCGAAACTCGTCGCGATCACCAACGCGACGATTCTCACCGCGTCGCACGGAACGATCGAGAAGGGAACGATCATCATTCGCGACGGCAAGATCGCCGCGGTCGGCGCCGACGTCGCCGTGCCAGCGGGCGCGCAGATCATCGACGCTACGGGCAAGTTCGTGACGCCCGGGATCATCGACGCACACTCGCATTCATCGCTGCAGGGCATCAATGAAGGGTCGAGCTCCGTCACGTCGCAGGTCTGCATCTGCGATGCGTTCCGCCAAGACGGACTCACGCTCTATCGTCAGCTCGCCGGCGGCGTGACCGCGGCGAACGTGCTTCACGGCTCGGCGAATACGATCGGCGGACAGAATCTCGTCATCAAACTGCGCTTCGGACTCCCCGCCGATTCGATGAAGTTCGACAAGGCGCCTCCGGGCATAAAGTTCGCGCTCGGCGAAAATGTACGGCAAACGAACGGCGGCGCGCCCGGCCGCGCACCGCGCTATCCGCGCACGCGGATGGGCGTCGAGGAGTTGCTCCGCGATTCGTTCACTCGCGCGCGCGCATATCAGGCTGAGTGGAAGGATTTCGACAAGGCCAAGGCCGCGTGGAAGAAGGGGCAGTCGGAGCCGATTCCGCCGCGCCGCGATGTGCAGCTCGATCCCCTCGTCGAGATTCTCGACGGAAAGCGTTTGGTGCACGCACACTCGTACCGCTCCGACGAAATCATGATGCTCCTCAAAGTCGCGAAGGATTTTGGCTTTCGGATTTCCTCGCTGCAGCATGTACTCGAAGGCTATAAGGTCGCCGATGAAATCGCTGCGGCCGGTACCGGCGCGTCGACCTTCGCCGACGAATGGGCGTACAAGCTCGAAGCGTGGGACGCGATACCATTCAACGCGGCACTGATGGCCGAGCGTGGCGTCCGCGTCTCGATTAACTCCGACTCCGACGAGCGCGCGCGCCGGTTGTATCAGGACGCCGCGAAGGCGATGCACTATGGCGGCGCGTCCGAAGAAGAGGCGCTCAAGATGATCACGCTGAATGCGGCGTGGCAGCTCGGCGTCGACAAGTACACGGGGTCGATCGACGTCGGCAAGGACGCCGACATCGCGATCTTCACCGCACATCCGTTCGCGCCAGCGGCCCGCGTCGACATGACGCTCGTCGACGGCCGCGTCTTCTTCGATCGCAGGACGGCGCCGTCGCTGGAAGCGATTATGCAGGCGGCCCGCCGTGTCCGCGCGGCGATGGGCGGAGGGAATAACTGATGCGCCGCACTCCGCTTGCAGTCCTCGCAATTTTCGGCGCGGCTTCGCTCGGCGCACAGTCGACGCCGAACGCGCCAAAACCGTCGCCGACGTACGTCATTCGCAATGCGACGGTCGTTCCCGTCAGTGGCCCGCGCATCGCGGGTGGCTCCGTCGTCATTCAGAACGGGAAGATCTTCGCAGTCGGCACGAACACCCCATCGCCAGCCGGCGCCACGATCATCGATGGTACGGGATTCTTCGTCTATCCGGGCTTCATCGACTCCGGCACGAAGATCGGCCTCTCGGAGATCGAGTCCGTTCCTGGCGGTGAAGACAAAGTGGAAGTCGGCCAGTTTAATCCGCACGACGTCGCGCTGACGGCTGTCAATCCGCACTCGGAACTCATTCCCGTGGCGCGCTTCAACGGCATCACGACGGCGATCACCTCGGCCGAAGGCGGACTGATCAGCGGCACGGCGTCGCTGATCGATCTTACTGGTTGGACCGGTGATCAGATGGCCGTGAAGCGGTCGGCCGGCGTCGTCGTGAATTATCCACGCGTTGCCGGCGGACGACGCGGCGGCGGAGGCGCGGGCGGTCCCGCTGAGGTTGGCGACGTCGTCAATCAGGGCGTGACGCAGCTCCGCAACTATTTCAACGAGGCCAAAGCGTACGCCGAGGTAAAGGCGAAGCTCGCGGCTGGCGCCAGCGGCAAACAGACGATCGATCTCGCGATGGAAGCGATGATCCCGGTCGTGCGCGGCGAACTGCCGGTGATCTTCGACGCCGAGACGGTTGGGCAGATCCGCGGCGCGATCGCGTTCGGGGATGAGTTCAAATTGAAGATTATCATCCGTGGGGCGCGTGAAGGATGGCAACTCGCCGATACGCTCGCCGTGCGGAAGATCCCGGTAATTGTGGGGCCGACGTACGCCGAGCCCGATGCAGCAAGCGCGTACGACGAGCTCTATGCGAATCCCGGGGTGCTCGTGAAGGCCGGCGTACTCGTCGCGTTCCAGACGAACAGTGCGAGTAGCGTCCGCGATCTGCCGTTTCAGGTCGGCATCACCGAGGGCTTCGGCCTTTCGCCGGACGACGCGTTGAAATCCATTACGCTGAATCCGGCGATCATCTGGGGCGTGAGCGACAAAGTGGGATCGATCGAGGAGGGCAAGGTGGCGAACCTGTTCGTCTCGACCGGTGATCCGATGGATCCGCGCAGTGCGGTGAAGTATCTCTTCATTCGCGGCGAGCAGATTCCGCTCGTCGATCGTCACACGAAGTTCTACGACGAGTTCCGCGCTCGGCCGAAGCCGTAGCCCTCGGGTGAGCGGTCAAGTGCGCCGTTAGGCGGGGAGCCGCGTGGTTGCGGCGAGTCGGTGCAGCCGCGCGGTGAGCGCCGGTATGTCGTAGGGTTTTGTCAGTAGATCGTCGGCGCCGGTGGCGCGGAGTGCGTCCAGCTCCGCGTCACCGACGAAGCCCGTCCCGAGGAGGATCGGCAGTCCCGGCGCGATCGCGCGAATGCGCGCGTACGCGTCGACGCCGTTCATCACCGGCATCTGGACGTCGAGTAGCACCGCCGCGATCGCCGAGCCCTCCTCCTCGACACATCGCACCGCGGCTTCGCCATGCTCCGCTTCGCGGACGGCGAACCCTTCGAACTCGAGGACCATCCGGAGCATCTCGCGGAGTCCGGATTCGTCGTCGACGAGCAGAATCAGCGGCGCCGCGTCGCGCGCGTCGCGCAGCGGGATCGCGCCCGACGTGCGGCGCGGTACAATCGGCGTCGGCGGCAGCGTTGAGGCGCGCAGGTAGATGTCGAATCGCGCCCCCTGACCCGGCGCCGAATCGACGATGACGGTACCGCCGACATTGCGGGCGAAGCCGAAGACCATCGCCAGTCCGAGCCCGGTGCCTTTGCCGCGCTCCTTCGTCGAGAAGAACGGTTCGAAGATCCGTTGTTTGGTCTCTTCGTTCATGCCGACGCCATCGTCGGCCACCGAGACGACGACGTAGTCGCCCGGCGCGACATCGCGGATGCCGATGGCGGCTTGGGCGTCGAGTTTTGTGACGTGTGCACTCAGCCTCAACGATCCGCCAGCCGGCATCGCATCGCGGGCGTTGATGCAGAGATTGAGTAACGCCTGCTCGAGCTGCCCCGCGTCGCCCTCGACGGCCGGCAGCGCATCGGCGACCTTCGTGATGAGACGAATGCGTCGGTCGAACGTCGCTGCGCAGATTCGCTCGGTGTTGGCGATCGCCGCCGTGACGTTGACCGGAATGCGCCGCAGCGGTTCGCGCGCGCTCACACCGAGTAGTTGCGATGTTAGTTCGGCGGCGCGGCTACCGGCGTGCTCGATCGTATCGAGCGCGGCTTCGGCGCGGCGGTCGTTCGGCATCGCCCGTCGGGCGACATCGACGCCGGCAAGTACCGCGCCCATCAGGTTGTTGAAGTCGTGGGCGATGCCGCCGGCGAGCGAGCCGATCGCCTCCATCTTCTGCGATTGCGCGAGCGCTTCGCGATCGGTGAGGTCGCGATAGGCGACGAGCGTGAGTCGGCGCTCGCCGATCGTGAAGTCCGTCTCGACGAGCCCCCACGTCAGCAGCATGCCGTCCGGACGACGTACGCGAACGAGGTCGCTCTGTGACGGCATCGGTCGGAGCAGCTCCGGCAGCGGACCGCCGACGAGCGCGCTCGGCGTCTCACCGACCAGCGCGACGGCGGCAGGATTTGCATCGATGACATGGCCCGTGTCCGTATCGAGCAGGAAGTGAGGGTCGACACTGTGGTCGAACAACGTCCGATAGCGCTGTTCGGAGTCGCGCAATGAGCGGACGGTTAAATTGAACGTCTCGACGAAGAGCGCCCATTCGGCGGACGGCGGTGCGCTCGCGACTTCGGCGAGTTCGCCCTTCCGGTGCATCTCGTCGATCTCGACGGAGATCGAGCTGAGCGGTTCGATCAGCAAGCGCCGACCGTACTGCCAGACGAGCAGGATGACGGCGCCGGCGAACAGCACGGCGGTGAAGAGGCCGATCAGCGTCCACTGTGAGATGCGGTGCAGCTCGGACCGCTCGTCGAGGACCTCGACCACCGCGACGCGCGCTCCGTTGACGCCGATCAGTGGAAAGAAGGTGCGTACGCTGTCGCCTCCGGCGAATGGTTCGCCGGCCGGCCTGTCCGTGCGAAAGCTCGTTTCTGGAGGGAGAACCCGCAGCGCGAGTTGCCGGGCAATCGCGATCGTGTCGAGCAGTGACTCGCTGATGGTGCGCCCGATGACGAGGAAGCCACGGGGCGCGGCGTCCGACCGCGATGACGTCTGTGCGCCGCCAACGAGATACAGCGTGCCGCCGTCCCGAATGAACCCACCGGTCGCACCGGATGTTTTGAGTTGATCGAGCAGCCGACGACTCGTT
Organism: Gemmatimonadota bacterium; assembly: GCA_043757365.1. Classification (GTDB taxonomy): domain Bacteria; phylum Gemmatimonadota; class Gemmatimonadetes; order Gemmatimonadales; family Gemmatimonadaceae; genus Fen-1231. The sequence continues at coordinate 804 of JAYVPN010000026.1, read as the reverse complement.
GCGATCGCCGGAATCGACGCACCGCTCACCGCGGTCCACTCGAAGACCGGTTTCCGCACCCGGTCGAACAGCACGATGAACTCGTAGTCGTTGCGGGGGAGCCAGTGGATGAAGTTGCGGCGGAAGAAGCCGGCCGCCTCCGGCGCCTTCGGATCTTGTGCGAGGCGCACGGTTTCGTCCCAGAACGCGTAGTCGCTCACGTGCTGCAGGGCGAGCCTCGCGAGCCGGTCGAACGCGGCGTGCGTGCGCGTCACCGCGTCGCGCGTTTCCTCGATCTCGACGCGCGTGATGACGGCGTCGACGGCAAGTTTGCCGAGTCCCAGCACCGTGCCGACGGTGAGGAATGCGACGATCGCGAATTGCGTGAGCAGGCGGCGCACAGACGGCGCGCGCGGGGACGTGCGGGACGCTTCGGCCAACGGCAGGGGCGGCGCGAGAGAGAGCAGGGACCGGCGTCGGTCGGAAGTCACCCTGAATACTCCACCTACGGACGCAAACCTTCAAGCCGCTTTCATTTCGGACGACCGACGACGAACTTTGGCCGATGGACGCAACCCGCCCTTCGGTACCGGCGCCCGCCTCGCCTTCCGCATCGCGGCGCGCGCTGTTGGGACTGCTCGCCTTGTATGCCGTCAGCGCGATTGGCGTCGGTATCCAACGCACGATCGCGTCGCCGGAAAACAACTTCGTCGTCTTCCGCACGGCCTTCGATCATCTGATCGCCGGACAGAGCCTGTACGACGCCTACCCGGCGATTCACAGCGATTTCTTCAAGTACAGTCCGACCTTCGCGTTCTTGTTCGC
>JAYVPN010000025.1:0-9662 GCA_043757365.1 Gemmatimonadota bacterium | reverse complement strand
TCATCGTCGTCAATGATCACTCGACCGATGGCACGGCTCAACTCGCGCGTGACGCGGCCGGCGGCGATCCGCGGCTTCGTGTCATCGAAAACCCCGATCTCCCAGCCGGCTGGTTCGGCAAACAGTGGGCGTGCCACAACGGTTCGCTCGTCGCCACCGGCGACATTCTCCTCTTCACCGACGCCGACACGCGGCACGGCGTCGAACTCCTTCCACGCTCCGTCAACGCGATGCGCGCGCGGAAGGCCGATCTCTTTTCCGTCGTCGGCCGGCAAGAGATGGTGACGTTCTGGGAAAAACTTGTGCAGCCACACGTCGGCGCGCTGATCCTCGCGCGGTACGGCAGCACCGAACGAATCAGTCGCTCCAACAATCCGTACGACAAACTCGCGAATGGACAATTCATCATGGTCCGCCGCGACGTCTACGATAAAGCCGGCGGCCACGAAGCGGTGCGCACGCACGTCGCCGAGGATCTCCGGCTCGCGCAAGAATGGACCAGACTCGGCTACAGTGTGCAACTCCTCACGGGGATCGATCAGATGAGTACGCGCATGTACGACGGGCTCGGCGATATGGTCCGCGGCTGGGGAAAGAACGTGTACGCCGCCGGGCGGGACACCGTTCCCCTCACGTCGCCGCTCGCTCGCACGCTGCTGCGCTGGACCTTCCCGCTGCCGCTGCTCTGGGATGTTCTGCCGATCCTGTTCGTCTTGCTCGCGTTGCTCGGCATCGCGGGACCGACGGCGCTCGCCTGGGGCTTGGCCGCGTATTCTGCGTCGGTACTGTTCTGGATTTTTTTCTATACGGTGAGTCGCGAGAACGTGCTGTATGCACTGATTCATCCACTCGCTTCGGCAGTCGTCTTCTACATTTTTGCGCGCGCCGCCTGGAAGGGCGATCGCGTGGAGTGGAAAGGGCGCGCGTACGTGTCGCGAAGTTAGATTTCGGAATGGCGAGAGAGATAAAGGCCGTGCTGTTCGATCTCGACGGCACGTTGATCGATTCGATTGGACTGCTACTCGCCTCGATGCGCTACGCGTTCGACGGCTACGAGGGTGAGCAGCCGGTCACTGAAGATTGGGTCGCCGGTATCGGAACGCCGTTGATGACGCAGATCCGGGCGTACACGCAAACCGAAGATCAGGCGATCGTATTACGCGATCGCTATCGCGACTTCCAGCGCGACAATCACGACGCGATGACCACTGCCTATCCCGGCGCGCTGGAGACACTGGCCGAACTGCACGCCGAGGGAAAGGCGATGGGGCTCGTAACGGCGAAGATCGACTCGCTCGCCCAGCGGTCGCTCGATTGGACCGGCCTCGCGAAATACATCCCGGTGGTCGTCGGGTCCGAATCGACGACAAAACACAAGCCCGACCCCGAGCCCGTGCTCTTCGCGCTGAATACACTCGGCGTCGCACCGGAGCACGCCCTATTTATCGGCGACTCGCCTCACGATATCGGGGCCGGAAATGCCGCCGGCGTGATCTCGGTCGGCGCAACATGGGGGCCATTCACGGAGCAACAACTCATTCCTCACAAACCGCAATATCTCCTTCACGACATTCGCTATCTCCCCCTATTACTCTCGTCGATCGACTAGAACGATTCGGCCGTACACTCTCCGCGCCGATTAGCCGGGCAATGCGATAGAGTGATGACGGACTAGCCGGACCAAGGCGCGATTATCGCGCCGTGACGACGCTCCGTGAAGCGGCTGCCCTCCTGGCCCGCACCGACAATTTCCGTGATCTCCCGCCGCTCGCCGCCGCCCTCGGCTTCGGCAGTACGATTCCATTGGACGCGCAGACCCGAGCCGAACTCGGGCTGGATACCGACATCCGGCACGCCGCAATCGCTTCCGGAAGCGGAACGCTGCGCGCCCTGCTCCTCGACATCACGACGGCCGCCAATCCGCGCTCAACGGTCGCGCGCGCAGCGAACCGAGCTGCATCGCGGTCGCCTCAGCTACTCTGGATCGCCGTCGCGATTCAGCGGACGACGCACACGGCGATCATTGCCGTGCCGTCCTCGGCGTCGCGAACCAAAGTCGTCGCGTTGACGGTCGACAGCCGTCGCATCGTCGATTCGGACGCCGAGACCTTCGCCGCGCTGACACACGCAGCGCGCGGCCACGATCTCTTGGTCCACCACCGCTGGCGCGAACTGCTCGGGCGCGACGCGCTCACGCGCCGCTTCTACCGTGCGCTCGAGCAGACGGTGCACGATCTCGCCTCGACGGCGCGTGGGCCGGCAACCGAGCGCGCCCGCCGCGAGCTCGCCCTACTCTGTACGTCGCGCTTGCTTTTTCTCTCGTTTCTCGAAGCCAAGAACTGGCTCGACGGCGATCGCGAATTCCTCCGCAACCGCTTCGATGCGCTCTGCGCGAAGTCCGACGATGTCCATCGCCGGCTCCTCGACCCGCTCTTCTTCGGCACGCTCAATACTCCCGTCAGTCGCCGCGCACCGCGCGCGCGCGAACTGGGCCGCATTCCCTTTCTCAATGGCGGACTGTTCGCCCGCTCGTCGCTCGAAAAACGTACGAGTCTCCGCTTCACCGACGACGCACTCGGCGCGCTGATCGGCGGGCTGCTCGGCAAGTACCGCGTCACAGCGCGCGAAGAATCGACCGCCTGGAGTGAAGCCGCCGTCGACCCGGAGATGCTCGGCCGCGCGTTCGAGTCGTTGATGGCGAGCGATGAACGACGGGCCGCTGGCGCCTTCTACACCCCACTCCCGATCATCGAACGCGTCGGCGACGTCGGAATCGAAGAATCACTCGCCCGCCTCGGCGCGCCCGCCGATATCGTGCAAGCCGCCCGCGCCGGCACGCGCCTCTCCTCACGCGCCCGCCAACAGCTCTGTAGTGCGCTGTGCCACGTGAGAGTTCTCGATCCCGCCTGCGGATCGGGGTCATTCCTCGTCTACGCGCTTGAACAGCTCGCCGAGCTGAGCGTGGCAGCCGGAGATGATCGCCCGACGAGCGACCGCCGACGCGACGTGCTGACGCGTTCGATCTTTGGCGTGGATATCAATCCGACCGCCGTCTGGCTGTGCGAACTGCGCCTGTGGCTCAGCGTCGTGATCGACTCCGGCGAATCCGATCCACTCGCCGTCCCACCATTGCCGAATCTCGATCGGCACATCCGCGTCGGCGACGCGCTCGCCGGCGCGGCGTTCGACGACGAGGGACTCGTGAGTGCCCCGGCCACGTTAGTGCGGTTGCGCTCGCGATACGCGACTTCCACTGGAGGTCGGAAACGTGCGCTTGCCCGCGAGCTCGACCGTGACGAACGTCGGCGCGCCGTCGCGCTGCTGGAACGGGAGAGTGCGACCGTCGCCGCCCACCGCCGCGACGTCCTCTGTGCCGCGCGTTCGCGCGATCTCTTCGACAGCCGGACGATCGTGCCAAGCGCCCTCGCGCGCGAGGCTGATGCACTGCGCGCGCAATCGCGATCGCTACGTCGCCGGCTCGCTGCCCTGCGCAACGGCGGCGCGCTTCCATTCTCATTTGCCGTGCACTTCGGTGACGCCGCCGCACGTGGCGGTTTCGATCTTACTATCGGCAATCCGCCGTGGGTACGACTGCACAACATTCCATCGGATACACGCGAGTCGCTGCGCCAACGCTACCGGGCATTTCGCGACGCATCGTGGACCTCCGGCGCCGTAGAGGCGGGTGCCGCCAAGGGCTTTGCGTCGCAAGCCGATCTTGCCGCACTGTTCATCGAGCGATCGCTTGCGCTGACGCGGCCGAGTGGTGTTACCGCGCTGCTCGTCCCGGCGAAACTCTGGCGCTCGCTGGCTGGAGGCGGCGTGCGCCGCGTCGTTGCCGACTCGAGCTCGATCATCGCTCTCGACGACTGGACCGAGTCGCGCGCCGCGTTCGACGCTGCGGTCTATCCGTCGATGATCGTCGCGGCGAAGGAGCAAGCGCTGCCGCACGACGTCCGCATCACCATCCACCGTCGCGACAGTTCCCTCGCTTGGGAACTCCCGCACGCGCGGCTCGCGCTCGACAAGTCGCTCGGCGCCCCATGGCTCCTCCTCCCTCCGGACGTCCGTGCCGGATTCGAAAGTCTCGCGGCGCACGGCACTCCGCTCGCGCGTTTCATCTTCGGCCGACCGCTACTCGGCGTGAAGACGGGATGCAACGAAGCTTTTCTCGTGCCGCGAACGGAATCGGCGATCGAACAAAGCGTACGACGGCCCGTACTGCGCGGTGAAGCGGTGCGCGCGTGGCGCTCTGATGAACTTTCCGAAGACATTATCTGGACCCACGATGCGCACGATCGACCACGCACGTCGCTTCCACCCGGAGCGCTCCGTCATCTCGTGCCGTGGCGTCGCCGCCTCGAGGCGCGGACCGATGCTCGTAGCGGCGCTTCGTGGTGGCCGCTCTTCCGTACCGAGTCGGCCCGCCCGGATGTGGCGCGCGTGATCTGGAGCGATATCGGCAAGGAACCCCGCGCATTCGTCCTCGAAGCCGGCGATCGCACCGTTCCCCTGAACAGTTGCTACGTCGCCCGATCACCATCGCGAGATGATGCCCTCACCCTCGCGGCCATTCTCAACTCGCCGCTCGCCGCCGCATGGCTCGCCGCAATCGCCGAGCCGGCGCGTGGCGGCTATCAGCGCTACCTCGGCTGGACCGTCGCGCGACTCCCGCTACCGCGCGACTGGGCGCACGCCGTGAAGCTGCTCGCGCCGATCGCCCAAGCGGCAATCGATGGCGCACCGCCGGATAGAGCGACACTCACCGACTTGACCATTCGCGCCTATCGAATGAAGGCCGCCGATGTCAACCCGCTGCTCATCTGGTGTCTGCGCTGAATTGCGTCCGTGCCGCCATCGCCGCGGCCGCGCTCGGCGAGGCGATAGAGCCCACCATTTCCGCGTCGCTCGGCGATATCGTACTGCGCCCGCATCAGCTCAGTACCGTGCGACGCATCGCACTGGCAATCGCCGAATTTCGCGGCGCGCTACTCGCCGACGAACCGGGCCTCGGCAAAACATTCGTCGCTCTTGCGGTCGCGGCAGGCTATCGGAGCGTACTCGTCGCCGCACCAGCGGCGCTCTGTGATATGTGGCGTGACGCTTCGCGCCGCGCCGCGGTACCCATCGCGTTTGTCTCACTCGAGGCGCTGAGCCGGCAATCGCGGATCGATTGGACCCCCGATTTCGTCATCATCGACGAGGCACATCACGCGAGCAATCCGTCGACGGCGAGATATGTCTCACTGACATCACTGACCGCGACTGCGGCAACACTACTCCTCTCGGCGACGCCGCTGCGCAACAACCAGCGCGAGATTGACGCCTTGCTCGCACTCTTCCTCGGCGCCGGCGCGACGACCCTCGGCGCGGCCAAACGCGCGCGCTGCATCGTGCGGCGCGATGCGACAGATGATCACCGGCCACGCATTATCGGTCCGGAGTGGAAGCGACTCCGGTCCGGTCCCAATTTCTCAGCTGAGATCGCGAGTCTGCCGCCCGCCGTCCTCGCGATGGACAGCACCGCCGCCGGTGAGTTGATCGCGATGAATCTCGCCCGCGCCTGGGCGTCGAGCTTCGCGGCATTCGATCGCGCGCTGACGCGCCGCCTGCAGCGCGGTCTCGCCCTCGACGACATCCTCGGCAGCGGGCGCATGCCAACGCGCCATGAACTGCAAGCATGGATCGTCGGAGACGACGCCGTGCAGCTCGCCTTCCCATGGGTCGCGACGCACGTCAGCGACGACACGCACGAGTGGCGAGCGGTGCTCGCCCATCACCTCGACGCCGTCCGTTCGCTGCGCGATCGTGTTCATCCGCACATCGCGAAGGACACTGAACGTCGCGCCACGCTGCTCCGTTCTATCATCGCGGCCGACCGTGCGAACTGCATCATCGCCTTCACGACGTTTGCCTCGACGGCCGAGTCACTGTACGCCGCGCTCCGACGCGAGCCGGGCATCGCGCTCCTGACATCGCGCGGGGCCCGCACTGCCGGCGGGCTGCGGCGTCGCGCCGAGCTCATCGAGATGCTCGGTCCTGATGCGCACAAGCGACAAGTGAACGCCGCAGATGCGTTGCGGCTCGTCATCGCAACCGACGTGCTCGGCGAAGGTGTCAATCTCCAGCACGCAGATACAATCGTGCATCTCGACTTGCCGTGGACTCCGGCTGGACTCGATCAACGCGTCGGCCGCGCGGCGCGCATCGGCTCCCGCCACAGCTCGGTGGTCGTAGTCGGCATCGCACCGCCGGCGGCGGCGATGAAGATCCTCTCGATGGAGCGACGTCTCGACGCCAAGCGAACCGCGGCACGCAGTGCGCTGCAGACGGCCGACGACACCGAAGCACTCCGAGAGCAGCTCGCGCATTGGCGCAACAGTGATACGGTATCGTCCTGTCCCGGCATCGCCGCCGCCCGCGCCACACGCGACGGCTTCATCGCCGTCATTCGCACGGAAAACGGAACGCAGCTTGTCTGCGGAACGCGTTGGCGCGGCGGCTACATCCCCTCCGACGCGCCCTCAACTCTTCGCGCCCTCGCCGCCGCCGTTTTCAACGAGGCGGCAGATGAGATCAATGTCTCGCCACGCACCGAGTCACTGGCCCGCGCCGCGATCGCCCGCTACGTCAGCCGAAGCACCGCTCTCTCAGCGGCCGGCCTCGAACATGCAGAGTCCACCCCGCGTCGCATCATTCTCTCGCGCCTCGACCAGTGCTTGATCAGTCTTCCAACGAACGCCCGTCCGCCCTTCGCCGTAAGATCCGCGAATATCCGCGCCTCGCTGGGCCAGTTCGCGAGCGCCGGCGCGGATCGCGCGCTCGAAGCATGCGCCCACGACAAACAATCCGAGGCCGCCGTTTGGCTCTCCTCACTCGAACGCATCATCGCGCGCTTCAATCAAAACAAAGAACAAACGGTCACCACCAATACTCCGGCAGTGACCGCCCTTCTCCTACTCGTAAAAGTCGCTACAACTTCTGCGACGGCAACGAAGCCTGCACCTTCTCGCGCTCGCCGATCACTTTCGTCATGAACCGCTGCCCCTCCGAGATTCGCTCGATCTCGAGCGACATCGCATCCATCGAATCCTGAAGCTGACGCAGCGTCGGCTCAAAGTTCGGCGGCAACGGTGCCGGCCGCATCTCGGCCTTCCGCTCGAACCGGCGAATCACCGCACGCAGAATCGGCCCGACGAGCACCACGACTACGATCGCCGCCAGAAACTCCTCGGCGAGATGCTGCGCCCGCGGCGGGACGTCCAGCCAACTGAGGTCGCCGGCCTGCGTCGTGCCCGGTAACCCTCGCTGTGCGCGCTCGATGTTCCGGACCTGGATCACCTGATCCCGGATCTGCCCCGCCGCCTGGGCGATCTGCGCCTTCAGCTGCTCAGTCGTCAGCGGAGATGGCGCCGTCGCGGTCGCAACAGCAGGCGTCGCCGTTCCTTGCGTTCCGGCCTTCGCCGCGCCTTGAGCCGCCGCCGCGGTCCCACCCCCCTGCTCCATCCCATAAATCGGCATATTTCTTCCCATATTGTAGGGCCTTTCCCGCTCTACGGAGTAGGGCCGGATAAAGTGTCGCCGAAGGGTTCAAACCTTTCGGCCTCCCGAACCATCTGATTCAGTGACCCGATTGGGACTCTGAACCAGACTCGACCCAGCTACCACCCAGATACCACGATGGCGGTCGCCCTGCAATACGAAACCCGAGCCGAACCGGCGGATCTTCCGCCCGACGACGTCGCCCTCGCCGCTCGCGGCGATCGACGGGCGTTCGAACGGCTCTACCGGGCGCACGTCAACAAGATCTACACGCTCTGCGCACGAATGGTAAACGATCGCGACAAAGCGGAAGAGCTCACCCAAGACGTCTTCGTCCGAGCCTGGGACAAGCTCTCGCAGTTCCGCGGCGACAGCGCGTTCGGCACCTGGCTCCACCGCTTGACCGTGAACGTCGTCCTCAATGAACGGCAGACCGATCGCCGTCAGCGCGACCGGCACGATCACGGGATCGAAGATATGGACGCCATCGCCCACGGCGACGTTCGCTCCGAGTCCGTACCGGGGCTCTCGATCGATCTCGAAAACGCGATCGCCACGCTCCCACCTGGCGCCAAGAAAGTCTTTCTGCTCCACGACGTGCAAGGCTATACCCACGAAGAAATCGCCGAAATACTCGGCGTGACATCCGGCGGCTGCAAGGCGCAACTCCACCGCGCACGAATGCTGCTTCGCGAGGAACTGACCCAATGACCGCGATCACGATGACCCACGACGAATTCCAGGCGATCCTCGCCGACTATCTCGAAGACGGCGCACTCGGCGCCGAGCAGCGCGCCAGGGCCGATGCGCATCTGCTCGATTGCGCGGAATGCTCGGCCCTTGTCGCCGAGCTGCGTGGCATCGTCACGCGAGCCGCAACGCTCCCGGACTTTGCACCGCAGCGCGATCTGTGGGCCGGGATCGACGAGCGGATCGAAACGCCGGTCGTCGATCTCAGCCGTCGCACGAGCACAGAGCGCCGCGAGATCATCGACGAAGCATTCAACGCCCCGGCGCCGCGGTTCAATCCGTCGTTTCGAAAGCTCGCGATCGCCGCGTCGCTGCTCGTCGCTGTGACGGCTGGGGTTACCTACTCGATCGCTTCGCGAACGCCGGCTCCAACGACCGTTGCGGCCAACACGGCGAAGGGCGGCACGGTCAAGAATGTGAACCGTCCAAGTGCCACCGAGACATTCGACAAGGCAATCACGACACTCCGCACGATCGTCGACGAGCGGCGAGCCGAGCTCGACACCGGCACCGTGACGATTCTCGAAAGGAATCTCAAGCTGATCGACGACGCGATCGCCGAGAGCAAGGCGGCGCTGGCGCGCGACCCGGCGAGTGCCTTCCTCGCCGACCGTTTGAACCGTGCCTACGACAGCAAACTTCAGGTTCTCCGCAGCGTCGCGACGATGCCCGCGCGCAGCTGAACGAATTTCCGATACTCACGCACAGGATACTTCCATGAACCGCTCCATCATTCGTTCACTGCTCGTCGCGACGACCATCGCTGGCGTGTTTGGCGCGGGCGCGGCGACGCGCGCCGAGGCGCAGAGCCGCAGCCGACTCGATACGACGTTCTCCTTCAATAAGACGGGCTCGGTCGAACTCGGACTCATGTCCGGTGAGATCTCCGTCACGGGGTGGAACCGCCCGGAAATAAAGATCCTAGCGTACTCGAAGCGGTCAATGATCGAGGCATCACTCTCGAACATCCGTGTCGCGCTGAACCTTCGTGGCCAGCGCAACGGCGACGGCGACTCCCGCTACGAACTCATGGTCCCGGTCGGCACGCGCGTCACCGCGAACTCAATTTCGGGCGATATCACGGTCAAGGCCACGGCCGGCGAAACGGAGATCAGTACGGTGAGCGGAGATGTGCAGCTCGTCGACGCGGTTGATCGCATCGCCATCAACACCGTTTCCGGCGACGTGCACGCCTCAAAGCTCCGCGGACGCACTCGCGTCGAAGGGGTAAGCTCGGAGATCTCGATCGAGGATGTCACCGGCGACCTCAACGCCAAGGCGGTGAGCGGCGACATCGTCATGCGCGACATCAAGTCGAACAGCGTGCGCGCCGAAACCGTCAGCGGCGAGATCACGTACGAGGGTTTAGT
>JAYVPN010000024.1:0-2622 GCA_043757365.1 Gemmatimonadota bacterium | reverse complement strand
GATCGGCGCTCGGGCCTGCACGGCCTGCGCGATACGCGCGAGCCGAGCGTCGGCCAACGCCGCGTTCGCCGTCATTCGTCGACCGCGCCGCCGCCCACCGCCCAGTCGCGATAGCCGCCCTTGAGCGACGAGACACTCGTGTAGCCCATCTGGTGCAGCGTGTCGGCGGCGAGCGCCGACCGCGAGCCGCCGCCACAATACACGATGACAGTCGCATCGCGCGAAAGTACCCCTTCGATCTTCCCCTCAAGCGTGCCGCGTGGCATGTGAACCGCTCCGGGAAGATGACCGAGGTTGTATTCCTGCCGTTCTCGGACGTCGAGGAAGATCACGCCGCCGGCGGCGAGCAACTTCGTGGCTTGGTCGGGCGCGATTTCCACGATGCGGGTCTTGGCATCGGCTATCAGGTCGGCACCGCTCTTCTGCATAGACGTCGGTCGCTCTCAGTTGATGATCCGGGGGGACGGAACGCGTACCCCAAATATGTCACCAAATCGACAGTTTTGCGCGGCGCTGGAGGCGGTTTCCACTCCCGTGTCGTAAGTTCACGGCGTGTCACTCGCCCTGAAGGTCCTCGTCGCCCTCGTTTCGGGCTTTTTGATCGGACTCGGCATTGCCGGCAGCGGGTCGCCGGCCCTGTCCTCCATCATCCCGTTCGTCGAGCCGGTCGGCACGCTGTGGGTCGCCGCGATCCGGATGACGATCATTCCGTTGGTCGTCGCGAGCCTGATCGTCGGCGTCGGCGGCGCACCCGATCCGGCGAGCGTCGGCAAGGTCGGCGTGCGAGCGATGCTGCTGATCACGACACTGCTCTGTATCACCTCATTTCTCGCGGTACTCATTGCCCCGCCGATCATGGCGCGCATCTCGATCGACCCAGCCGCCGCCGAGGCGCTCCGCGCGAGCGCCGCGGGCGCGGGTGCGTCGGCGGTCGAAGGGGCCAAGAAACTGCCGTCGGTAGCGCAGTGGTTCATCGATCTCGTGCCGGTGAATCCGATCAAGGCAGCCGCCGACGGAGCGATGCTCCCGCTCATTCTGTTTGCGGTCGCCTTCGGCGCCGCGCTGACGCGGATCGCCGAGGACCGGCGCTCGGCCGTGCTCAGCATGATGCAGGGAATTCAGGATGCGATGCTTGAACTGGTACGGTTCTTTCTCGCCCTCGCGCCGATCGGCGTTTTTGCGCTTGCCGTTTCGCTCGCGGCAAAGCTCGGTATCTCGGCGGCCGGCGCCGTGATCGCCTACATCGGATTCGTCGTAGCCGCGACGATCCTGCTCAATGTGTTCGTCTTGTATCCGGCGGCGGTCGTATTCGGTGGCATCTCGCTGCGCGACTTCGCGCGCGCCGCCCTCCCGCCGCAGGTCGTTGCTTTCTCCAGCCGCTCGTCGATGGCGGCGCTGCCGGCGATGCTCGAATCGGCGCGCGACCGCCTGGGAATCGAACCGGGACTCGCGGGCTTTCTCCTCCCGCTGGCCGTCACGACCTTCCGCTGCGGCGCGTCGATTGGTCTCACCGTCGGTGCGATTTTCATCGCTCGTCTCTACGGCGTCGAACTCGGTCCCGGTCAGCTGGCGCTGATGGCGATCACGACGGTGGTAACGTCGTTCTCCATTCCCGGCATTCCGGGCGGGTCGATCATCATGATGGTTCCAGTGCTTCTTGCCGCCGGTATCCCGGCCGAGGGTGCTGGATTGTTGCTCGCTGTGGACACAATTCCGGACATGTTCCGAACGACGACCAACGTCACTGGCGACATGGTCGCGGCGGTGATTCTCTCAAAGGGTCAGCGGCGGGGAGTGGGAGTCTAACTGCAACTGCGGCCGCGGATTGCGCGGTAACGCGCGGATACAGCAGGGGCGATCACTGATTGGAAACGGCGCCATGCTTGCGCTGGTTGGAAAAGACTAAACGCTTGATCTGCGGTGTCGATCCAAAATTCAGTACGAGTCCGATTTCGATGGCGGTCGCTCGCAGGTAATTCAGTAGCTGCGACTCGTGCTCCGGCAAAATGCACCGGGCCGCTTTCAGTTCGATGATCACCCTATTCTCGACGATCAGATCGGCCATGAATCGGGCGATGACATCACCTTTATAAACAACTGCTCGTGGAACATGCGAATCGACGTGTAGTTCACGACTCCGCATCTCCCGCGCCATGGCTTCGTGATAAACGGACTCAAGAAACCCGAATCCAAGCTCGTTATATACGTCGTAAAACGACCCCAGAATACGCTCAGTGACCAGTGCATGAGGTAAGTCCGGAACAAGCCTGGTCATGATATCCCCTGCGCAGTATCCGCGCGTTACCGCGAAATCCGCGGCCGCAGTTGCAGTTTCTCTCTCACTCAACAGTCGAGTGTCATCGAATAGCCGCAGTAATGTCTCTTCGACTCCAACTCGCCGGTGAGCTCCACCGCGATGGGACTTCTCGCCGCCCTGCCGTGGGTGCTCGTGCCGATCGTCATCGTCGCACGCCTCGCTGGCACCAAGATGCTCGACGAGTATCCGGCCGAGTGCGCACTCGATGCGCCGAGGGTGTCGGTGATTCTGCCGGCGCGGAACGAGGCGAAGCACATCGTGCAATGCGTGCAGACGCTACTCGCGGCGCGCTATCCGAATCTCGA
>JAYVPN010000023.1:0-2631 GCA_043757365.1 Gemmatimonadota bacterium | reverse complement strand
TGCCGGATGGGCCGGTGGCGGCGTTCGTCGGACGGTTCGCGGTAGAGAAGGAGATCGGAGTGCTGATCGAGGCGTGGCCCGAGGTATTTCGACGCACCGGCGCCGTGCTCGCACTGATCGGCGACGGACCGATGCGCGCGCAGCTCGTCGCGCAGACGCAGGGCGCGAAGTGGGCGCACTTTCTCCCATACGAACAGGACCGCGATAAACTCGCCGATTTGATCGCCGCGCTCGATCTCTACGTGGCGCCGAGTTCGATCGAGACGTTCGGACTGTCGGCGCTCGAGGCACTGTCGAGTGGCACGCCCGTGCTCTCCGCCGACCGCGGCGGGATCAGCGAGCAAGTCGCGTTGAGCGGCGCCGGCGCGCAGTTCACCTCCGGCGTGGCGGCGTCGTTCACCGAGGCAGCGATCGAGCTGTTTCAGTCCGATTTGGAGTCGCTCGGAAGGAAAGGGCGCGCGTATGCCGAAGCCGACCACTCGTGGGATTCGGTCTTCGGCCGGATCTTCGCGCTGTACGAATCGGTGATTCCGCGATAGTGCGGCCGACCGTGTCTCAGAACCCCACATTGCTCGTCACGATTCACGACGTCACGCCGACGCTGCAGGCGCGGGTGAAGACGTTGTGGGCGTTGTGCGCCGAGCGCGGTATCGTTCCCGGACTCTCTGTGGTTCCCGACTGGCACGGCGGTCCGCCGATCGAGGGTGATGCGGCCTTTGTGCAGTGGCTGCGCGACCGCGCCGCAGATGGCGCGGAGATTTTTCTGCACGGCGAGCGGCACGACGAAGTAGGACTTCCGCGCAGCTGGCAGGATGAATTGCGGGCGGTCGGGCGCACGAACAGGGAGGGGGAGTTTCTCACCCTCGACTATGATGCGGCGCGAGCGCGGATCGACCGCGGCATCGGCCGGCTGCAGGCGATCGGCCTCGCGCCGATCGGCTTCGTACCACCCGCGTGGCTCGCGAAAAGTGCGACCCACGATGCGGTACGCGACGCCGGACTCGCGGTGAGCGAATCGGACAGCGCGATCTTTGTGCACGCGCGGCGTGCGGTGATTTCGTCGCCGGTGTTGCGGTGGAGCGCGCGCGGTGCATTCCGATCGTATGGATCGGTGTTGCAGGAACGCATTCGCTGGCGCACACAGCGCGGGACGCCGGTGATGCGCATTGCGCTTCATCCCGCCGACCTCGATCATCCGGCAGTGGAGCGCAACATCCACGTCGCGCTCGATGCGTGGATGCGGGTTCGAAGGCCGGGACGCTATTGCGAGTTATAGGCCCAGCGTCAGACGCTGCGATGGCGCGGTTCCTTTCTCTTTGGAGCAGTAGATGACGACATCACGCCGTGAATTTCTCGAGCGCTCCGCGACGCTCGCCGCGCTCGGATTTGTGCCGCGCACGCTCGCCGCCGGCGAGCCGGTGCCGGGAGCGATCGTGGCACCAGCGCCGGGAGCGTTCCGCGCCCGGCCGGCCGTCGTCGCGAGCGCCAACGGTATTCGCGGTGTGAAAGTCGCGTACGATCGCATCGCGAAGGGCGACGACACGCTCGACGCGATCATCGACGGCGTGAAGATACAGGAGCTCGATCCGAACGACCAATCGGTCGGGCTCGGCGGTTTGCCGAACGAAGAAGGCATCGTGCAGCTCGACGCGAGCTGCATGCACGGTCCGACGAAACGTGCCGGATCGGTCGGCTGTCTCGAGGGAATCGCGACACCGTCGATGGTCGCCAAGGCGGTGATGGATTACACCGACCATATCATGCTCGTCGGCGCCGACGCGAAGCGGTTCGCTCTGGCGATGGGTTTTCAGGAGCAGAATCTGCTCACCGAGAAATCGCGTCAGGACTGGCTCCACTGGAAGGCGAACCGGAACGGCCACGATTCGTGGGTCGACGATGCGCATCGCGAAGCGTGGCTGCAGTGGAACGCGAACGGTCGCCGGAAGAGCGAGGATAATGATGCCGAGGGGCGCGTCGGGAGCGGTCCGCTCAACTGGACGCACGGCACGATCAACATGGACGCCGTGAACGCGGCCGGCGACATCAGCTCGATCACGACGACGAGCGGCATTTCATGGAAGGTGCCCGGGCGTGTCGGCGATTCCCCGATCATCGGGGCGGGGCAGTACTGCGACAACATGGTTGGTGCCGCGGGGTCGACCGGTCGCGGCGAGGCGAACATCAAAGTCTGCGGCGCCTTTCTCGCAGTCGAGTTCATGCGCACCGGCGTTGATCCGCAGACCGCCCTCATGCGCGTCATGGAGCGCGTGATCGCGATGACCGAGAAGCGGCTGCTCAACGACAAGGGGCGTCCGTACTTCGATCTCAGTTTTTACGCGATCACGAAGGACGGCCGCTACGCCGGCGCGTGCGCGTATGAAGGTGGAACGTTCGCGGTGTGCGACGAGAAAGGGCCGCGCATCGAGACGGCACCGTATCTGTTTAAGCGGTCGGAACTACCGGTGCGCTGATGGCGCATGCCGAGCGCGACGAGCGGGAAATTCTCGAGATGCAGCGCCGCGTGCGGAACGCGGTGTTGCTGCTCGTCACGATCTTCGTGATCGGCGTGATCGGTTTCCGTATTCTCGGCGGCGACCAACACGGATGGCTTGAAGCGATCTACATGGCGAC
>JAYVPN010000022.1:0-9760 GCA_043757365.1 Gemmatimonadota bacterium | reverse complement strand
AGCACGATCCTCAAGCTGATTTTCCTTGAGGAGCGGCCGACGAAAGGCGAAGTGAAAGTTGGCGGCGCGAGCTCCTCGACGGTTCGCGGTGGAGGCGTTTCGAAGCTCCGCCGCAAACTCGGCGTCGTTTTTCAGGATTTCCGCCTGCTTGAAGACCGCACGGTCGAGGCGAATATCGCCTTCGCGCTCGAAGTGACCGGCGCGCCGAAATCGGCGATCGGACCGAAAGTCTCTCGCCTGCTCTCGCAGGTCGGACTCGGGGCGAAGGCGACGTCATTGCCGAAGGAACTCTCCGGCGGCGAGCAGCAGCGCGTCGCGATCGCCCGCGCCCTCGCCAACGACCCCGTGGTTCTCATCGCTGACGAGCCGACCGGCAATCTCGACGAGCGCGCGACCCGCGGCATCTTTCAGCTCCTGCGCGACATCAATGCCTCCGGCACGGCCGTCGTCATGGCGACGCACGATCTCGAGCTGATTCGCCGCGCCGAGTGCCGCACGATCGAGATCAACCGCGGCGCGATCGTCTTCGATTCGGCCGAGCCCGGCGCGTCAGCATGAAGCTCGCCTTCCGCGAAGCGTTCAACGGATTTCGCCGGGCGCCGGTGCTCAGCATGCTGAGCATCACCACGATCGCCTTTTCGCTGTTCGCGTTCGGCCTCTTCGGGCTCGTCGCGTTGAACATCCGCAAAGCGCTGACGCAGGTCGAGGACCGCGTCGAGATCCGCGCGTTCGTGATCGATGGCACGGCGGCGGAAGTGACGAGCGCCGCGATCGGCGACGTCGCCGCCTTCCCCGAAGTCGCGACGGTGAAGCTCGTGACGCAGGAACAGGCGCTCATCCGGGCTCGCCAGGAACTCGGCGAGTTCAGCGACGTCTTTGACGCTGGCATTCTGCCAGCGTCGCTCGACGTCCGCCTCAAGGAAGGCTTTCGCGACCCGACGACCGTGAAGGCCGTCGCCGAGCGGATGCGCTCCTACGAATTCATCGAAGACGTGCGGTTCGGCGAAGAGTGGGTGCAGAAGCTGTATCGCATCCGCAACATCGCGACGCTCGCGGGTATCGTGCTCGGCTTGACGTTCGCGGCGGTCGCCGTGATCATCATCGGCTCGACAATCCGAATGGCCGTGCTCGCGAGATCGCGCGAGATCTCGATCATGCGGCTCGTCGGCGCGACGGACGCCTTCATTCGCAGCCCATTCCTGATCGACGGCGCACTGAAGGGCCTGTTCGGCGGACTCCTCGCGCTGCTGCTGACGTATGGCGCCAACGCGGTGATCGGACAGTTCGTCTTCCGTTCCGACTTCTTCGACATGCGAATGTCGCTCGCGGGCGTCGCCGCCGGCACGCTGATCGGGTTGATCGGCAGCGCGCTGAGCGTGGGGCGCCATCTCCGGGAAGTGTAAGATGCGGCGCGCCGCAGCGGCTCTCCTGCTGCTCTGTATCGTCGGCACCACCGCCGCCGCGCAGCAGCCGCCCAGTCCGCAGCAAAACACGACTGAAAAACTGAAGTCGCAGAAGGACGAGCTCGACCGCATTCGCGGCGAACGCGCCGACCTGCAACGAAAAATGCGCGAGCTCAAATCCACCGTGCATGATCTGTCGGCGGAACGCACGAATCTCGAGCGCCAGGCCGATGCCACCGCGCGCGTGCTGCGGACGCTCGATCAACAACTCAGCTCGCTCGCCGACGAAGAGCACGATGCGACTGCCGAACTGGTGCGCGCCCAGGACGAACTCGCTGTGAAGCGGTCGGTGTTGCGCCATCGGGTCCGTGAGATCTACAAGCGGGGCGCGCTCTATTCGGTGGAAGCGATGATGTCCGCGCAGTCGTTCGGCGAACTCGTGGCGCGCTACAAGTATCTGCACCTCATCGCTCAGCGCGACCGCTCGCTCGTGCAGCGCGTCGAGGCGCTCGGCGAGAAGATCGGCCAACAGCGACAGACCCTCGTCACGCTGCGCAACGACGTGGAGAGCTCGCGCCAAGACAAGGCCGACGAAGAGAAGCGCCTCCGCACCCTCGAAGGACAGCGCGGCAAGAGTCTCGCGCAGGCGCAGCGGTCGCAACAGCAGACTGAAGCCCGCCTGACGCAGATCACGCGCGACGAACAGCGCATCGCGTCGCTCATCGCGTCGCTCGAGACCGAGCGCAAGAAATCCGAAGGACGCCCCGGCAGCGCGTTCACGTCGACGAGCACACTCCGCACCGCCGATCTTGGCAAGTTCGACTGGCCGGTCGACGGGACGATCATCTACCGCTTCGGTAAGTTCGTGAACCCGAACAACACGACGGTGCGGTGGAACGGCATCGGTATCGCCGCCGCCGTCGGCACCCCGGTGAAGGCGATCTCCGCCGGCAGCGTCATCGCCGCCGAAGCGTTCGGAACGTACGGACTCACCGTCATCGTCAACAACGGCGGTGGCGACTACTCGATGTACGGCTCGCTGGGAAGGATTTCCGTGAGTAAGGGTGACAAAGTGGCAAAGGGGCAGACGATCGGAACGGTCGGAAAATCGGACCCCGAGCTCGATGCGCATCTCCATCTCGAGATCCGCCCCAACGGTCGCGCCGTCGATCCACTCGAATGGCTGCGCTCGCGCCGATGAGCGCACTCGTACCGGCGCCGCTCGGCGCGCACATCAGCACCGCCGGCGGCGTGACGAAGGCACCGCAGCGTGCCGCGGATATCGGCGCGACGGCGATGCAGATCTTCACGAAGCAAGCCAATCAATGGAAGGAACACGACGTTGCGCCGGAAACGGCCACGGAGTTCCGCGCGCTCGTGCATTCGTGCGGCGTGCAGTTCACGAACGCGCATGACAGCTACTTGATCAATCTGGCGTCACCCGATCCCGTGCTCCGGGCGCGATCGATCGAGAGTTTCGCCGCCGAACTGCGCCGCTGTCACGCGCTCGGGCTCGATGCGTGTGTCTCGCATCCCGGCAACTTCATGGATGACCGCGCGAGCGGCATTGACCGCAATGCCGACGGCATCACGCAGGCTCTCGAGCAGGAGAATGGCGCGACTCGATTGCTGATGGAACTCACGGCCGGCCAAGGGACGGTGATCGGATCGACGTTCGAGGAGATGGCGCTGCTCCTCTCGAAGATTCCGGCGGCGCTGCGCCGTCGCGTTGGCGTCTGCCTCGACACCGCGCACGTCTTCGCGGCTGGTTACGATCTCGACGGCGACTACGACGGCGTCTGGGCGCGCTTCGAAGATGCGCTCGGCATCGATTGCCTCGGCCTGCTCCACCTCAACGATTCGAAGGTGCCGCTCGCTTCGAGAAAGGACCGCCATGAGTTGATCGGTGAAGGGATGATCGGCGCCGAGGCGTTTTATCGGATCATGAACGATCCGCGGCTCGCCGGGGTACCGAAGGTACTGGAGACGCCGAAAGGCGACGACATGGTCACGAATGATCGTCGGACGCTGGCGATGTTGCGGGGGTTTGCGGGCGGTGCGCGACCCAAGACGCGCCCGAAGCCCGAGGAGCCGGTGAAGAGTGCGAAGCCGAAGAAGCGGTCGTAGCGTGGCCGCGAGGTGCCGATTCCTAGCGGTTTCCGGACGTCTCGCGTAGTGTTTCTATAAGATGATCGCGTTCCTTTCCCGTCCCGTTCGCCTACTGTCGGCCCTCCGGCAGTTGTCGCTCGTCGCCATGCTGCTGGTGCAGGCGACGATCGTCGCGTCTCCGCTGTTCGAGTCGCACACGACGGGCGCGCCGGTGACGCACGTCGAAGAACCGGGAACGCGGCACGTCGACATGCACAACGAGGCGACGTGCGTGGTCTGCTCGGTGCGTGCGATGCATGCTGTGCTCACGTCGCCGGCAGTGGCCATTACGACCGTGCTCGCCGCGGGCACCACGCCGTGCACCGAGGTGCCGCAACTTTCATTGCACGCCGCCCTCGCGCTCTACCCATCACGGGCACCGCCCCGTCTGAGCTGAGTCGTTAGCGCGGTCCCTCGCGGACGGCGCCTCGTGCCCGCCATCCGGCCAGCGCGATCTCGCTCCTCAGACCTAGGTACGAATGCAGAAGCTCCTTGTGATGTGCGCACTGGCGACGGTTGCCGGTGCGGCATCAGCACAAAGCCGTTCGCTAAGCGCGGCCGTCGACACCATACGTCTGTCGCGCCGGCAGGCGATCGCGACGGCGCTCATGACGAATCCGCGACTCGAGATCGCGCGCGAGCAGACGGCACAGGTTCGGGCGCAGCGGGTCGAGAATAACGGCCTCACTGATCCGGCGGTCACCGCGTCGTACAACGACGAGCGCTCTCTGTTCAGCACGCGAACAGCGAACGCGCGGACGATCGGCGCAAGTCTCGTCGTGCCCTTCCCCGACAAGTTCCGTCTCCGCAATACCATCGGCGTCGCGAACATTCGGACGTCCGAAGAACAGTTCCGGCTGACGCAACAACTGGTCGCCGCGCAAACCGCCCGGAGTTACGACTCGGTACTGGTCACGCGCCAGCATCGCCGCGACCTTACGGAAACGCGCGATCTCGCCCGCGACTTTCTCACGAAGACGGAGGCGCAGTTTGCCGCCGGGCGCGTGGCGCGTCTTGACGTGATTCGCGCCCAAGTGGGCGTTGCCCAGGCCGAGAACGATCTCATTGCGAACGGTCGCGACGTGACGATCGCCATCGCGGCGCTGAACCGTGCGCTCGGACGACCGCTCGGGCTCCCGATCGCCCCGACCGACTCGCTCGTCGCGCCCGATCAGCTGCCGTCGCTCGATCTCGTCGAAGCGCGCGCGCTGGCCAGTCGTCCGGAACTGCGGCAGCTCGAGCACCAGTTGCATGCCGCGCACGCGAACCGGCAGCTCACGAAAGAGCAGGCGTTCCTTCCCGACTTCACGCTCGGCGCGAACCGCGACTTCGCGCAGGAGCTCGGCACACTCTACACCGTCGGCTTGGCGATTCCTCTGCCGGTGTTCTTGTGGCAACACACGCGGGGCGATTTCGCCGAAACGCGTCATCGCGAGCTTGAACTCATCGCGACGATCAAGGACGTGCGCGCGGCGGTCGGCCAGGATGTGCGCGCGTCGTTCAGCGCCGCTGATGCGGCCGTCCGGCAGCTCATCTTCCTTCGCGACCAATTGCTTCCGGCGGCACGCGAAGCGTATCGCGTCGCCTCAGTGAGCTACGGCCTCGGTCGGCTCTCGGCGCTCGACGTGCTCGATACACGCCGCACACTCGTCGATGCCCAGCGCCAGTACGCTGACGCGCTCGCCGCGGCCAGCTCCGCCCTCTCAGATCTCGAGCGCGCCGCCGGCGTGCCGCTCTCCACGTTCGATGCCGGAGTTCCCCGTGAGTAACGCCAGCCGCGCGCGCCTGCGCGCCCTCTGCCTGATGGTGTCCGTCGCTTCCGTCGCGACGTCGTGTACACCGAAATCCGATGCGCCGTCCAACGACACGCACGCGGCACCGCACGCCTCGACCTTCAAGGTGACCGAGGCCCAACGGGCGAAGCTTCTTATTGTGACGATAGAACCCGTGAAGTTCCATCCGACGCTCGAAGCGACCGGTACCGTCGCGTTCAATGGCGACAAGAGTACGTCGGTGCTGTCGCCGATCTCGGGGCCAGTGGCGCGTATCGTCACGACGCTCGGCGCGCGCGTCGTCGCCGGACAGACGCTCGCGACGGTCTCGTCGCCCGACTTCGCGACTGCGGTGGCGACGTATCGTAAGGCGGAAGAAATGGTCCGCAATACGACTCGCATTCTCGCACTCGACGAAAAACTCTTCGCCAACGACGCGCTCTCGCGCAGCGAACGCGATCAAGCCCGCACGGACGCTTCGTCCGCGAGCGCCGACCGTGATGCGGCAATCGAGCAGATGCGCGCGCTTGGCGTCGACAACGCGACGGTCACCGCGATCCGCGACGGCAAGCAGGTGACCCCAGTCGAAGGCGCCGTGCGAGCGCCGATTCCAGGAACTGTCGTCGAGAAACTGATCAATCCCGGCCAACTGTTGCAGGCCGGCACGACGGCGGCATTCACCGTCGCTGATCTCTCGACGATGTGGATCTTCGCGAGCGTCTACGGTGCGGACGTTTCCGCGGTCAGCGCCGGACAGTCGGCCGAAATCATCATCGACGGCTCGTCCAAGCCGGTCGCGGCGCGCGTCGATTATGTCGCGTCGATCGTCGATCCGGGAACGAAAGCGACAAGCGTCCGACTGATCGCCGGCAACGGCGGCCAGCTCCTCAAGCGGGACATGTTCGTGCGCATCCGGATCTTCTCCAGTTCGGAGCGCCATGGCCTGCTCGTTCCCACCGCATCCGTGCTCCGCGACGATGAGAATCTGCCGTTCGTCTTGATCGCCAATGCCGACGGCAGCTTCTCCCGCCGTCGCGTGACACTCGGCGTGCGCGTCGGTGAAACGTATGAAATCACCACCGGCCTCACCGCTGGCGACAAAGTCCTCGCCAACGGCGCCCTCTTCGTGCAGTTCGCGGAGAACCAGTGACCGAGCCGTACGAGACCTCCGAAGCACCACCGCCGAACACGCACGTCGGCGAGCCTTCCTTCGCCAACCGGATCGTTCGCGCGGCCCTCAACCAGCCGTTCCTGATCGCGATCTTCGCGCTCGTGCTGATCGGCACCGGCATCTGGTCGTTCTCACGTCTGCCCGTCGACGCGTATCCGGATCTCTCGCCGCCGATGGTGTCGATCACGACGCAGTGGCCGGGCCACGCGGCCGAAGAAGTCGAGCGTCTCGTCACGGTGCCGATCGAACGAGAAATGAACGGCCTCGAACGCATCAAGTTC
Source organism: Gemmatimonadota bacterium (assembly GCA_043757365.1). GTDB lineage: Bacteria > Gemmatimonadota > Gemmatimonadetes > Gemmatimonadales > Gemmatimonadaceae > Fen-1231. The sequence continues at coordinate 2,985 of JAYVPN010000022.1, read as the reverse complement.
GTGCGGTCGATTTCGCTGTACGGCCTCTCGCACATCGTCCTCACCTTCGAGGACGGCACCGATCCGTATTTCGCACGTCAGCGGGCGTTTGAACATCTGCCCGACGTGAGTCTGCCGACCGGCGTGAGCGCGGGCATCGAACCGTTGTTCGCGCCGAGCGGGCTCGTGTACCGCTATGTACTCGAGAGCCCGGACCGGTCGGCGATGGAACTCAAGGTCATCAACGACTGGGTCCTGACGAAAGCGTACAAGAGCATTCCCGGCGTCGCGAATCTCGGCGGACTCGGCGGCGAGACGATGGAGTACCACGTCGACATCAATCCGACGAAGCTTGCCGGCGCCGGGCTCGCGGTCTCGAATGTCAGCGACGCGCTCGGCGCGAACAACGACAACGCCGGTGGCGGCTTCTACTCCGAGGGCGGGCAGTTCTATTACGTGCGCGGCCTCGGGCGAGTTGCGACGCTCGAGGATATCGGCAACGTCGTCGTCTCGAATAAGAACGGCATTCCCGTCCTCGTGAAGGACATCGGCACGGTGGAGATCGGCCACGCGCCGCGCCTCGGCCAGTTCGGCTTCAATGCAACCGATGACGCGGTCGAAGGCATCATCCAGATGCGCACCGGTGAACAGGCACAGACGGTGCTCAAGCAGGTCCAGGCGATGACGCTCGACCTCAACGAGCACGTGCTGCCGAAAGACGTGACGATCCACACGTACTACGATCGCAGCGACCTGATCTCGCTGACGACGCGCACCGTCGAGGACAATCTCCTCCGCGGCATTGTGCTCGTGATCATCGTGCTGGTGTTTTTCCTCTACGACTTTCGTTCAGGACTTATTGTCGCGACGACGATTCCGCTCTCGTTACTGTTCGCGTTCATCTGTCTTGATCTCAAGCACATTCCGGCAAATCTTCTCTCGATCGGCGCGATCGACTTCGGCATATTGGTCGACGGCGCGGTGGTGATGGTCGAGAACATTCACCGTCAGCTCGCAAAACGGTACGGCACCAAGTATTCGGTGCGCGAAGTGATCGTCGCAGCTGCCGCCGAAGTTGATCGTCCGATCGTCTATGCCGTCGCCGTGATCATCGCGAGCTTCCTCCCGATCTACGTCCTGACCGGCCCGTCGGGACGTCTCTTCAAGCCGATGGCCGACACCACGATCTTCGCGCTGATCGGCGCGCTGCTGCTGACCCTCACGGTGGTGCCGGTACTCTGCACGTGGGTCCTCGGATCAGGCGTCATCGAGCGTCGCAACACGGCGTTCGAGTGGATGAAGGCCCGTTACGAAGCGTCGCTCGACTGGAGCCTCGCGCGTCCGTGGACCGTCGTCGGCTTCAGCACGCTGTCGTTCATCGTCGCGCTCGCGCTGAGTCTGAAGGTGGGCGGTGAGTTCATGCCGAAGCTCGACGAAGGCGCGCTCTGGGTGCGCGCGACGATGCCGTACACGATCTCGTTCGAAGAATCGTCGAAGATCGTGCCGCAGGTACGACAAATTCTCGCGACATTCCCTGAAGTCACGACGGTCGCGTCGGAACACGGCCGCGACGACGGCGGGACCGACCCGACGGGGTTCTTCAACGCCGAGTTTTACGTCGGTCTCAAGCCGTACGGCGAATGGAAGGGACCGTATCGCACGAAGGCCGAGCTGATCGAGAAGGTGAACGAGAAACTGGCCGCGTTCCCCGGCATCAACTTCAACTTCACGCAGCCGGCGCAGGACGCCGTCGACGAAGCCGAGACAGGACTCAAGAGTTCGCTCGACGTCAAAGTCTTCGGCGCCGATTTGAACGTGCTGCAGACGAAAGGGCTCGAAGTGAAGCACGTGCTCGAGAAGGTGCGCGGTATCACGCACGTGACACTCGTTCAGGAACTCGGGCAGCCGTCACTCACCATCCAGATCGATCGCGCGAAGCTCGCCCGTTACGGACTCGGCGCGGCGGCGATCAATGGTCTTATCGAAGCGGCCGTTGGCGGCACCGCCGCCACGAAGGTCGTGCAGGGCGAGCAGACCTTCGACCTCGTGGTGCGCTTGCAGCCGCAGTATCGCGGAACGCCGGAGCAGATTGGCCAGATTCTCGTCGCGACGCCGAACGGCAGCCAAGTCCCGCTGCGCGAAGTCGCGAAGATCGAGGTGAGCAACGGCGCGTCGTTCATCTATCGACAGAACAATGGCCGCTACATCGGCATCCAGTACTCGGTCGAGGGGCGCGATTTGGCCGGCGCGGTCCAGGACGCCCAGCAGCAAGTCGAGAAGGCCGTGAAGATGCCGCAGGGCTATCGCTCGGCGTGGGGCGGCGAGTTCAAGGAGTACAACGAGTCGCGCAGCCAACTGACGGTGGTTCTGCCGATCACGATTGCGTTGATCTTCCTCTTGCTCTTCGGACTCTACCACAATGTGAAGTTCCCGGCGATCACGGTTCTCGGCGTCGTCCTCTCCGGACCGATCGGCGGCATGCTCGCACTCGTCGCGACGGGGACGCACTTCTCGGTATCGTCGGCAATCGGATTCCTCGCCCTCTTCGGCGTCTCGGTGCAGACCGCGGTGGTCTACATCTCCTACGCGAATGAGTTGCGTCTCGAGGGCAAAGGCATCGCCGAGGCGACACGCGAGGCGGCCCTGCTTCGTCTGCGACCGATCATGATGACGGCGCTCGTCGCCGCGTTTGGCCTGCTCCCCGCGGCGATCGCGACGGGCGTTGGCACCGATTCGCAGCGCCCCTTCGCGCTCGTGATCGTCGGTGGCTTGTTCTCACGGCTCTTCATCAGCGTGCTGCTGATGCCGGTGCTCTATCAGCTCGCAGCGCGCCCGGGAGATCATCTCGAGGTGTAAGGCCGGGCTTCGCGTTTCGGCCGATCAATGAGGTCAAGTATAGCCCCGAATGAACACCGAAAATGTGCTGACCAAAAACCCGTCCGTCGGCTATCTTTCATAGCTTATGAAACGGCAAGACGCGCTCGATTATCACTCGCAGGGACGCCC
>JAYVPN010000021.1:0-9927 GCA_043757365.1 Gemmatimonadota bacterium | reverse complement strand
ATGTGATGCTCGCACATCGAATACATCTCGATGTCGCGCACCATCACCATCGAGTGATGGTCTTCCTCGAAGACGGCGTCGCCGACGACATCGAGCACGTCCATCTGATAGCCGCGCGTCAGCCACGTGAGCGACTTTGCGACGCGGCTCGGGGTCTTCACGATCCCGTCGCGCGTCACATCTTCGCCAATCAACTCGAGCTGGCGACGAATGAGGTTCTCGAATTCGAGAAAACGATCGGCGCCGATCTGCGGCCGGTCGTCGAACGGATCGTCCGGGGCATCGATGCGGGCGCCTCCCTTAAGGCGCTGCCGCTCACTTCCCTTCGTATTCGACATAGTTGTTCTCCGTTTCCCAAAGCTTCAGCCGGGCCAGTCGTCCGGGTTTCAGCGCCGGCTCCAGGAGCTGCCAGCACTTCAGGATAATGTTCTCCGACGTCGGATTCGTTCCCTGCATGAACGGGACGTCGATGTTGAAGTTCTTGTGGTCGACCTTGTTCACGAACTCGCGCTCGACGATCCGCTTCACTTCGCCCAGATCGATGACGTAGCTCGTCACCGGATCGGGTTCGCCGGCGACCGAGACTTCGAGGACGTAGTTGTGCCCGTGCCAGTTCGGATTGTTGCATTTGCCGAACAGGCGGGTGTTGTCTTCCTCGCTCAGCGCCGGATTGTGCACCCGGTGGGCGGCGTTGAAGGTCAGGCGGCGTGTAACGGTAATCGTTGCCATAGACGAAGAATAAGCGTGTTGCCGCGGCGGCGGTTCCGCGAGTCCTGGTGGACATGGTACTATAAACACGAAAGCCCCGCCTGAGTGGCCGGGGCTTTCGCGATGGAGTGGAACGAAGGGGGATTTTGAAGCCCTGTCGAATTTATGAGGCCCTCACCCAGCCGTCCGCCTTCCCGCCGTGCGGGCATGGCGTAAACCGAGATATCGAACCCACTCGGAGGACTTATCGGCTCAAAAAGTAGGCCCCTTCGTTCCTGCTGATTTCGAATGTAGGTTGGGGTACGAGGCAGGTCAATCACTTTTTCGCGCAACGGACATCGATTATGGACATCGGCATCATCGCCGCCATCGCCATGCTGGGCGTCTGGTGCGCCGGCACCTTCTTTTTCGAAGCGCCGGGCGCCATTCATCTGTTGCTCACCGCCGGCGTCTTCCTACTCGTCTGGCGCATTGTGCTTCTCGGCAACGGCAAGCCGAAAGTGAAGTAACTAGCGTCCGTCGAGCTAAATTTCCCAGTTCGACAGGACGATTTCCGGGCCGTCGACGCGCTCGGTGAAACCGTCGAGCGCCATGCGCAGATCGGTCCACCGCACGCGCGCGCCGCGCGCGATGAGCAGTTTGAACAACTCGGTGTATTCGCCCTGCAGGCGGACCGCCGCGCGCGCCGTCGCCGACCGGCCGGCAAAATCCGCGAGCTGCGTGATCATCGTGTCGGCCACCGACGCGTCCCGCATCACGAGCTTCAGCACGCGCAGTTCCTCCCGCGACCGCCCCTCGACAAGCGGCGCCGCGTGACAAAGCGCGAAGCCCACCAGCGCGTCGCGCTCATACACAAGCAGTGTGTCGCCGAGCGCGAGGTCGTGCGTGAGTTCGATCTCGCGCGTGTAGTCGTAGCCGGCCCGCAGCGAATGCACGAGCGCGCGGCATTCGTCGATCGCATCGCCACGGCTCGCCGACGGCAATGCACCGAGCAGTCGCGGCATGCGCGGCGCCGGCTCGGCGTCGACGGTCAGCGTGATCGTCAGTCGCGTCGGGACGAATCCGAGTCCGGCGTAGAAACCGATGTTGTCCATCGTCCGCGGCATCGTCTCGAGCCCGATCACGCTGCAGCGCGCGCGTTGCAGGACGTCGATTCCGGCGCGCACGACGAGCTGTCCGTTCCCCGCGCCCTGACAGTCGTCGCGCACAGCGAGCGGGCCCATCCATCCTTCGACGCCGGACCGGTGCGCGATGTTGAATGCCGCCATCCGTCCGGACGCGTCGCGCCAGAGCATCGCGCCGTCGTGCGCGTCGTCGATCGCGTAGCGCCAGATCGCCGGATTGAGTGCCGGCACGCGAACCCCGACGAGCCCGTCGCGTCGATAGCGTTCCGTGAACGCCTCGCTGAACAGCACGTTGAGCGGACCGATGTCGGCGCGCGTGATCGGGAACGGTCCGTCGAGGCGGACGCCGCGCTGCGGGGCGCCGCGCGGCATCAGCGCCCGTCCGGGTTGCCGGATAGGACCGCTTCGATCAAATCGCCGGCCGGGGTCGCGGCGCCGCGCTTGACCGTGGCCGCGCCGCTGTTCTCGTCGAAGTGCACCTCGATGACCTGGTCGAGTCCGTCGCGTACACTCTCGATGTGCGTGATGAGAATCACCTGCTCGAACCGGTCCTGCAATCCGCGCAGCAGCTCGACGACGTTGTGCCGGCGCGTCTCGTCGAGCGAGCCGAAGATCTCATCGAGCACGAGCAGCGAGAACGCCTGCCCCGCACGCTCGGCGATCATCTGCGAAATCGCGAGACGGAGCACGAGATTTGCAAGATCCTCCTCGCCTCCCGAGATCACCGGCTTCGGCACGCCGTCCTCGAGGACGACGATCCGATACTTGTCGTCGAGCTCGAGTTCGGTGTAGCGCGAGTCGGTGAGGTCGGTGAGGAATGCGCTCGCCAGTTCCGAGAGTTCGGGGCGCATTGCGAAATTGAGATCGGTGCGCAGATCGCTGTAGGCGCGATGCAGTTCGTCGTGGAGCCGCTTCTCGTTCTCGAGCGACTCGAGCTTCTTCTCGATGCGTGCGAGTTCTTCGCGGGCTGCAGTGGCCCGGTCGAGCGCCGCCTGCGACAGCGCCGCCTCCGTGTTCGCCGACATCGCCGAGAGCGTCGCCGCGTGGAGCGACGCGCTCGCCGCCCCGTGCTCGCCGCGCAAGCGCATGAACTCCTCTTCGCTGATCGCGAGTGCCGCGCGGCGGCCGGCAAGTTCATCGCGTTTGGCCGTCAGTATCGTTGTCGTCCGCGCAATGCTCTCCTGCTCGCGGCGAAGCGCAGGCTCGCGTTCGACCTGGGTGTTCAGACGGTTCGCTTGCGTATTCAGTCCGGCGAGCTTTTCGAATTCCTGCTCGAGCGCGGTGTGACGTGCCATCTCGTAGCCGCCGGGAATCGCCGCGAGATCCTGCACCAATACTTCGTATCGGCTCTGCTTCGACGCGAGCTCGCGTCCGACTTTCTCGAGATCACGCACACCGATGCGGACGCGCTCGAGGCGGCGCACGAGCATGTCGATTTCCTGCTCCTGCTTGCGGCGCTCCTCGTCGAGCGCGAGCACATCGGCGGGCATGTCTTCGAGCTGGTCGAGGCGTGACCGATAGTACGAGCCGTCGGCAACAACGGTCTCGAGCTGATTCTCGAGCAGATCGATTACCTGCCGGTAGTGATCGCCGAGGGGACGGGCGCAGGTCGGACAGGCGCCCTCGTCGCCGAGCGCCACGAGGCGATCCTTCTGTTCGCGCAACTCGGCGTGCTGCGTCAGCAGCGCCGCACGCTTCGTTTCGGCTTCCTGACGGTCGCGCACCCACTCGGTGCGGCGCAGTTCGAGCGTCCCCTGCGTCTCTTCGTGAGCGCGCCGCTTCGCTTCGAGCTCGACGGTCACCTGTTCTTCGAGCGCCGGCGCCGACTGCACTTTGGCGTGCGTCTCGTTGAGCTCCTCGAGCTCCTTCGCGAGCGAGGCCTCCTGCTTGAGCATCTCCTGACGTCGCCCGTCGTGCACCTTGAGGTCGCGCATCCGCCCGAGCTCGTTCCCGACATCGTGGAACGGCACCAGCTGCATCGCGAGCGGCGTAAGCTGTTCGCGCGCCGTCTCCACCATCGCGAGTTCCGTCGCGACGCGCTCGGCGTTGCGTTGATGCGACACGAGCTCGCTCTCCGTCACCCGAAGATCGGACTCGATCGTCTGCATCTCGTCGCGCTGCCGCTGTGCATCGCTCCAGCGCGGCGCGAGTCCGTCCACCTGCGCCTGCAACCGCGACCGCTCGATCTCGGCGTCGGCGAGTCGGCTCTTCGACGCGCCGAGCTTCTCGTCGGATTCGGCGATCTGGGTCGTCACGGTCGCGGAGTCGGGCATTCCGCTCTGCATGCCGGAGATTTCACCGCGCAACTCGCGACGGCGCTGATCGGCGAGCTCCTGCGCGGCGCGAAGTTTTTCGTAGCCGAGGACGCGCGAGAGGAACTGTCCGCGCTCAGTCGGCGAGAGCGAACCCATCACCGTCAGTTCTTTCTGACCCGTGAAGTACGTGTTGAAGAACTCGTGACGCGACATCCCGAGCCGGCGTTGCAGGAGCTCGCCGACGGTCGTCGCCGAATTGGCGATCGGCTGCTCGGCGCCGTCGAGATAGACCTCGGCCATCGTGAGACCGCGGACAACGCGGTAGCGATGTCCGGCAAGATCGAAATCGAGTTCGACCCGCACCTGCGCGCGTGCCGGAGCGCGCGTAAAGCGGATCGAGTCCCTGCCGCCGCGCGCCGTGTCGCCGCCGTAGAGCGCCCACGCGACCGCTTCGAGAATTGTCGACTTACCGGCGCCGTTCGGTCCGATGATGCCGGTGAGGCCGCTGTCGAATTCAATCTCGGTATCGGCGTGCTGGCGGAAGTTCAGCATTTTGAGGCGGACGAGCCTCATGCGTCCTCCGCCATCGACGGCGCATCGCGCACGCTCGCCAGCTGCTCCGCTTCGCGGAGGAAGTGCAACCCGAGTTCGACGAGGGCGTCGCGGTTGATGTCCGACGTCAGGACGCGATTACGCAGGCTTTCTCGCAGCATGTCGGACAACGTCGGTCGCCGCCCCGGAGCGCCGCCGCCCACCGCCGCGCGCACGACATCGGGACGCCGCGTGTCGAGCATGAAATGGAGCGCCCGCCTCTGCAGCTCACGCAGCGCCTTGTGATCGAGCTCGCGCGCGATGTGCCGCGGCACCTGCCGCGCCACCAACCGCACGATCTTGCCGTCGATACCGCCCACCACCTTGGTGACCGCCGACGCGATCGCGTGGTCGAGATCGGGCGCCGAAAAGCCGCGCCCATCAACCGCCGGGAGATCGATCACGTCGCGCGTCACCGGCAAGCGAATGAACTTGTGCTTTCCCGTCGCGAGATCGTGCTCGATCATCCCTTTGCCGATCTTCTGCGCGCGCTCCTCCTCCACTTCGCCCCAGATGTTCGAGCTCGTGTAGTCGATGGAACCGCTATAATACGCGTTCGGCGCGATCTTCTTGTAGACGTGGTAGTGCCCGAGCGCGACGTAGTTCCAGAGCGGCGACGAGACATCCTCCACCGGGATCTGCAACGCGGCGCGATCGAGATGCTCGGCGTGCGTCGGGATCGCTCCCGCGACTTCGCCGTGGAGCACGAGCACGTTGACCGGAAAACTCGGATCGGGATCGAGCTTCACCGTGCCGGGCGGCATGTCGGGGACTGCATAGATCGACAGCCCCTTCTCGGGAAACTCGAGGCGCCGAGCCTCGCTGTCGACGACGTGCATGCCGAGCGGCGTGAAGAGACGGAGAATGCACGTTGTCTCGCTCGATCGCGGCATATCGTGATTCCCGGCGACGAGTACGACGATCGCCTCGGGGAGCTCGCGCATCAGGCGCGAGAACTGATGGAACGCGTGCAGGATCGCCGGATTCGTCGGCCGTACGGTGTGAAAAATATCGCCGGCGATGACGATGATATCGGGCTTTAGCTCGATCAGCCGATCGATCGCGCGCGTAAACGACTGCGCGACATCCGCCTCCCGCTGGTTGATACCGTTGGGAGTGGTCCGCTGAAACTGCCGGAAGCCTAAATGCAGGTCGGAGAGGTGGATCAGGCGCACGGCGGAAATGTACCGTATGGCCCTCTCAAGGGCGACGGACCGCCTTCAACTCAGAAGCCGTACGGATCGTCGCTCGACGTCGCCTTCAACGCCGGTCGCGTCCGCGCTTCCGCCGGCTCGCCCCGCACCCGCCGCTTCAGTTGCGCCCGGAAAAACGCCTTCACGTCCTCGGGCTTCGTCTGCTGCGTCCGATTGCGCGCCCGCAACGCCTCTTCCTCGTCGGCAAGCGCGATCGTCTCCTTGACCCACTCGAGCGTCACGCTCGAATCCATCACCCGCAGCGCTCTCGTGATGGCCACCTCGAGTGTCGGCTCGGCCGCCTGCGGAAACTTCTCCACCCCCTCGCGGCCGGAGAGCACGGCCGGGCGCGGGAATCGCACGAACACCGGCTGCGTGAAGTGCGGATGCCGGACCATCAACTGGCCTTTGTCGAGCGTCGAGAGCTTCGTGCGGATCGCCGGCGAGAGCGTCGCATAGCCGGGCGTCGCCAACTCGTCGGAATCCATCCGGCCGAACAGCGCCGTTCCGCTATTTCCGACGACGCGCCGATGCACTTGCGACCGGAACTGCTGCGCCGCGAACAGCACGAGACCGAGATAGCGTCCGCGCTCGGCGATATCAAGCAGCATCGATCGCACATAGGTCTCGGGGCCGTCGCTCGGCGCGTACTTGTTGAGCTCGTCGACGAAGACGATCACGTGCTCGACGCCGAGCGTGCGCTTTTCGAGATGCTCGCGCAGCTGCGAGACGACGCGCGCAAAAATGAGATCCTGTGCCTCTTGCTCGACGTTCGCCACGTCGATCACGTAGACGCTGCGATCTTCAAACGCGCCGAATGGCATGTCGCTCACCGAGCCGTCGTCCGTGACGAGCCCACGGCAGCGCGTCGAGATGTTCGAGAGACGATTGCGCACCTTACGGATCGTCGCGATGTGATGCGTTCGCCACGATTCCTGGTTGTTGCGTTCCATGCCGTGCATCAAGTCGCGGAACCAGTGGTCGAGATCGCCGAACGACTGCACCGTGTGCGGCTCGCTGAGCATCCGATCCGAGAACGGCTGATCGACGATACTGTCCTTGATGAAATCGATCAGCGCGCCGGCTTTCGCGTCGACGTCGTCCTTGTTCAGCACGACCTCCGCATACTGCAGGACCTCGCGAAGGCCCCACGTGAGCGCGGTGACGTTGTGCGTCAGCGCCTCGTTCGAGCGGAGCGTGTTGAGACTGTAGCCGCGCGCCGTGTACGGCGCGAAGTAGCGGACGTTCTGAAACGGCTCGGCGGGAACTCCGAGTTCGTCGTAGAGCGCCCGGTCGGTATCGTCGAGCTTCGACGCCGGCTGATCGAGGAAACAAAGGTCCGGTCCCTTCACGTTGAAGCAGACCGCCGCGACCTTCCCTTTCTTCTCCGGGAAATGCGCGAAGATCGACGCGAGCAGCCATTCAACGGCGCTCGTCTTCGTCGCCAGTCCGGAGACGCCGCTGATATTCAGGTGCGCGGCTTCGGGGCCGAGGAGGAAATCGGCGTCGAGATAAATCGACGAGGCCGTCGCGCCGGCGCGATACAACCCGACGGGGATCCCAGTGCTGTCGTCACCGGTGAGGTACGCATCCATCCGTAGCGCGGCTGCGACATCCTCGTCGGTGCCGAGATGCACCGTACCCATCCCCACAGGTTGCAGCGGCTCCTCCGGCACGTGACGCAGCACCGCCGCCGTGTACAACCGAATCTCGGTGCGACGCGTCGGCGCGAGCGATGCATCGCCAGGAATACCGTCGTGGCCGAGCACGTCGTGCAGCGGCGTCTCGAGATCAGTGTAGCCGAACCCCTCCGTCACGACGCCGTACACGCGCGGTAACACGCCGTTTACCGGCTGGCTCATCTCGACGCGCACAATCGTCCCGATGCCGACCGGCGAGTCGAGCGCCGTCCAGAAATGAAATTCGTGCGGAGTGTTGGGACGTCGCTCCGTGGCGACGACGCGGCCGAGTATGGACATGTCTGAACTTACCATCCTGAACTGTTCGTCGCGTCAGCCGGTGACGGCGCGCAAATATTCTTCGCAGTCGCGAATACCGTACGCCATCGTGCTCCACCGTTTATCCGGCAGCGACACGGGAACGCGCTCGGCAAGAATCCATCGCGAGACGAGATCGGCGCGCGCCGTGGAAAACGAATCACCCGCGATCTCGACGCGCACCAGACCGAAGAACGGATCCCGGCCGTCGGCACCGCGCAGGCGCAGATACCAGCTCGCCACCGCCGTGCGGCGTGGCGACCGAATTTCGAATCCCGTCGTGCGCTCGCCCTCGGCGAGCGTCGTCACCACCGAGACGGTGTCACCGCTCGCGTACAGCGTGCGGTGCGATTTCACGACGCCGACCGCGCGATCGCTCCGCGCCGCGGCGCCGCTGCCGGATATCCCGCCGTCGACAAAGAGCGGCGCCGCTTCGTGCGCACACCACGATTCGGCGAGCGACGTTTCTAGCACTTCTCTCCTTCGCTGCACCGCGGTACGCGCGAGGCCAAGCAGTTCCTGCGGATGACGATTGCTGTTCGCAACGTCGCCGTCGAGCGTATCGATGAACGGGATCCCGGCCGACCGCAGCGTTTCGACGACCGCGTCGCCGGCGAGCGAGACCGGGACGAAGAGCGCCTGCTCGATGCGCGGCGCCCCCTGCCAAGTAGAAAGCGTGCGATCAATCCGCTGCCGCACCACCGCCGCCACGGTGCCATGGACCAAGGGGACACCAGAGGCGAGATGGCGAATGACGCGGCTGTTCTGAATGCCATCGAGAAAGCCGCCGAACGCCGTGACCGGTTCGTCGGCAATGGGCCGTGCGGCGAGCGCAGTACCCTCGATTGGCGCCGCAGCCTCGAGGCGCGGGGGGTCGCCGTTGATCGGCGAAAACTCGAGCCGCTCCCCGGTGACCTGCGTCACCAAGTCGTCACCCAGTGCGGGATTCCCCGATGTCCGGAGGGCCCGCATCACCTCGCGAATGCTTGCTCCGCCAGAGGCGGAATCATACGTTGACGGTATGCGCTCAACGTCCCGTGTGTCATTCGCGATCATGACGGGCATCCTAGTCTTTGTCATAGGGTGCGACAAGTCGAAATCGGCCGCCGCTCTGGCCGATGTTATTACCCCGGCCGGCGCCACGGCGCTCGACCTCACCACGAAGCCGCAACTGCTCTTTCAGGTTTTCGGCGACATCAGCGATCCGCGGGTCATTCCGGTCGCCGCCGTGATCAACGGCAACATCCGGCAGATCGGGCTCACTCGCCGCGGCTGGCACACGCTCGACTCGATGTACTTCGCCGTGGGAAGCGCGTATCCCGCATACCGGAACGACGCCGAAGAGGGGCAGATCACGATCACCCGCGGTATGTGGACTGGCGGCGGCACGCCGCTCTATCCGCTGCCGGGCTGCAAGGATCTGGTTCCCCTCGCGTCGGCCAAGATCGCGCTCACGGGAAACACATACGAGCCAACCGTCGAGTTCATCGCCTCGTCGGCACCGCTCGTGCCGCATCCGCAGTTTGCCGACAAACTGCCGAGTGACGGCGACATCGCGAAGATGGGCCGCTCCTTCGGCCATGAGGTCGGCAAGAAGGCCGACATGGACGCGGCCGAGCTCGACGCGCTCGATTTCTCCGCGCGGATGATCATCACCGGCGCGTCGGCCGCGCCGACCCTCCTCGTGAGCTTCGTCGATCCGACCGCCGGCGATCTCGGTCCCGGCGCGGGCCACACCTCACACCTCTTCGCCCTCGCCGACAAGCAGCCTGACGGGTCGTACACGCCAACGTATCGCCACGCCGTCAGCGGTGACGCGAAGACGGTCGAGTTCCAGCGCCTGATCGATCATATCGACGTCAATGGCGACGGAGTAGACGAACTCATTCTCGAAGCGTGGAAATACGGCGCGCCCAACGAATTGGTCGTCCTCAGCTTCAAAGCCGGAATGTGGCATGAATCGTTGCGTGTCAAGCAGAACTGGTGTCTGGATCCGGTGCAGTCCAAGAAGTGAGTGGAAGGAGTAGCAAAGCGGGCGCCGAGACTTCGTCTCGGCGCC
>JAYVPN010000020.1:0-2693 GCA_043757365.1 Gemmatimonadota bacterium | reverse complement strand
TTGCGTCGTAAACTCGGTGAGAAAATCGAGTTTCCCGCGGTCCGTTATCTGCTGCGCGCCGAGAAGGAACACTCGCGGCAGTTGAAGCTGCGAAATCTGCTGCTGATGCTGCTGCGCGTTCTCGCGGTGCTCGCACTCGCATTGGCGGCGGCTCGTCCCGTCGGCCGACTCATCGGTACCGGACACGCGCCGACCGCGCTGGCGATCGTGCTCGACAACTCCCTCAGCACCTCGGCGGTCGTGAACGGCGCGTCGGTGCTTGCGAAACTGAAGGAGACGGCGCGCGTCGTCGTCGATCGTGCGGCGTCGGGTGATCGCCTCTGGCTCGTCACCGCCGACGGGCGCGTGACGGGCGGATCGGCCGGTGCGATAAAATCGGCGATCGATCGCACCGAAGCGCTCGCCGGCGCCGGTGATCTCGCCGCGGCCGTTGTGCGGGCGGCGCAGCTCGCGAAGGGCGCCGGAATTCCGGCGCGCCAGCTTGCGATTCTCACCGACGCGCAAGCGTCCACGTGGACGGCGGCAATCCCGCTCGACGGCGTCGCGACGATCGTCTACGCGCCGACGGTCACGCCGCCGAAGAATCGCGCCGTCGTGCGCGCCGCGAGCGAGCCGCCGCACTGGACACCGCGCGGTGCGGTCCGTGCGGCGACGTCGGCGACCGACTCGGTCACGTTCCGCATCACGCTCGGCACGCGCGCAGCCGCGCGCGGCACCGCCGCGCCGGGCGCCGATATTCTCGTGCGTCTCGAGCCCGCCGAGCGCGGATGGGTCGCGGGTGCGATCGAACTCGAGCCAGACGAACTGCGCGGCGACGACACGCGCTACTTCGCGGTGCACGTCGGCGCGGCGCCGGCGGTCACGGCCGATCCGTCGGTCGGTGCGTTCGCGCGCACGGCGCTTGATGCGCTCGCGCAGTCCGGACGCATCGCGCGCGGCGGTGATGTCGTCATCACTGGCGCGGAATCGGCGCGCCGATCAGCGGTCATCTTCGCTCCGACCGATCCGGTGCAACTCGCGACGGCGAATCGTGCGCTGGAGCGCGCGAACATTCCGTGGAAGTTCGGCGGGGCGCGCTCCGGGCCAGCTCCGGTGAAAGGCGCCGGACTCGCGGGCGTGACGGCGACGCGTTGGTATGCGCTCGAACCACGAGGCACGGTCGCCGTCGGCTCGGTCGACACACTCGCGACGGCCGGAAGCGATGCGTGGGCGGTAGCTGGCGATGGCTACGTACTCGTCGCGTCACCGCTCACCGCCGAGGCGACCGACCTTCCGTTGCGCGCGAGCTGGGTGCCGTGGCTCGGGCAGGCGATTGCCGATCACCTCTCCGGCGATGCCGGCGCGGTGACCGAGGCGACGCCGGGAGCGATCGTCGCGCGTCCGGCGTGGGCGCGCGAACTGGAAGAGCCGGATGGCACCAAGCGTCCGCTCACCGACGCACGAATCAGCGCACCGACGCGCGCCGGCGTGTACTTCTGGCTGCGCGGCGCAGTGCGCGCCGGTGCGCTCGTCGTCAATCCGGAAGTACAGGAGAGCGATCTGGCGCGGCTGTCAATCGGTGAACTGCGCGGCCGTTTTAGCGGCGCAACGATCGAAGCAACGGACGCTGCGCCGACGTTCACCGCCTCCGCGTTCACGCTCTCCGGTCGCCGGGCGCTCGACGGATTGTTCATCGCGGCCGCGTTGCTGCTGCTCGCCGCCGAAGCCTTCGCGACGCGCGCCGCACCGAAGTCCGACGCGGCCGCGTAAGTGGCACTGCGCACGCTGATCGAACGCCTCTCGGCGTTGCCCGCCTTCAATCAACTCGTCGCGTCGCTCCCGACGGGACGCGGCACGGTGCGCGTCACAGGTCTGCCGGGCTCGAGCGACGCCGTGCTCATCGCCGCGCTCGCCGCGCGTGAGCCCAACCGGATGATCGTGCTCGTCGCCGATCAACTGCCGGAAGCCGAGCGACTGCTGGCGGATCTGCAGAGCGTGATGGGCGACGGCAGTGCGGCGCTGTATCCGCCGCGCGAGGGATTCGGCGAAGTCGAGCCGCACGCCGAGGTGGCCGGCGAGCGCGTCGAAACGCTGGAACGGATGACCCGAGGCGACGTGCGTCTCCTGCTCACGACGGCGCGCGCCGTGCTCGAGCGGACACGCCTCCCGGTGGCGCTCGCGTCGAGTCGTCTCGAGTTGCGCGCTGGCGATACGTGGCGCCTCGAGGCGCTGTCGGAACATCTGACATCGGTCGGATTCGAAAAGGTCGCGACGGTCGAAGACGTCGCGCAGTTCTCGGTCCGCGGCGGCATCGTCGACATCTATGGCTTCGGCATGACCGAGCCGGTGCGCCTCGAGTTCTGGGGCGATGAGATCAGCGAAATCCGTCATTTTGATCTGCTGACGCAGCGCACCACGAAGCCGGCCGAATCGGCGCTCGTATTGCCCGTCGACGCGAGCGGAAGTTCGGCGGCAGCCGAGGAGTGGGAGCGCACGACGCTTTCGGCCCTCTTTCCGCCCGGCACGCTGCTGATTCTCCCGCGCGGGGTTCACGTCGCGCCGGAGATGCAGCGCACGTGGGACGAAGCGGCGCATCACCTCGATCTGGCACGGCGTCGCGGCGAGGATGCCGCCGCGCGCGACGAACTTTATCAGGAGCCGATCAGCGCCGAGCGCGCGCTGCACGCGTTCCCGACGATCGCACTGCTGCACGA
>JAYVPN010000019.1:0-10000 GCA_043757365.1 Gemmatimonadota bacterium | reverse complement strand
GTAGTAGATGGAGTGCGAGCCTCGCACTCCATCTACTACTCGCCGCTCGCACTTGAACTCCCACTCAAACTGCCCTTAGGGTGCTTCCGTAAGTCTATCCTCGATCGTACTTTATATGGAATATACCAGAACCTGAACCAAGGCCCAATGTCCCAGTCCAGCGGCGAGAAATCGGAGTTCGTGAGAGCGCTGACGCTGACCGATGCGACGATGTTGGTCGCCGGTTCGATGGTCGGCTCCGGCATCTTCATCGTATCGGCCGATATCAGCCGAACACTCGGTTCGCCGGGGTGGCTGCTGGTCGCCTGGATTCTCACCGGCATCGTGACCGTACTCGGCGCACTTGCGTTCGGCGAACTGGCGGCGATGTATCCGCACGCCGGCGGGACGTACGTGTTCCTGAAAGAATCGATGAATCCGCTCATGGGCTTTCTCTATGGGTGGACCCTGTTCCTCGTGATTCAGACTGGCACGATCGCCGCCGTTGCCGTCGGCTTCGGTAAGTTCCTCGGCGTGCTCATTCCGTCGATCACGGCGACGCGCTTTGGCTGGTTTCCGCAGGCCAATGTCACGATCGGCGGCGGTGTCGTCGAACTTGGCCTATCGTCGCAGCGCGTCGTGGCGCTCGCGTCGATCTGGGTACTCACCTGGATCAACCTCCGCGGCGTCAAGGAAGGGAAGTGGGTGCAGACGACGCTCACCGTCATCAAGACGGCGGCGCTGCTCATCCTCGTAGTGCTCGCCCTGACGATTGGGCGCAACGCCGATGCGATCGCCGCGAATTTCGGCGGCGGGAATTTCTGGGCTGGCTCGCCGGACTGGAGCGGGATGTTGGTGGTGACGTTCGGCACTGCGCTCGTCGGCTCGCTCTTCTCGGCCGATTCATGGACCAGCCCGACCTTCGCCGCAGCTGAAGTGCAGAACCCGCAGAAGAATCTTCCGCGCGCGTTGTTGATGGGAACCGGTCTCATCTCGTTGCTCTACATCCTGGCGAACGTCGGCTATCTCAGCGTCCTGCCGATCCACGGTGCCGCCGATGGCGCGACGGTGCTCGCCCGCGGTATCGATCATGCGACACAGGATCGCGTCGCGACCGCGGTCATGGAATCGATTTTCGGGGCGAGCGGCGCGACTATCATGGCCGTTGCCATTCTGATTTCGACGTTCGGCTGTAACAACGGTCTCATTCTCTCCGGCTCTCGCGTCTACTACGCGATGGCCAAGGACGGACTGTTCTTCCAGAAGGCCGGCACGCTCAGCAAGAACCACGTCCCGGCGTACGCGCTCGTGCTGCAGTCGGTGTGGACCAGCATCCTCTGTCTGACGGGCACGTACAACCAGCTCCTCGACTACGTAATTTTCGCTGCGCTGCTGTTCTATGCGCTGACGACGATCGGCTTGTTTATCTTGCGCGCAAAGCGGCCGAACGAGCCGCGTCCGTACAAGGCGATCGGTTATCCGGTGTTGCCGGCGCTCTACATCTTCCTCACGAGCGCGGTGGCGATCACGCTGCTCGTCGCGGACAAGACGCGGCTCCAGGCGATCTCGGGCCTCGTGCTCGTGATCCTCGGCATTCCCGTGTATCTGGTGTGGCGGCGCAGCAGCGCCGTCTCCGTTTGATCTCCCTGCAGTTCATTTCGCACTCCTCACCCGATCAGTAATGCCCACGACGTCCTCCCTGCTTACGATCGTCATCGGTGCCAGCATCGGTGCGCTCATTTTCGCCGTCGGCCTCGCGCGCTGGGTGCTCGCGCGCAGCACAGGCACTCCTGAAATGCGGAAAATCTCCGACGCCATTCAGGAAGGCGCCGAAGCCTACCTCCGCCGTCAGAACAAGACCATCGCGATGCTCGCTGTGCTCGTCGCGATCGTGCTCGCCGTCGGCTACGGCGTGCTGCGTACGCACGCGGCCTCCGATCCGGTGGACGATCCGAAGGTCTTCGCGCTGTTCATCACGCTCTCGTTCCTGCTCGGTGCGCTGTCGTCGGGCATCGCCGGTTACATGGGCATGTGGGTGTCGATCCGCACGAACATCCGGGTCGCCGCCGCCGCGATGAGCTCGCTCAACGCGGCGCTCCAGACGGCGCTCCGTGGCGGTGCGGTATCCGGCCTGTTCACGGTCGCGATGTCCCTTCTCGGTGTCGGCGGTCTGTTCGCGATTCTCTCGCTCTTCGCGCCGACCGGCATGGATTCGGCGGCGTGGTCGCAGAAGATTCCCTTCCTTATCGTCGGCTACGGATTCGGCGCGTCGTTCGTCGCGCTCTTCGCGCAGTTAGGCGGCGGCATCTACACGAAGGCCGCAGACGTCGGCGCCGATCTTGTCGGCAAAGTTGAAGCCGGCATTCCAGAAGACGATCCGCGCAACCCGGCCGTCATCGCCGACCTCGTCGGTGACAACGTCGGCGACTGCGCCGGCCGCGGCGCCGACTTGTTCGAGTCAACCGCTGCCGAAAACATCGGCGCGATGATTCTCGGCGTGCTGCTGTTCAAGTCGTTCGGCGTCGCTGGGATTCTCTTTCCGCTGATCATCGGCTCGCTCGGCCTCGTCTGCTCGATCATCGGTGTGATGACCGTCAGCACCACCGAAGACGCCGATCCGATGGCCGCGCTCAACCGCGGCTATTACATCACGGCCGCGCTCGTGAGCGTGGCGATCTTCTTCGCCTGCAAGTGGCTGCTCGTCACGCCGGACGCGCCGGACGCGTGGTGGCACTACTTCATCTGCGCGATGATCGGCGTGGTGACGTCGATCGCGTTCGTCTTCATCACGCAATACTACACGGAATACCGCTACCGCCCGGTGCTCTCGATCGCCGAGGCGTCGCAGACCGGTCCGGCGACGAACATCATCATGGGCTTGTCGGTCGGCATGGAGTCGACCGTTCTCCCCGTGTTTACGATCTCCGTCGCGCTCGTTTCGAGCTTCATGGTCGGCCGCGCGAGCGGCATCATGATCGACGGCGTTGCCGCCGGCGGCCTGTTCGGTACGGCCGTTGCGACGATGGGCATGCTCGGCACGGCCGGCTACATCCTCGCGATGGATGTCTTCGGTCCGATCACGGACAACGCCGGCGGCATCGTCGAGATGTCGAAGCAGCCGGAAGCGATCCGCAACAAGACCGACAAGCTCGACGCCGTCGGCAACACGACGAAGGCGCTCACGAAGGGCTACGCCATCGGTTCGGCGGCGCTCGCCGCGTTCCTGCTGTTCTCGGCGTATCTCGACGAAGTGAAGAATTACACCGGCATGCCGTTGCACGTCGATCTCGCGAAGCCGCAGGTGTTCGTCGCGGCGCTGATCGGCGGTATGCTTGTCTTCTGGTTCTCGTCGCTCGCGATGAAGGCCGTCAGCAAGGCCGCGCAGAGCGTGATCGCCGAGGTGCGCCGTCAGTTCAAGGAGCGCCCGGGCATCATGGAAGGCACCGAAGTGCCTGACTACGCCGCGTGCGTCGACATCGTCACCGTCGGCGCCCTCAAGGCGATGGTGCTCCCGGGCTTCCTTGTCCTCGCATTTCCGATCGGCGTTGGCCTGATCTTCAAGTTCCTCGGCGGGGCCGATGAACACCTCGGCGCCGAAGCGGTTGCC
The DNA here is from genome assembly GCA_043757365.1 of Gemmatimonadota bacterium. GTDB lineage: Bacteria > Gemmatimonadota > Gemmatimonadetes > Gemmatimonadales > Gemmatimonadaceae > Fen-1231. The sequence continues at coordinate 6,414 of JAYVPN010000019.1, read as the reverse complement.
GGTTTCCTGATGATCGCCACCGTCGTCGGCATTCTGATGGCCGGCTTCCTGAATAACGGCGGCGGCGCGTGGGACAACGCCAAGAAGTACATCGAGACCGGCGCATACGGCGGGAAGAAGTCGGATGCGCACAAGGCGGCCGTCGTTGGCGACACGGTCGGCGACCCGTTCAAGGATACGGCGGGGCCGTCGTTGCACGTGCTGATCAAGTTGCTGTCGACGATTACGCTCGTGTTGGCGCCATTATTTATCTAAACAACAACGGCGAGTAGACGGTGCGGAGTAGACGGTAGACGGTTCAACGCGAAAGGCAACGACGAGTAGACAGTAGACGGTTGTCGGTAGTCCGTTTACGTGTCGGCTCGCCGCTCCAAGGCATCGGACGGCAAAACGTTAACGGTGTACCGTCTACCGACTACCCTCTACTCGCTTTTGTAGTTTGCGGTTCACGGTCTACTGTCTACTGATTACCGTCTACTTCGGTTGCAGTCGGTTCCTCCAGTGCGAGGCCCATCGATTTGATCTCAGGCCTGTTCCGCCGCAAACCCATTGCCGCCCTCATCGCCGAGACTGAGGGCAGCGGTCTCAAGCGCTCCCTCGGCGCCGGCGATCTGATCATGCTCGCAATCGGTGCCGTGATCGGCGCTGGAATTTTCGGCGCGATCGGATCAGCGGCAGCAGGGCAGGTCGATGCCGCAGGACACGTGATTCGCGAGGGCGCCGGCCCGGCCCTCGTGCTTTCGTTCCTTCTGCTCGGTGTCGTTTGCTCGCTCGCCGGGCTCTGCTACGCCGAGCTCGCGTCGATGATTCCGCAGGCTGGAAGCGCCTACGCGTACACGTACGCGACGCTCGGCGAAGTCGTCGCGTGGATCATCGGCTGGGATCTCATTCTCGAGTATGCGGTCGGCAATGTGGCGGTCGCCATTTCGTGGGGCGACTACTTCAAGTCGCTCACTGGAGACTTTCTGCACCTCCCGATCTGGCTGACGACCGGATATCGCACCGCGCTGCTCAGTGCCGATCCCGCGGTGCACGGGCTCATCGATAAAGCGCCGCACGTGGCAGGCATTCCGATTCTGATCAATGTGCCAGCGTTCGCGATCGTCTCACTGATTACGTGGCTGCTGCTCAGTGGAGTCAAAGAAAGCACGCGAGCCAACAACATCATGGTTGCCGTGAAGCTCGCCGTGCTCGCGCTCTTCCTGATCATGGGCGCACAGCATATCGACACGGCGAACTATCATCCGTTTGCGCCGAACGGCTTCCGCGGCGTCCATCAGGGCGCGGCGATCGTCTTCTTCGCCTACATCGGATTCGACGCGATCTCCACTGCCGCCGAAGAAACCAAGAACCCCCAGCGTAATCTGCCGATCGGGATTCTCGGCGGCCTCGCCATCTGTACGCTTATCTACATCATCGTCGGCGCCGTGATCACCGGCATGGTACCGTACCAGAAGCTCGGCGCCGAGGCCGATCCGTTGGCGTTTGCGCTCAAGAGCACGGGACTTCTCGGGATCTCGAAGATCGTCGCGCTCGGCGCCGTCTTCTCGATGGCCGCGGTGCTGCTCGTTTTCCAGTACGGCCAGCCGCGTATCTTCTTCGCGATGGCGCGTGATGGACTGCTCCCGCGCTGGGCGGCGAAAATTCATCCGAAGACGCACATCCCGCACGTCACGACGCTGCTCACCGGCATGTTCGTCGCGGTCTGGTCGCTTATCGGCGACGCCAATGAAACGTATGATCTCACGAACATCGGGACGCTCTTCGCCTTCACGCTCGTCTGTCTCGGTGTACTCGTGCTGCGATACCTGGAGCCTGAGCGACCGCGTCCCTTCCGCGTGCCGTTCATCTGGCCGGTGGCGCTCTCCGGCGCGGCGTCGTGTCTGTATGTGATGTACGGGCTCCCAGCGGTCGCGTGGACGCGATTCCTCTGGTGGCTGGCGATCGGCATGGTGCTCTACGTCGCGTACGGGTACAGGAATTCCACACTTCGCAGCGGCTCGCCGCAACGCTCATGACGAAACCGCGCATTACCGGCACCCAGTGGATCGCCCTCTCGATGGTGATCGGCATCTCGCTCGGATATTTCTTCCCGGCAGCTGATCATCCGACGATCGCGATGCTCGAGAAGGCCGTGTCGTCGATCTTCCTGCGGATGATTAAATCGCTCATCGTTCCGCTGCTCTTCAGCACCCTCGTCGTCGGCATTGCAGGCCACGGGGACGACATGAAGAAAGTGGGGCGGCTGGCCTTCCGCTCGATTCTCTATTTCGAACTCGTAACGACGCTGGCGCTGGCGATCGGTCTGATCGCGGTCAACGTGATCAAGCCGGGCGTCGGCATCAACCTCGCGATGGCGAGCGCCGACAAGGGAGCGGAGTTCGCCAAGACCGAGGTGACGTTCAGCGGTGTGATCGAGCACATGGTGCCGCAGAGCTTCTTCGACGCGGCCGCGAAGAACGAAGTGCTGCAGATCGTCTTCTTCACGATTCTCTTCGCCGTCGCCCTCTCGCGCGTCCAGGGCGCCCCGAAGGAATTCATGCTGAAGTTCTGCGAGTCGATGTCCGAGGTGATGTTCAAGTTCGTCGGCATCGTCATGGCGTTCGCGCCGTTCGGCATCGGTGCCGCGATCGCGACGACGGTCGGCACGAGCGGGCTCGGGGTATTGAAGAGTCTCGCGATTCTCGTCGGCACCCTGTACGGAGCGCTGTTCGCGTTCGTATTACTTGTGCTGCTGCCGATCGCGCTCTTCGCGCGCGTGCCGCTGCGCCGCTTCTGGTCGTTCGTCAAGGAACCGTGGCTGATCGCCTTCTCGACGGCGTCGTCCGAAGCGGCGTTGCCGCTCGCGATGGAGAATCTCGAGAAGTTTGGGATTCCGAAGCGGATCATCGCCTTCGTGCTGCCGACGGGCTACTCGTTCAATCTTGACGGGTCGACGCTCTACCTTGCCGTCGCGAGCATTTTCGCCGCCCAGGCGGGCGGCATCGACATGCCGATCGGTCAGCAACTCGTGATGATGCTGACGCTGATGCTCACGTCGAAGGGCGTTGCCGCCGTGCCGCGCGCGTCGCTCGTGATCCTCTCCGGCGCGCTCGCGATGTTCGGCCTGCCGCTGCAGGCGGTCGCGGTGATTCTCGGCGTTGACGCGATCATGGACATGGCGCGCACGTCGATCAACCTCCTCGGTAACTGCCTCGCCACCGCCGTGATGGCGCGGTGGGAAGGGGAGTTCCCGGATCATCCTGGTGCGCCTGAACTGGCTGACGTGGCGTGATTGAGTTGAACGACGCCTCGGATACTCGCGGTTAGAGCAACGGCAACAACAACAACAGTAACGGCGGCCGCGGATTTCGCGGAAGAGCGCGGATAAAGCAAAACAACTGGGGGAACTACTCTCGCCTAGAGAGCAGTTCCCCCAACGTGCTTCTGCCGTCTGCGCGCGTGACCGCGAAATCCGCGGCTGCCGTTGCGGTTGCTGTTGCAGTTGCAGTTGCCGTTACGCCTTCGCCATCGCGAGCAACGCATGCCGTACCGCCGCCCGCGCCGGGACGACCTCGGGACTATGCAACTGCGATCCCGGTACCGCCGACTTCAAACGCATCTCGACGAGCTTCCGCAGATATGAACCGCGGTTGAGCATCCCGCCGGCAAGCGCCACCGGAATCGCCGCGCGTTCATCGTTGAACAGCTGACGCGCGAGCGTGCGGACATGCAGTACGAGTTCCTCTGCCGCGAGCGCGCAGAGCGAGTTGGCGCGCAGGTCGCCCGCGGTCGCGCAGGCGAGTACCGGTGTCGCGAGCGCGGCGAAATCGGCGGCCGTCGCGTTCGACGCCCACGGAATCAGCGCTTCGGCCACTTCCATCTGTAGATGTGTGAGAATCACACCGAGTAGCGCCGTGTCCGGCTCGCGTCCGTCGACCGAGGCCGTGACGACGCTGAGGGCGCGCTTGCCGATCCATGCGCCGCTTCCTTCGTCGCCGCAGATTGGCCCCCAGCCGCCGCATCGCGCGAACGTCTCAGTTGGTGAGCGGCCAAAGCACGCGCTCCCCGTTCCCGCGACGAGGACGATGCCAGGGCCTTCGCCGAAGGCGTCGTCGAGCGCGAGCGTGGCATCGGCGACGACGAGCACTTCGTCGGCCAACTCGAGCCGCTCGAGCGCCGTCTGCAGCGCGTGGCGCTCCTGATCACGGCCTGCGCCGGCAACGCCTGCGCAGAGAACGCGAGCGGTCGTTCCGACATGATCGCATTCCGCGAGCGCCTCGACGATTGTCGAGGCGATCACATCCGCCGAGTTCGAGGCGAAGCCGGGATGCACCGCGCTCGCCGGCCCGGTGACGCTCGCCAACTCTGTCCCATGCTCATCTGCGATGATGACGCGGGTCTTCGTCCCGCCGCCATCGACGCCAATTACGAGTGTAGTCATAGTCTCCAAAAGTAGCGACCGGCGCGCCCCGCGTCAGCTTCCGGGGAGGGGCTGCTGCTTGTGGGTGAGCGCGAGGAGCGATCCTGTGGTAAATGTGATCGTCAGGCCGATCAGCACGTACCATGGCCAGGCGACGTTGGCGAACGGTCCGAGCGCCGCCGTCATCCCGGGATACGCCGCCGTCAGCTGTTTCGCGAACACGATGAATGCCATCGAGATGATCCCGACGGTCATTCCCGCGATCGCATCGCGCTGATTCGCCCGGGCATTGTAGATGCCGAGGAAAAAAGCGCCAAGTAGCGCACCCTGCGTGAATGACGCGATCGAGAGCGCAATCACGACGACCGGCGTCTTCCCCTCGGGGAAGAGCAGGGCGCCGACCGTCAAAATAATCCCCCAGCCGAGCGCGAAGAGCCGGCCGGCCTTGAACGTCGACGGATCGTCGGCGCTCCGCTTCGTCAACGGAAGATAGAGGTCGTGCGTCGTCGAGGCCGCAAGCGAGTTGATCGCTCCTGAGTGCGTGCTCATCGTCGCCGCTACGATCGACGCGAGCAGAAGGCCGATGAGGCCGTGCGGCATCTCCGTCACGATGTACGTCGGGAAGGTCGAATCGGGCGTCGCGAACTCCTTCGCACCGTAAAACGACCAGAGCCCCATTCCGACAGTCAGGAAGAGCGTCATCAACACGAAGACGACGAGTCCGCTGCCGATGATCGCCCGCTGCGCGTCGCGCAGGCTGCGCGACGAGAGCATCCGCTGGACGATCGTTTGATCCGCACCGTGCGATGCCATCGAAAGAAAGGCACCGCCGATCACGCCGGCCCACACGGTGTGCGCGCGGTCGATCCCCGTGTACCAGTCGAGCACCTGCAGCTTTCCGGCCGCGCCGGCCGAGCTCAGGATATGCGTCCAGCCGCCATCCACGCCCCTTCCGAGGAGCAGCATCGCCGCGAGCCCGCCGGTCACGTACACGCCCGCCTGCAGGAGTTCCGTCCACACCACGGCGCGCATGCCGCCGCGATACGTATACACAATTGTCAATGCGCCGAGGACGAGAATCGCCGCCGGCATCACAAACTGTTTGGGAAGCGACGGGCCGATGATCAGCGCGATCGGAATCGCCGACGCAAAGACACGCACCGAATCGGCCATCGCCCGCGTCACCATGAAGACGACCGACGTAAAGCGACGCGTCTCGGGGCCGAATCGTGTTCCGAGCAGCGCGTACGCGGTCACGAGATTCCCCGCGAAGTACCGCGGCAACAACACCAGCGCCACGACGACGCGCCCGATGATGTACCCCATACACACTTCGAGGAATCCGAAATTCCCCATGTACGCGAGGCCGGGAATCGAAATAAACGTCAGCGCGCTCGTTTCGGCGGCGACGATCGAGAACATCACCGCCCACCACGGCAGCGACCGGTCGGCGACGAAGTAATCGTTCGCGCTCTTCTGGTTCCGGCCGAGATAGATTCCGAGCGCCGTGGTGCCGGCGAGATAGACGACGAGGACGACGATATCGAGCAGCCCGAAGCGGCTAGTCGACAACGTAGGCCTCCATCGCGAAATATTCGGCGAGGCCGAGCCGGTCGAGGAATGCCGCCGTGTCCTTGTTGCGCGCGTCGACACGCTGCCAGAACTCGCGGTCGTCCTGACCGGGGAACGGCGCGGAATCCTTCTGCGACTGATGCTTGAAGATCGCCTGGATCTTCAAGCGCAGTTCTTCCTGCGACATCGGCACGAGATAGGTCGCCTCGGTGACCGGCCACTCCTGCCACGCGCCGCGGTACAGCCAACGTTCCGGCGTCCGCTCCTTTGGCAGGGCGGCCAATGCGGCATCGATCGCTTCCTTGCACATCCGGTGCGTGCCGTGCGGATCGGAGAGATCGCCGGCGACGAAGACGATCTCGGGCGTGAGCTCGTCGAGCAGCGCTTTCACGATCGCGACGTCGGCCGGACCGATCGGATCTTTCTTCACCTTGCCGGTC
>JAYVPN010000018.1:0-10047 GCA_043757365.1 Gemmatimonadota bacterium | reverse complement strand
TTCGGCCGTTCGTGCGGATGCGAAAATGATTGGTCGCCCATAGCAGGGGTGAATAGTAGACGATAACTTCCTCGCGTGCCCAGTCATCTGATTCCCCGCGACCGCCTGCAGCAGCTGCTGGCCGGCGCCCCGAAGAAGCGCATCGCCGTCGTTGGTGACGCGATGCTCGACGTGTACCTCCGCGGTGATGTCGATCGCATCTCGCCCGAAGCGCCGGTGCCGGTGGTACGGGTGCGCGAACGGCGCTATGCCTTGGGCGGCGCCGCGAATGTCGCGCAGAACGTTGCGGCGCTCGGCGCGACCGCCGAGCTCGTGGCAACAGTCGGCGATGACGTATCGGCGAAACAGCTCCGCGACATGCTCCACGCGATCGGCGGCTCGACGCGCGGGCTCGTGCAGGTCGATCGCCCGACGACGACGAAAACGCGAGTTCTCGCCCGCGCCCAGCAGCTGGTGCGCGTCGATGAAGAAGTCGATGACGATTGCACGCCTGAAGAGGTAGCAACGATCACCGCCGCCGTCGCGGTCGCGGTGAACGAGAGCGACGCGCTGATTCTCGAGGATTACAACAAGGGCGTTCTCGTAGAATCGGTAATCCGCCACGCGATTGCGCTCGCGAAGGCGCGCGGCATCCCGATCGTTGTTGATCCCAAGTACCGCAACTTTTTCGCCTACGGCGGCGCGACGGTGTTCAAGCCGAATCGTCGCGAGCTCGAGGCGGCGCTCGGTGCTGCAGTTTCGCTCGATCATCCGGAAACGTTGCCGGCGTTGGTGGAGCGGCTCGATGTGAGCTCCGTGCTCCTCACGCTCAGCGAACACGGAATGGCGTTGATCGAGCGCGGTGCGAGCGAAGCTGACGGGATCCATCGCATTCCGACCACCGCGCGTGAGGTCTACGACGTGGTCGGCGCGGGCGACACCGTCACCGCGTACCTCGCCGCGATGCTCGCCAGCGGCGCGACGGCGCTCGAGGCCGCGGTGATCGCGAACTTCGCCGCCGGCATAGAAGTCGGCAAACTCGGCGCTGCGACCGTGACCCCCGACGAGGTGCTCGCGGCGCACGCGTCGTTCGTTTAGCTTTTTGGTGTAGGGCCCTTAGCTCAGCGGTAGAGCAGTGGCCTCATAATCCAACGCGCGCTGGTTCGACCCCAGCAGGGCCCATTTTTAACTGCCACGGCAACGGCGAGTGGACGGTACGCCGTAGTCGGTAGTCAGTTGAACGCGAACGGCTACAGCAGTAGAGGGTAGACAGTAGACGGTAGACCGTTCACGTGGACAAATCGAAAAGAGTGTGACGTAAACGGTGTACGGTCTACCGTCTACGCTCTACTCGCTTTTGTCGTTCGCGGTACACGGTCTACCGACTACGGCGTACCGTCTACTCGACGTTCGTAGGCCGCCCCCACGAAGTCCCGGATCTGCTTCCGAAACTTCGCCCCATCAAAGCGCTCCGCATTCGCCCGGCAGTGCTCCTCCGTTATCGCCGGCTCGACCGCCTCAAACCGCCGCACCGCATCGGCGATCGCCTCCGCGCTCTGCTCTTCAAAGAATATTCCCGTCGGCGTCGGGAACGGCGCGGCGCGGACCGTCTCGAGCGCTCCCCCTGCCCCGTACGCGATCACTGGCGTTCCACACGCCTGCGCCTCGACGGGCGCGATGCCGAAATCTTCTTCCGCCGCAAAGACAAACGCTCGGGCCCGCCGTAAATAGTCGCGCAACGCCGGCCGCGCTTGGCGCCCGACGAGCGTCACGTTCGCGCCCGCCGCAAAACGGATCTTCGCGGCGTCGGGCCCATCGCCGACGATGATCAACTTCCGATCGGGCAACAGTCGGAACGCTTCGGCGATCAGGTCGATCCGTTTGTATTGTACAAATCGGCTCGCCGTGAGATAGAACTCTTCGCGCGGCCCGTCGCGCGTGAAGAAATCGGTATCGACCGGCGGATAGATTACCGTTGAGTCACGTCCATACGCCCGCTCGATCCGTTCGGCAATGAACGACGAGAGCGTGACGAACGTGTCGACGCCGAAGCTGTTGCCGAGGTCCCAGCGACGCATCCGTTCCAGCAGTGCGCGGGCGAGAACGCCTTTGATGCCGCGATCGAGTCCGCTGGCGCGGAGATACGACTCGCGCAGATCCCACGCGTAGCGCATCGGCGAGAGACAGTAGCAGATGTGCAACTGTTTATCGGTCGTCGTCACGCCCTTGGCGATCGCGTGCGAGTTGGAGAGCACGATGTCGTAACCGCTCACGTCGAGCGAGCGCACCGCCCATGGCATGAGCGGGAGAAAGTTGCGATAGTGTTTCGCAATGCCCGGCACATTTTGCAGCACGCTCGTCGTCGTTCGCCCGAGGCCGATCGCGCGGCGATCATCATCGGCCATGTGATCGATGAGCGTGAAGACGTGCGCCTCAGGGAAAACGCGGAGCAGATCGCGCAGCACGAGTTCGGCGCCGCCGGGATTCACCAGCCAGTCGTGAACGATGGCGACGCGCGGCAGCCGCGTGCCGGAGCCGCCGGCCAAGACAATACCGCGTCGGGTGGGAGCCATCATATCAGAGGAAGATCGGGTGCCGTCCGCCTAGTGGAAAGGGGGCAACACTTCCTACAGCACGATCACTCTTACTCCCGCACGTTTCGCCGACGCAGCCAGCGCGTGATCCGACGTCAGCAGCGGCTGCCGGAGCGCGTGTGCGAGACTCGCGTGCCATGCGTCGCCAGCCCGAAAGCCGAGCTGCGGCTCCGCGAGCCACGACGCGGCCGTCACCAGATGCGACTGCGACAGCTCGACGACGCGCCAATATCCTTCCGCCACGGACGCGGCAAAAAGTTCGCGCAACATGCGCGCGCGATCGGCGGGGACAGTTTTGTCGCGGACGCGGCGCCCGAGCACGTCAAAGAGCTCGAGCGCCACGAACGCCGACAGCGACAACGTCGCCGCCTTCTTTACCGCCCGTTCCGCCGCCGCCGTGTGCTGGTCGGGCGAGAGCAGCGAGATCACGACGCACGTATCGACGATCATCGAAACGCCCCGCGCTCAGGCGTCGAAGCGATCGTGACGTCGCGCGGCGATGAGATCGTCGCCGAGCGAGGGGCCGTTCCAGACGGGCATCCGTTCGCGGAGGGCGAGGAAGTCGTGCGCCACCGCGACGGGCAAGGGCGCGACGAGCCGCGCCACGGGGATCCCGCGGCGGGTGACGACGACTTCACTGCCGGCGGCGACCGCCTCGAGGGCGTCGCTGAGATTGGCGCGCAAGGCGCGGATGGTCATATGCACGATTCCTGCTCCGCTAATGTGTACACGGTAATGTGTACGTATGTGAGGGCGGACGCAAGGCCAGTTTATGGGCGGCGCGCCGATCGGCCGCACCCTCCGCGCGCCGCGCGGTGCGAATTCCTTCGCCCGAGGCATTGGATTTTGCCCGCGCGATGGCTACTTTCCCTGCTCGCACGAATGGGCGTGTAGCTCAGCTGGTTAGAGCGCTGCTTTCACACAGCAGAGGTCCGGGGTTCGAGTCCCTGCACGCCCACTGAGCTTCAAACGCGGGAGTCGGCCTGGTGCCGATTCCCGCGTTTTTTTGTGAGTCAATCCTGAGTTTCTCTCGGTAGGGAAGCTTCGTACAACTCCCCCATGCGCCGCGTGACCGGGGCCGTTGCTCGATACACGCCGTTCACCCGGTGTCTCAATCTTGTCAAAAGGGTCCGGCCCCCTCGCGCATCGGGCTGTGCCGCACATTATTTAGCTGATGAACGCGTAGCAACGTTGCCCCCCGCCCCGAGCCTCAAGCGTTATGCGTAATCGGCATTTCCTCTTTCTCGACGTACTCCTCCTGACGTTGCTCCCTGTCGGACTGCTGACTCTCCGCCTCGAGACAACGGTGCTGGCGCCGGCGACACTTCAGGCACTTTCGATGTACGTCCTCTTGGCGGTACCGATACGAATCGCGACCGCGTACGCGTTCGGCGTGTATCGACTCATTTGGCGCTACGCGAGCTTGACCGAACTCGAGCAACTGCTTGGCGTTGGAGCGATCGCTGGAATCCTGACCTTTCTCGTGGGCGCCGTTTTTATTCGCGCATCGGGGCTGGCTTCGATTCGCCTCCCCTACGGCTTCCTCATCAACGACGCCGCCTTTGCACTGGCGGCGTTCGCCGCTCCTCGACTCGGCCTCCGTCTCCTCACCCGGAGGGAGGGCAATCGCAAAGGCGCGGACAAACGACTCCTCATCGCCGGAGCGGGCGAGGTCGGCCAGTCAATTTTGCGCGACCTTCGCGTTTCCAAAGTCAACTTGCTTCCGGTTGGCTTCGTCGACGATGATGCATCGAAACGCGGCCAGATGATGGGCGGAGTACCAATTCTCGGAACTGTCGACGACGTACGGTCGATCATCGAATCGCACGCGATCGACGAGATCGTCATCGCGATCGGCGCCGTGAAGGGGCCGGTGGTCCGAAAAATCGTCTTGGCGACAGCCGGAACCAACGTGCAGACCCGCATCGTACCGGCGTTGCGCGAACTGCTTACGGGCGCTGTCGGAATCGAGTCACTCCGAAAAGTGGAGATCGAAGATCTGCTCCGCCGTGATCCGGTCCAGACCGACCTCGAATCCGTTCGGGCGCTGGTCAGCGGGAAGACTGTTATGGTCACTGGTGCCGGCGGATCGATTGGCAGCGAGCTGTGCCGCCAGCTCGCTGAGCTGAGCCCGGAACGACTGATTGTGCTCGACCACTGTGAGAATCAGATATTTGAAATACACTCGGAACTTCGGCTCAGCCACAAGGCGCTCGACATTGAACCGGTCATTGCCGATCTGCGCTACGCAAATCGAGTCGCCGAGGTCTGTGCCCGATTCCGGCCGCAGGTGATCTTCCACGCCGCAGCGCACAAACATGTGCCGCTGATGGAATCCAACGTCGTTGAAGCGGTATCGAATAACGTACTGGGCACGCAAAACATCGTTGACGCCGCGGTGGAGTTTTCTTGCCCGACCTTCGTTCTGATCTCCACCGACAAAGCGGTCCGCCCGACCTCCGTCATGGGCTGCACGAAGCGCGTCGCCGAACGCATCGTCAGCCAGGCGGCGGCGGCGAGCGGGTTCAACTACGTATCCGTGCGATTCGGTAACGTGCTCGGCTCGCGCGGTTCGGTGATTCCGACGTTCTTGAAGCAGATACGCGCGGGCGGCCCTGTGCTCGTCACGCATCCCGAGATGCGACGGTTCTTCATGACGATTCCGGAAGCATCGCAGCTCGTGCTTCAGGCGGCAGCGTTGGGCGCCTCCGGCGATCTCTTCGTGCTCGACATGGGCGAGCCGGTGAAGATTATCGATCTCGCCCGAGACCTCATTCGACTCTCGGGCCTCGAAGAGGGCGTCGATGTCGACATCGCATATTGCGGTGTGCGCCCGGGTGAAAAGCTGTACGAAGAACTGTTCTTCGGGCACGAGGAAGTCATCCCAACGTTGCACCCGAAGATCTTGCGCTCTCCGGCCGACGCTGCCGGTGACGCGGTGGCCGATCAGATCGAGGCGCTCATTCGGATGACGATGCTCACGCCGAACGACACGGCGGGAATTCGCCAGGGATTACTGGCGCTCGTTCCGGACTATCATGTGTCGGCACCGCCGCCGCCGCTGCCGGTACGAATTACACGCACGTCGGGCGAGCGTCGGCTCAAGCTCTCGAACTGACGTCGTCGGACCGTCGTACACGACGGTAATCTTCAGAGTTTTCTAACCGCCGCAAAGGCAACGATCAGCGACGCCAATGCGGTGGCTGCGGAAAGAGTCTTGCTCCACAACTCTGAGCCTCTGTTGTCATCGGCCGGACGTTCCGGCACGCTGATGATTGCGCCGCTTACGACCTCCGGCGACGAGTGAAAAAAGTACGCGACTTTGGTCACACGTTGGGAAAAGCCGCTCGGATACTCGACCACCGCCTTTCCGGCGACTCCCTTCTCCGTCGGGCCGCCGGCAAGTTCGATGTATTCGTTGACGGTGAGGCCCGGACGGAAACGAATGAGCGAAGGACGACTCACAGCGCCAGTGACGAGCACTGTTTTCGGATCACGATCGATCTGCAGACTATCGCCACCGAGGAGTGGGAGATTCTGATTTGCATCTCCTCGCATTGCCTTCGCGAAGTCGATGCTGACCGGTCGGCCATCGCGCACAAGGCGGAACGAGCCGGGATAAGCGCCGGGAAGGAGGCCACCCGCGCGGGTCACGACGTCGCTGATCCGATCCTGATTTTCGGTGATCGAATACGAACCGACGGCCACGAATTGTCCATCGAGAAGTGCGAACTGTTGCGGCCGAAAGCCCGGCGCCCGGCGCACGACGATGTGATCGTCGCGCTCGAGGGCGAAGGTTGCCATCGCCGGATTGAGTGCCTGACCCGACATCGCCGAGAAGTTGAATCGCTGGGAGGTGGTGTCGCTATAGGCAGCACCGGCGCGTCGCCGAAAAACGTCTACCGACTGTGCGAACTCACGCAGCCCGCCGGCGCGCTCGATCGCGTCCTTGAGCGATTCCCGTTCGATGTAGGGTTTGATGATAACGCTGGCTGCCCGGAGGGTTGCCGATCGTTTTGAACTGGCAGCCGACTGGGCGCCGAGCGCAAACGGCGTGTTCCTGTCCGCGACGACGCCAATGTCGTTCACCGCGCCCTCGATCGTGATCACCCCGGCAGGATAGGCCTTTCGTCCGTCGAGCACTTCGACTTCATCGAATTCCTGGAGCAGAAACTTCCGGCCGTCCGCTGACGTGGCATCGACCGAATAGAGCTCGTTGCGACCGGTGATCGGAATGCTGCGCACAATCTTCACGCGATCGGCCAGCGCCCACGGAGTGAGCCCCTGCGCACTGGCAAGCAGTTGCGTGAGCGTCATCTGCGGCTTGAGTTCGTATTCGCCCGGTTCGAATACTTCGCCAGCGAGCGCGACGACGTTGCGCCGGACATCACCGATGCTGAACACGGTCACGACGTCGGCGTCCTGCAGTTTCAAACGCGAGAGCGAGTCGAGATTCCCCCGAATATCAACGTCGACCTTCGCCCGCTCGAATCCTGCACTCCGCTTGTCGGCCGGAAGCACGCGGTCGATTTGCACGCGGTCAACCGCCGCGACGGCGAGCAAGCCACCGGCGAATCTCAGCAGATCCGAGAAACCTTCGTTCGAGCGCAGCTCGAAGATCCGCGGGCGCCGGATCGCGCCTGTCATCGCCACGACGCGTTGATTCAACGGTACGAAGATCACGTCTCCCTGCTCGAGACGGATGTCGCCCGACGCATCGCCGCGCAGCAGATAATCGTACAGATCGAGTCGCTGAATGACCCGATTACCACGCCGGACTTCGATCTCGCGGAACGAACCGCGGTCGGTCGGTCCGCCCGATCGGGCAAGGGCATGAAAGACAGTCGCGAGGGCATTCACCTGGATGGCGCCGGGATTCTCGACCTCGCCAATCACGAAGACGGCATTGCTGCGTAACCGGGCAATCGAGAGGTCGAGCCGCGCTTCGCCCGAGTTCAAGCCGCTGTACGCCGCACCCATCCGGCTCTTGAGCAGCGTTCGCGCGGCATCGAGTGTGAGCCCCGCGATCGACACCTGTCCGACTTGAGGAATGACGATGGTGCCGTCACGTCGAACGTCGATCTGATACGCGAGTTCTACCTGACCGGTGACGATCAACTGGAGCGCGTCGCCGACGCCAAGACGATAGGTGGCATCGACCGGTCCTGCCGTGATCGGATCGAACGCGGTGTTGGCGCGATTGAAGACGTCCTTGCCGAACACTCCACCGGCCCGGCCAATTGCCCGATCTTGGTTGCGCTTCGGCGTCTCTTCCGTGGCCGCCTCTCCAGGGGCGCTAAGAATTCCAAGATTCGCCATCGCATTCGCAAAATCGCTTCCGGTGGCCGCGCCCGCCGCGCCGCCCGGCGCCGCGACCTTTCCCTGCGAAAAGAAGGGATCGGCAAGCCCGGGATCATACCCACCGGCCTTCAATCGAGCGCGCACCTGAGCTTCGTTCATTCCCGATTTTTTGATTGCGTCGGCAATTTGATCGTTGGAGACCGGCTTCCCCATCGCTGCGGCGGCGTCCTGCGCCGCCGTCGGCTTCGCGGGAACGACAACGACTGGCGCCGGCGGTGCCGGCGGCGGATTTTGCGCGAAGAGCGCCCCAGGAACAACGAACCCACCGATCGCCAATATTTGCTTCAGACCAATCACGTCGCGGCTCCGAAAAAGTGTCGTCCCATCGCCACCGAAAAATCGCACGGCGTCAAGCACTCTGCAACCAGCGTGCAACCAGCGTGCAACCAGCGTGCAGTCAGCGATCGCCCCCTCACTCCGCCGTCGGCGCCCCGGGCATCGTCAGCGCCGGATGCTTCGCAACAAACCAAAGCAGCACGAGCGACCGCCCAACATACAACAGCCACAACATCACCAGCCGCGGCAGCCACGACGTTTGCGCCATCCCATAGGCCCCAAACCCGACCGCCACGTCCGCCATCCCGACCCACAGAATCAGCCGTCCCGGCGTCGTCACGGTGTTGACGAACGAATAGAGCACGCGAAGGCTGCTCGCCGCATATAACGCCACCAGGAGGATCCCCAGCGCCACCGCCGCCGTCCCCTGCGCAGTCGTCACCGGCGCAAAGCCGCTCACGAGCGCCAGCGCGCTCGCCGCCACTAGCGGCACGAGATGATGCCGCGCGTCCAACATCCGCGGCACATGCGATTCCCCACTCGTCCACCCGGCCACTCGGCTCCCGACGAACGAATCGACGAAAATCACCCGCAGGGTGTCGTAAATCCGTATCAAAAACGAAACGAGTGTGAGCGAGCCCACCGCCGCCCCACTCAGCGTGGTGCGGAGCGCGAACTGACCGAGCTGGCTCCCGCCGGCCGAGGTCGAGTGTGCGAGGAGATTCTTGAGTCCGGCGCCGATCGCCATCGGCGCGTGGTCCGGCGGTACGGGCGCCCCCTCGCGGAGCGGCATCAGCAAAAAGGCGATGATCTGCAGCGCGGGGACGAGCGCGTATACGTAGATGATCGTCTCGGGGAGCGTGATGCTCGTCAACGCCGGCACCGCAAACACGCCGATGATCAGCACGATGTTCGGCAGCGCCATCACGGCCTGCGTACCGACGAACGATCGCGATCTTTGTCCATCGGAACAGCCGACGGCGACGAGCAGATTCAAGCCGCCGCCAATGCACGCCGCCACCAGCAGACCCGTGTCGTGCACCCCGGCGCTCAACGCATACGCCATCGTGATCACAAGACTCACGGGGACCATCAGAATAGTGACGATCAGATACGTCGCCGCGCGATTGCGCTCCTGCAACAAATTCAGCGCGGCCAATCGAATCGGATCGCTCAACAGCGAGATGGTATACACGATCGACAGGTAGTACTGCAGCGTGTCGTTCGTCGCGCTGAGGCCCAGCGTCCGCAACACGTACAACTCGCGGAGGAGGCCGAGTCCGGCGCTCGCCCCCGCGAGGATTACGGCGAGCTTGAAACGCTCGCTCGTCGAGGGGGCGGCCGTTGTGCTCAGGCGTCCGAGGGTGTCGTGCCAGCGCGAGCACCGGCGCTGGCGACAAGACCGTCACGCTCGAGCCGGCCGAAGAGCGCCGAGTCGACGCGCGCGGTCATCAGCACGTCGCCGGTCTCTTCGTCGTGTTCACTGCTCACCACTTCACCGCTCCGATGAATCTCGGCGAGCACCTTCCCCATCGCCGCGGGAATGCGCAACTGCACCGCCGGACGGCGAGCGCGAACGGCGGCCAGAAGCATTTCGCGCAGTGGCTCGAGGCCGTCGGCGTCGTAGCAGCTCACGAAGACGGAATCGGGGAGGAGCGCGGCCATCCGATCTTTGAGCCCCTGCACCTGAACGGGCTCGAGCGCGTCAGTCTTATTGAATACATGGACGACCGGCGTGTCGTGCACGCCGAGGTCGGCGAGCACTTCATCGACCACGAGTCGCTGCTCTTCCCACGTCGGGTGGCTCGCGTCAATCACGTGCAAGAGGAGATCGGCG
>JAYVPN010000017.1:0-10166 GCA_043757365.1 Gemmatimonadota bacterium | reverse complement strand
CTCGATGCGGCAGCGGCCGCTCAGGTTGACCGCAACGGCAAGCGCGGGGTGATCTACGCCGTCTGTCCGTCGCCGATTCTCGTGCCGATGGTCTGGGTAGGTACCGACGACGGCCTCGTGCACGTCACGACGAACGATGGTCGAACGTGGACGGATGTCACGCCAGCGGCGGTGACGGCATGGAGTCGCATCAGCGGAGTCGAGGCGTCGCACAGCGACATCAACACCGCGTGGTGCAGCGTCGACCGGCACCAGCTACAGGACTTCGAGCCGTACATCTATCGCACACGCGATCAAGGGAAGACGTGGCAGCGCGTCACCGCCGGCCTACCCGCCGGTGTGTACGTGCATGTCGTGAAGGAAGATCCGTCGCGCGCCGGGATGCTGGTGGCTGGAACCGAGCGTGGCGCCTTCATCTCGATGGACGACGGCGATCATTGGCAGCCGCTGCAACTCAATCTGCCGGTGACGTCGGTGCGCGACTTCGAGTTCTACGGCAATGATCTTGTGATCGCGACGCACGGGCGTGGCTTCTGGGTGATCGACGACATCAGCCCGCTGCGTCAAATGTCGGATGCGGTGATCGCGCAGGATGCGTATCTCTTCCAGCCGGCGGATACAATCCACACGCGGCAGGGCGGGGACAACGGCACGCCGCTACAGAAGGACGAGCCGCAGGCAGAGAATCCGAGCGACGGTGCGTTCATCTACTACTATCTCAAGGAGACCGCGTCTGCGCCGGTGACGCTCGACGTGCTCGACGCGAGCGGCGCGACGGTCGCGACGTTTGGATCGCCTTCCGAAGCGCCTGCGGCGGGACGTCGAGGCGGCGGCGGTCGGGCAGGGGGCATACCGAACACGTCGCCGCTCTGGCGCACTTCGCCCGACGGTTTCTCGTCCTCGGCGGGCGTGCATCGGGTCGTGTGGCAGCCGATCGCGAGCCGTCCCGGCGGGCGTGGGGCGGCGGGATCTCCGCTGCTCGGTACCTTCACCGCGCGCCTGACCACGAACGGCAAGGTCTCAGCTCGCACGTTTACCGTTCGTCCCGATCCGCGCGGGATGTAAGTTCCGTCATCGCGATGACATTGTTCGGCTGGTAGCTTAGGGGGTTCCGCTCAGCGGAGCCCCCTCTCCTTTTGAGGTCTGTGGATTCGTGAACGACGTACGAACATTCATTCTTGCCGCGCTCATCGTATCGAGCGGTTCTCTGGCGCACGGCGCCGCGGCGCAGCAAGCGGTGTCCCGCGCCGACGCGGTGCAAGCCGCCGTTGCGCGCGGGCCGCGACTCGCGATCGCCCGCGCCGACTCATCGAGCGCCCACGCTGGCGTCGCACGGGCGCGGCAGTTCGATAATCCGGTGGGGGGGGTGTCGCATTCGAAATCCGCGCCGACCGAGCACTACTCGCTCGACATCCCGCTCGATTTTCCGTGGCTGCGCAGTAGCCGGATCGGCGCGGCGCAGGCGTTCGCCGGGGCGGCAACGCTTCGATTCGCGTTTGAGCGTGGAGCCGTCGCCTACGACGCCGATACGTCGTACACGCGCGCGCTGGCGACGGCGTCGCGCTCGCGCGTCTCCGCACGCACGGCGCGCGATGCCGATAGCCTACTCATCCTTGCGAAATTGCGACGCGATGCGGGCGACGGGAGCGAGCTCGACGTCCAGCTCGCGGCGGTGAATGCGGGACAGCAGGCGAACGCTGCGGCGAACGACTCGCTCGTAGCGATCGGCGCGGTGCTCGCGGTGCAGGCCGCGATGGGAATGCCCGCCGCCACGCTGGCAATCGCGCTGAGCGATACGCTGGAGATGGCGCTCGCGGGCGGAGACGCTGAGGGCGGCACACCGCTTCTCATTTTTGCGGCGGAGCAGGAATCTCGAGCGGCCGACTTGTCGCTGACGCTCGAGAAGCGTCGCGTCTTCGCAGCGCCGTCGCTGTCGCTCGGCTTTGAATCGCATGATCCTTCGCTCGATAACAGCCGTGTGTTGCCGACGATCGGAATCTCGCTGCCGTTGCCGCTCTTCAATCAGAACGGTGGCGCGGTGCTGGTCGCCGAGGCGCAGCGCGACCGGGCGCGCGCGATGCTGTCGGCGGCGCGAATCGAAGTTCTCTCGGCGTTGGCCCGAGCGCGGCGCGCGCAGGCGGTGGCGACGGACCGCGCGATGCGCAGTCAGAAGCTCGTGGACGGTGCGAATCGCGTTGCCACGCTTTCGCTGCTCGCCTATCGCGAAGGCGCCGCCGCGCTTCCGAGCGTACTGCAAGCGCAGCGCACCGCGCGTGAGGCGCTGCAGGACTACGTCGATGATATAGCCGGCGCGCGTAATGCCGCCGGACTGGTGCGGCTCCTGACGATCACCTCGAACTCGGCCCCGAAATGAGACGGACTACGATGGCGGCGCTTCTGCTCTGTACGACGTCGCTCGCCGCGTGCAAAGAAAAGGAGAACGAAGCCGCGAAGCCGGCCGCGGCGGTTGTCGCGACCGTCGCCGATGTTGGGACCGAAAAGTTCATCGAAACCGTCGATGGCACCGGTGTCGTGATGGCGCGCTCCGGGCACATCGCGCAGTTGAGCGCACCGGCCGCGACGCGGGTGTCGAGAGTCTTCGTGGTTGTCGGCGCCACGGTAAAGGCGCACGATCCGCTCGTCGAATTCGAGCAGGCGCCATTCGAGGCGGCGGCGCGAAGCGCCGAGGCGGTGCTGGCAACGGCTGAGAAAGCGGCGGCACGCGCTCAGCGGCTGGCCGATGCCGGCGTGCTGCCACGGAAGGACGCCGAACTCGCCGCGTCCGATCTGGCGAGCGCTCAACTCACTGCGGTGAATGCGAAGCGCGCGAAGGAGCTGTCGACACTGCGCGCACCGATCGCCGGCGTGGTAACGCGTATGAGTGCGGTGCTCGGATCGAGCGTCGATGCGACGCAGACGCTGATTGAAGTGGCGGACCCATCGGCGCTCGACGTGATGCTGACGCTGTCGCCGGCGGATGCGGGCCGCGTGCGGACCGGGGCGGCTGCGGCACTGTACGCCGGCGCATCGGCGTCCGGCGATCCGGTGGCAAGCGGTCGCATTGGCGACATTTCGGCTGCCGTCGACAGCGCGAGCCGCGGCGTGCTCGTCCGCGTGGCGGTGAGCGATCGTAAACGCGCACTGCGCATGGGCGAAACGCTGTTCGGGCGCGTCACCGTCAACGAGCACGCGAGCGCGGTGGTCGTGCCGCTGGAGTCGCTCGTACCGACCGGCGAAGGATTCAAAGTGTTCGTCGTGGACGAGAGGGGGATCGCCCACGCGCGCGATGTCAAAGTGGGCGGCCGCACGGAGAAGAGCGCCTGGATTACGGAGGGCGTGAAGGCCGGTGATAAGGTCGTCACGAAAGGCGCATACGGTGTGGACGACAGCACGAAAGTCCTGACGGGGAAGCCGTGAGCGAACGTCCGTCCGGTTGGACGCTGTTCGACGTTCTCGCGTCGCAGCGCCGGTTTATTTATCTGGCCGTCGCGCTGCTCAGTGCGGCGGGGATATGGGCGGCACTGAAGTTGCCCTCGGCGATCTATCCCGAGCTGACGTTCCCGCGTATCACGGTTGTCGCCGAGGGATCGTCACTCGGCGCGCGTCAGGTGGTGTTCGCGATGACGCGTCCGATCGAAGAGGCGGTGAGCATCGTGCCGGGTGTCGAGCGCGTGAAGTCGCGTTCGATCCGAGGCTCGAGTGAAGTCTCGGTGACGTTCGCGCCGAACACCGATATGCAGTACGCGCTGCAGCTCGTGCGCACGCGCGTCGAGGAGATCCGCGCAACGCTCCCCGACGGCCTCGAGATTCAGGTCGAGCGGCTGACGCCGAGTCTCTTCCCGATACTCGGCTACAATCTCGAGGGCGGTGATCCGGCGACGCTCTTTGATCTCGCGCGGTATCAGATCAAGCCCGTGATTTCACGTATTCCCGGCGTCGGCCGCGTGGACGTGCAGGGCACGGACGTTCGCGAGATCGAAGTCGTCGCCGAACCGTCGCGGCTCGCGGCGGCCGGGCTGACATATGACGATCTGGCGAGTGCGATCAGGCAAGGAATCGCGGTCGATGCCGTCGGGCGCGTGGCGCGCGACTACAAGCAGTATCTCGTCGTGTCGGCGCAGGAAGCGCACACGGTCGAGGATGTGCAGAATGTCGTCGTCCGCGGCGCGCTGCGCGTGCGCGATCTCGCGCTTGTCGTGCCCGGAACCGAGGATCACGTGCGGATCGTCGCTGGCGACGGTCGGCCGGCAGCGCTCATCAATGTGACGCGCCAGATCGGCGGCAATGCGGTGGCCATCAGCGACAGCGTCGCGCACGCGGTGCAGACGCTGTCGAAAACATTGCCGCCGGGGGTGAAGCTCAAGGCCGTGTACGATCAGGCCGCCCTCGTTCGTGACGCCGTGACGTCGGTGCGCGATGCGATGATCATCGGCGCCGTGCTGGCGGTAATCATCCTGCTGTTGTTCCTGCGGCATCTGCGCATCACGGCGATCAGTGCGACGGCGATTCCGCTGACGCTTGTGATCACCGTCTTCCTGATGAAGCTACTCGGGCAGACGTTCAATCTGATGACGCTCGGCGCGATGGCGATCGCGATCGGGCTGGTGATCGATGACGCCGTCGTGATCACCGAGAATATCGTGCGGCATCTGCGGTTCACCGCGGACCGCACGACGGCGATCCGCAATGCCGTCCAGGAATTGATCTGGCCAGTGACGTCGTCGACGATCACGACCGTCGTCGTCTTCCTGCCGCTCGGATTGCTCGAAGGAGTGGCCGGGCAGTTCTTCGCCGCGCTCTCGCTTACGCTGACGATCAGCGTACTCGTGTCGCTACTGCTCGCGCTCTCGATCATTCCGTTGCTCAGTGAGCAGTTTCTCACCGCGCACGATACCGAACACGACGCGGTCGATGCGCCGACCGGATTCGTCGCGCGCCTCGGGTCGGCACTCGATGCGCTGTCGAACCGTTACGAGCGAGCGCTGGGCCGTGTCCTGCATCACCCGCGCGTGATGATTGCGGCGGCGGTCGTGCTGATCGGCGCGGGTGCGGCGGCGTACGTTTTCGTCGGCACCGGATTCCTTCCGGAGATGGACGAAGGGTCGTTTATCGTCGACTACTGGAGCCCGGGCGGCACGGCACTCGCGGAGACCGATCGCCAGCTGCATACGATCGAACAAATTTTGCGCGACACGCCGGAGATCACCGGCACGTCGCGCCGCACGGGCGCCGAGCTTGGACTGTTCGCGACCGAGCAGAATCGCGGCGACATTTCCGTTCGCCTCAAGCCGACATCGCAGCGCGATCGCACGATCTTCGCCGTCATCAATGAGGTGCGCGGGAAGGTCGCGGTCGCTGTGCCACGGTTCCGGGTCGAGTACGTGCAAATACTTTCCGACGTGCTCGACGATTTATCAGGGTCGTCGCGTCCGATGGAGATCAAGTTGTTCGGCAGCGATCTCCAACAACTCGAGGCATATGCCAGCGTCCTCGGGCCCCAGGTCGCGAAGGTGCAGGGGCTCGACGATTTCTTCGCCGGGATCGCTGAGCCGAACGCCGAGATGGCGATGAAGATCCGCGGCGCCGAGGCAAGCCGGCTCGGGTTGACGCCGCAGCA
The DNA here is from genome assembly GCA_043757365.1 of Gemmatimonadota bacterium. Lineage (GTDB taxonomy): Bacteria > Gemmatimonadota > Gemmatimonadetes > Gemmatimonadales > Gemmatimonadaceae > Fen-1231. Next base: position 4,549 of record JAYVPN010000017.1, on the reverse strand, counting down.
GGTCAGCCAGGCGGTGAGCGGGGCACTCCTCGGCGTGAAGGCCGGCGATGTTCGGCTCGATGACCGGTCGATCGGTGTTCGCGTGCGGGCGCCGGATTCCGTGCGTCTCAACGCGCAGCGACTGTCGGCACTACCGATCTATTCGCCGACGACGCGTCAGGCGGCAACGCTCGGTACGCTCGCTGACTTCACCACGGCCGATGTGCGTAGCCAGTATGTCCGCGAGAACCAGCAGCAGATGATCGCGCTCACCGCCGGCACCGCCGATCGTCCGCTGAGCGAGGTGATGGCCGACGTCAGGGCGATCCTCAACGCGACGCCGGTGCCGGAGGGAATCCGTGTGGAGCTCGGCGGCCGGTACGCGAGTCAGCAAACCGCGTTCAAGGCGCTGCTCCTCGTGCTCGCGCTCGCCGCTGTCAGTGTCACCGCGGTGATGGTGATCCAGTTTCGGTCATTCGTTGAGCCGCTCGTGGTGCTGCTCGCGGCGCCGCTGTCGTTCGTTGGTGCGCTCGTGCTGCTGCTTGTCACGAAGACGTCATTGAACGTCTCCAGCTTCATGGGACTCATTCTGCTCGTTGGGCTGATCGTGAAGAACGGCATCATCCTGCTCGACTTTACGAAACACCGGATGCAGACGGAGGGGGTCGATCTCGAGACCGGAATTCGTGAGGCCGCGCGCGTGCGGCTTCGTCCGATTCTCATGACGACGTTGTGTACGTTGTTCGGTTTGTTGCCGCTGGCGCTCGGCATCGGCGCCGGCAGCGAGCTCCAGAAGCCGCTCGCGCTCGCGGTGATCGGCGGGCTCGCGCTGTCGACGCCGATCACGCTGTTCGTGGTACCGGTACTGCTTGTGGCGATTCGCGGCCGAGGATATCGCACGGCCTAATTCTTTCCTCTCTGACGGAGATGTCGATGACGACGAAGGTTTCGATGGCGACGCTGGCCCTGTTCGTGGCCGTTCCGCTGTTCGCCCAGGACGTGAAGGTGAAGGAGGAGAAGCCGGGACTGCTCAAGAAGGCGAAGATTACGGTTGAGGCCGCGACGGCGGCGGCGCAAGCGAAGGTGCCGAAAGGCAAGGTCGCGAGCATCGAGATCGAAGAAGAGAAGGGGAAGCTCATCTATTCGTTCGACTTCAAGACCGAAGGCAAGTCGGGCGTCGATGAAGTCGCGGTCAATGCGATGACTGGCAAGGCCGGTGCCGTGCTGCACGAGAGCGCGGCGGCCGAGAAGAAGGAAGCGGATGCCGACAAGGCGAAGGCCGCCAAGGCAGCGGCGAAGCCGGCTCCGAAGAAGCCGTAACGGCAACAGCGAGTGTATGGTTTACAGTTGTCCGTTTACCGTTCACCGTGAACGGACAACTGTAAACCGTACACTCGCTGTTGTAGTTTTAATCATGCGCCTTCTCGTCGTCGAGGACGATCCCGAAGTTCAGGCCTTCCTGCTGCGAGTCTTGCGGGAGGCCGCGTGGGCGGCCGATGCCGTTCCATCGGGACAGCGGGCGCTCGATGCCCTCGCCTCTACCGAGTACGATCTGGCGATCATTGACGTCGGCCTTCCGGACTTTGACGGTTTCGAAGTGTGCCGTCGGCTCCGCGCCCGCGGCGACCGAACGCCGCTGCTCGTGCTGACGGCGCGGAACGCGGTCAACGACCGCGTGCGTGGGCTCGATGCCGGCGCCGACGACTATCTCGCCAAACCGTTCGCGGTGAATGAACTGCTGGCGCGACTGCGGGCGCTTGCCCGTCGTCCGGCGGCGTCACTCGAGCCGGTGCTGCGCCTCGCCGATCTCGAACTCGACCCGGCGAGCCGGATCGCGAGCCGCGCCGGCGTCGAGATTTCGCTGACGGCGCGGGAGTACGCATTGCTCGATTATCTGCTGCGCAATCCGCGTCGCGTCGTCAGTCGCGCGAAGATTCTCGAGCACGTCTGGGATGACAACTTCGATCCGGTTGCCAATGCGGTCGACGTACTCGTCGGACGACTGCGTCGTAAAATCGACCGCGAATCCCTGCCGCCGCTGCTGCACACTGTGCGCGGCGCCGGCTACGTGCTAACCGAGCGACCGGCGGGCACCGATGCCACTTAGCCGCCTGCGACTTCGACTCGCCGGGAGCTTCGCGCTCGCCTTCGCGCTCAGTCTCGCCCTTCTCGCGGCCGGTGCGCTCGGCTACTTGTGGCGCGAATCGAATCGCCGACTGGATGTACGTCTGACGAAAACGACGGAGTCGATCGCCCAGTCGCTCGCGCGCGAGCTTCACGAGTCACCGGATTCGTCGTTCGCGTATGCGGCAAATGAAGTCGTTACGGAATGGCCGCCCGAGGGCGAGGCCTTCGCGATTGCCGACACATTGGGTCGGCTTATTGCCGGGGTCAATCGCGACCGGCAACTGGATCGCGTGCTTGGCGGCTGGGGGCGGCAGCCCGGTGTGATCCGTATGTCACTCGATCAGGGCGGCCCCGATCTGCGCGTGATCGGCATTCGAAACGCCTTTTTCCGTGAGGGCGGCAGGGAGTGGCATTTCGATATCGTCGCGTTCGGTTCGACCGAGGGAATCGAGAGCGACACCGAGCAGCTCGGCGGCGCGCTTGCGATCATTGCGCCGCTCATCGTGCTGCTCAGTCTCGTCTTTGGATATGTGCTGGCGCGGCGATCGTTGCGCCCGGTGCACGAACTCTCGGCGTCGATCGCGGCGATCGCACCGAGCGATCTCTCACATCGTATTCCCGTCGGCGACAAGCCCGACGAGATCGATGGACTCGCGGTCGAGTTCAACGCGCTGCTGCAACGGTTGGACGAGGCGCAACGACGCAATGTCGGCTTCGTGCGCGAAGCCGCGCATCAGATTCGCACGCCGCTGACGCTCGTCCTCGGCGAATCGGCACACGCGATCGACGGCGCACCGCGCGACCGCGACGAGCTCATCGCGACACTCGCGCGCGTGCGGATCGCGGCCGAGCAGATGCGCCGGCGCGTCGACGAGCTCTTTTTGCTCGCCGAAGCGGAGGCGGGAGAGCGCATCATGCTCGACGGTGACGTCGAACTCGACGGCGTCGCGCTCGAGTGTACCGACCTGATGCGCGGCCGTGCCGGTTCGCTGAATCGCGCACTGGCGCTCGGCGATGTCGAGCCGGCGATCGTTCGCGGCAACGCGCCGCTGCTGCGCGAAGCGTTACTCGAACTGCTCGAAAATGCCTGTCGTCACGGCGCAGCCACCGAGCCCGTCACGACGTCCGTGCGACTGGACGGTGCTGACGCGATCGTCGAAGTGATAAGCGCGTTCGACATCGACAAAGCCCCCGACCAAAGCAGTCGGGGGCTTGGCACGGCGATCGTCCGATGGATCGCCGAAGGACACGGTGGCCGGTTCGAGGCGGAGCGGGTGGGTGATCGATTCCGTTCGCGCCTCGTGATACCGGCGCTTATCCCTTGATCAGCGTCCAGAGCGCCGGACAGGAACCGATCACAAAGAGCAGCGCCGCCGCAATCCACAGTTTCGACTTGGGGACCTTCCCGCCGGCGACGAGACCGATTGCGAGCAAGGCCGTGACCCAGAACGTGAAGAGATCGAGGCGCGCGAGTACGGCCTGAATGCCGTTCGACGTCGTCACCGGGTCGACGAAGCGTGCCGCGCTGATCGACAGTTGATTGGGTGAAATGAAGCCGCTCACGTCCATCGCGAGCGTTTGCACCATCTGGACGAGTGAGCCGACAATTCGCGGCACCCACGCGAACGACGCGATCATCAGCGCCGTGCTGTAAGACGGCGTCCCGCCGAGAACGCGCCCGACGACCATCGTGACGAGGGCGAGAATCAACAGGCCCACCGGCACGATGATCACGGCGCCGAAGTTGATGCTCATTTCCATCATCGGCCGCGCCTTCGCCATCTGCTCTTCCGTGAGCTGCGGATTCGCCTGCATTGCCGCTTCGGTGCCTTTCTGCATTTGCGCCTGATAAATCGGTCCCATTGCGCCGCGACTGGCGAAAAAGAGGCCGATCAGAATCGCGCAGACGATCAGGAACGGTAGCATCGGATTGGCACTCTCGCGCCGCGCGAATACCTGTGCCGGACTGGCGAAGATGTCGACGAAATCCTCGACGATACCGGACGGGTCGGGTTGCGGCGCTGCGGCGACTGGGTCGCTCATGTCGTGCCTCGGGCGTGGGGTGTTCGAGAGAGAATCACCCCACCGCGGCGTGACCGCTAGGGGGTCACGGCCGTGCACGAGTCGCACCCGGGAAATTCCGTGCACCGTTACAGAGTGGCGACCGTAGCGTCTGCGGTCTGTTGCATCTCGCGGCGCAATCCCGCCATGCGACCCGGGGCGGGATGTCCGCCTAACGGACGTCCCGCCGACCGTTCTTTGGGCGCTCGGAATCCCCCAGCCCGATTCGTACGTAGGGAAACCGTTGGCAAAGGCCTTCTCGGCGCTTCGGGTGGTGGCATACTGTCGACCATGGCCCCCCCCGACGGTGTTATTGAAGGGCTCGGACCAGCCCCATTTTCGCCCCGATCCACTAAATTGGACCGTATGCTCAGCAGTCCCC
>JAYVPN010000016.1:0-35509 GCA_043757365.1 Gemmatimonadota bacterium | reverse complement strand
CATCTTGACCTGATCGCGCGACTTTTCGAGGTTCGGGATGCCCTTCGTCATCCACTCCGGCGCCGGGGCGCCCATCAGTTTGTTGGCGAAGAACTCCTGCATCTTCTTGTCGATGTCTTTCTGGTTCGCGCGCTTGCTCGGGTTGTGCCCCTCGCCGTTGTACACGACCATATACGCTTCCTTTTTCAGGCGGCGCATCGCGAGGTAGTACTCGATGCCCTGATACCACGGAACGGCGCCGTCGGCGTCATTTTCCATCCACATGATCGGCGTCGTCACGCGATCGAGTTGGAAGAGCGGCGAGTTGAGAATGTAGCGCTCCGGATACTGCCAGAGCGAACCACCGATGCGGCTCTGGCCGTGCTCGTACTGCCCGGTGCGCGCGATGCCCGACTCCCAGCGTATGCCGCCGTAGGCGCTCGTCATGTTCACGACCGACGCATTTGGCACCGCCGCTGCGAACATGTTCGTCTGCGTGATGATGTACGCCGTTTCATAACCACCCCACGACTGGCCGTTGAGGCCGAGCCGCTTTGCATCGACGTAGCCCCGCTCGATCAGCGACTTCACGCCGGAAACGATCGACTTATACGAGCTCGGTCCGGGATAGCCCATCGTGTAGACGACGTCGGGGAAGAAGACGAGATAGCCGAGCGACGTGTAGACGAGAGGGTTGACGTTGTTGCGGCCTGACGGCGCGACGTACCCGTACAGACCATCCGAGAGCTTTTCATAGAAGTACGAGACCATCGGATACTTCTTCTTCGGATCGAAGTTCTCGGGCTTGTAGAGCATCCCCTGCAACTTCACACCATCGTCCGAGAGCCAGCTCACGAGCTCGACGTCGCCGCGCGGATATTCGCTCTCCTGCGGGTTCGCGGTCGTGACTTTGCTGACCTGGCCGATGCTGGTGCCGACGTAGATGTCGGGATATTCGCGGTAGGTCGACTGCGTCATCATGTACGTGTCGGCCTTCCGCGCCTTCGCGAGCGCGTTGTAGGCGCGCGGGCCACCGATCAGCAGCTCCGGAACCGCTGCCGCACCGAACGTGTCGCGGTAGTAGCCGCTCTCCTTCGTCTCGTTCTTGAGCGCGCGGAGCAGCATTGGCTTCGTCGGGTCGAGCGCTGGCTCATCGCGATCGAGATCGACGAGGCGGTAGGTGACGTTGCTCTTCTTTCCGGCGCCCGCGGTGAGATTGATCGGCGCGGCAACACCGGCCGGGTCGAGTTCCCAGATGTCCGTCTTGTCGTAGACGAGCACGCGGGCATCATCCTTCATCCAGCCGGCGATGCCGAACGGGCGCGGCTCGGCGCTGTCGTCGATGGCTTCGTCGTCGAAGAAGACCGCCTTTGAGGCGGAGCTGATGTCGAGCGTCTTGCCCGTCGCGAGATTACGCGACTTCCAGGAACCTTCGCCGTAGTACGTGGCGAACTTTCCGCCCACCGAGAGGGCTACGGGATTGCGCATCTTCCTGCCGACCAGCGATCGCGCGCCGGTTGTCGCATCGACGATGTAGACATCACTGCCGCCCTCACCCCAGCCGGCGTCGATCGAGTACGCGAGCGCGTTGTTAGCGAGCGCGAATTTGCCGTTATCAGTGAGAGTGAGCGTCGGGATTGAGTCGTCGCCGAGTCGCAGGGATTTCCTGAGGGCGATCTGATAGACCGCCGTGTACGTGCGATTGCGGTCGCGCGCCGTCTGCAGTTTTTGCACCGGATTCACGACGGCATCCTGATAATGCCAGAGGTCGTAGACTGATTTGTCGATGAGCGAGTCGGTGGGAACGGCCTCGGGTAGCGGCTTGGCCAGCGCGAAGATCACCGCGCCGCCGTCACGCGTGAAGTCGACGCGGCCGCGATCGGCGATGAAGTAGCCGCCGTCGAACTGCGCGTTCATCGAGATCTCGGTGGCTGCTGTTGGGGCCGTCTGTCCCTTTCCGCCGGCGAGCACCGAGTGGTAGAGCGAGAACGCCGACTTGCCACCGGCGGCGGCAGTGGCGTGATCGCTCACGAAGGCCGCCTGATTGCCCTTCTTGTCGAGGACGAGCGACTTGTAGCTTCCCTTCCCTTGGAGGAGCGACGTGATCTTGCCGCTCGCAAGCTCGCGAACGAAGGCGCCGTTGTTCGCGCTGTCGGTGGTGCCGCCCGTCGTGTAGGCGAGAATCTTTTCCGCTTCGTCAAAGACGTAGGCCGTCACGGATTCGATCTTCGCGTCGGTGCCGGTCGAGAGATCGCGGAGGATGAGCGTCGAGGCCGGCTCGGTTGCAGCCGCCGTTCCGCCGGCCGCACCAGCGCCGCCGCGACCACCACGTCCACCGGCGGCACCACCGCCACCACCGGTACTCGGCGCGGCGCTGTCGGCTTCCATCAAATACGCGATGAACCTGCCGCCCTCCTTCGCGAACTTGAACGAGCGGACGCGGGGAATGACCGTCGCCTTGCCGTCCGCGGCACTGATGAGTGTCAGCGAGTTGCGCGGTGTTACGGTGCCGCGCGCCATTCCACCCCGCGCCGCGCCGTACTCGGCGCGCGGGGCGAAGGTGACGAAGGCGAGGACTTTGGAGTTCGCCGAGAACTGTGCGGCCGGCGAGTTGAACTGCGCGGTCGAGTCGGCGTTCGGCACCATCTGCGGGCGGCCGGTGAAGCCGCGCGCGAAGCGGTACTCGGTGGTTGCCTTGGTGCTGCGAAGGACTTCCTCGCCATCGCCGACGACCGGCGAGTGCTGGAAGGCGAGCCAGTTGCCGTCGGGCGAGAGCGTGGAGCCGCCGATCGTCTTCCAGAGATCGTAGACGTCCTGAGTGATCGGCTTCTTCGCCGACTGCGCATGCAGGGCGGTCGTGCCCACCGCGAGGGCACCGACGAGCAGCGTGATACGCGAGAGGGGGGTGACGCGACGGGGTGTCATCAGTGGGGGCCGGTTCAGGTTATCTTTTATGGCGCACCAGATATTACGCCTACCAGCGGCGCGGCGCTGGCCCCCCGACGTGGCACGAGCAATGAAGCGACTTCTTTCGTACTTCCTGCGTGGCCTGATTCTCACCGTTCCGGCGGTGGTGACGGGCTACGTCTGCTATCAGGCGTTCATCAAGATCGACAGCTGGCTCGGCCTCTCGATTCCCGGCGCTGGCTTCGCGGCGACGATCGGCGTGATTACCTTAGTCGGATTTCTCGGTTCGAGCCTGATCACCGCCGGTCTCGTGACCGGATTCGAGAGTCTGCTGGCGCGGCTGCCCTTGGTGAGGCTCGTCTACTCGTCCACCAAAGACTTACTGAACGCATTCGTCGGCGAGAAACGCCGTTTCGACAAGCCCGTGCTGGTGGACTTCACTGGCGACGGCACGGTACGCGGCCTTGGATTCATCACGCAGGAATCGTTCGTCGCGCTCGACTCGCGGGATTCGGTCGTGGTGTATTTTCCCCAGTCGTATGCGTTTGCCGGCTGGACGTTCATCCTGCCGACGTCGCGCGTGTCTCGGCTCGATGTCAGTTCTTCTGATTTCATGGCGTTCGTAGTTTCTGGCGGTGTGACGAACATGCCGAACCATCGCGGCATGACCGTCGAGCCGCCGACCGAGTGAGGTTCGCCGTATTCCCCGCTACCCTGAGATGATGATGCCGCGTTTGCGCTCGTTGTTGCTCCCCGCCTTGCTCGTGACCGCGACGGCGTACGCGCCCGCGCTCGAAGCGCAGCAGCGCGACACGCTCGTGCTGCTCAAGCCCGCCGCCGTGTGGGACGCAATTTCGGACGCGCCACACAGCGGCTGGACCGTACTCGTTCGTCGCGATCGCATCGCGGCCGTTGGTCCGGCGATTGAGGTCGGCTCGCCGAAGGGCGCGACGGTGATCGACCTGCCAAACACGACGCTGCTTCCGGGACTCATCGACACGCACTCGCACGTGTTGCTCCATCCGTACAACGAAGCGAGCTGGAACGATCAGGTGATGAAAGAGTCGCAGACCGTGCGTATCGCGCGGGCGACGAATCATCTGCGCAACACGTTGATGGCGGGATGGACGCTGCTGCGCGACCTCGGCACCGAGGGCGCGGGCTACGCCGATGTCGGACTCAAGCAAGCGTTGAACCAGGGGATTCTCGTCGGGCCGCGGCTGTTGGTGACGACGCGAGCGATCGTTGCGACCGGTTCGTATGCGCCGCGCCGCGTCGATTTTTCCTTCGAACCCGCACAGGGCGCCGAGGAAGCGAATGGACCCGAAGACGTGATCCGCGTGACGCGCGATCAGATTGCGCACGGTGCGGACTGGATCAAGGTGTACGCGGATTATCGGTGGGGGCCGAACGGTGAGACGATGCCGTCGTTCAGCGAAGCCGAGTTGCGGGCGATGGTCGAGACGGCGCGGTCGAGCGGACGGGCGGTCGTCGCGCACTCTTCGACACCCGAAGGCATGCGTCGCGCGATCATGGCCGGCGTGGAAGACATCGAGCACGGAGATAACGGCACGCCGGAAGTCTTTCGACTGATGAAGGAGAAAGGCGTTGCGTTCTGTCCGACACTCGCGGCCGGTGACGCGGTTTCGCAGTATGGCGGCTGGAAGAAGGGCGTGGACCCGGAGCCGCGCAGCATTACGAGCAAGCGCGAAACGTTCAAGATGGCGCTCGATGCCGGCGTGACGATTTGCAATGGCAGCGATGTCGGCGTCTTCACGCACGGCGAAGAGGCGCGCGAGCTCGAGTTGCTCGTCGACTACGGAATGACGCCGATCGCGGCACTCAAGGCAGCGACGAGCGTGAACGCGAGGGTGTTGCACATGGAAAAGCAGCTCGGCGCTGTGCAGGTCGGACTATGGGCCGATCTCATCGCCGTCAACGGCGACCCGACGAAGGACATCGCGAAGACGCGCGCGGCGAACGTGACGTTCGTGATGAAGGGCGGCGCGGTGTACAAGCGGCCCTAAACGGACCTCGGTCCTCGTGTTGCGATCGTGTAGAACAGAGGCCCGAGTGCGAGTGCAACGCCGGAACTGACCAGCGACTTCATCGCGAGCTCGCCATCGCGCAGCGAAAGCCAGAGCACGACGCCGAGAACGAGTGCTGGGAAAGCCGCGATCAGCGTGATCCCCGCGGTGCCGACCGGCACACGAAAGTAGCCGCGCAGATTTGGCTCGCGTTGCCGCAGTTGAATCAGCGCCGCGAACTCGAGCAACATCGCGACCGTATAAAGCAGTACGTCGGCGACGACGAGTTGACCAAACGGTAGAATTACGAACACCGAATAGCAGACGGCCGCGACGAGAATCGCGTTGCGCGGCGTGCCGCGTGCGTCGGTCTTTCCGAGCGCTGCCGGAAGCAAACCATCGTTCGCGAGCGCCAGCGGAATGCGCGAATACGCCATCAGGAGCGCGTTGAACAGCGCGAGCGCGCTGATCAATCCGCCAAGCGCGAGCCACGCGGCAATGAACGGACCGGCCTTCCCTGCGGTTGCAACGGCAATCGCCGGCCACGCGCCTTCCTTCCAGATCGACGGATCCGACGCTGCGAGCGTCGGCAAGAGCGGTACGAAGTAGCTGAGCGCGACGAGCGGCAGCGCGAACGCGAGCGCGCGGGGATAGGCGCGACTCGCATCGATCACTTCGCCCTGTACCGTCGAGGCGTTGTCCCATCCGATGTAATTCCAGAGCACCGTCGAGAGGGCGACGGCGAAACCGCTCCGGATGCTGCCGGTGCCGACGGTGAACGGCTGCCACGGCACGTGCATGACATGCGGGATGGAGAAGAGCGCGAGTGCGAGAAAGCCGGCGAGCACGAACGAACCGGCGATGATCGACACGCGCCCGACGCGAAACGCACCCCGCAGATTGATCGCCGTCGCGCCCCAGATGACAGCGAGCGATACCATCCAGTGCGCATTCGCGCTCATTCCCGGGAAAAACCAGGCGAGGTACTGATTGAACAGCACCGGATAGATCGCCATATCGACGAGCGAGTACATCCATGTCGCCCAGCCGTTCTGGAATGCCCAGAACGGTCCGAAGGCGCGACGCACCCACCGATAGTAGCCGCCCTCCTCCGGGAGCATGCTCGCGAGCTCACCGATGATCAGCGTCTCGGGGAGCGACCAGATGAACGGCACGACGAACAGCGTGAGGAGCGCGATCCCCGGGCCGACGGTCGCGACCATCCCTTCCATCGTGTACGCGCCGCCCGAGACCGTGAAGAACATCACGAACACCAGCGCGGTGGTCGTGAGGGTGCGCTGGAGTTTCATCGCACCCGCCGCCGAACGGTGTTCATCGCGCGCACCTTACGGCTTCAGCCAATAGGTGAACCACTGACGAATGCGACCGAGTCGATCGACGAGCAACCACGGCTCGCCGGTGCGCGACAGATCGTGATTCGACCGCGGGTACCGCACGAACTCCGCCGGCACACCCAATTTCTTGAGGCTCATGAACCACTGCTCGGCCTCCGGCATAGGTGTGCGAAAATCTTCTTCACTCTGCACGAGGAGCGTCGGCGTTTTCACTCTCGAGACGTATTTGATCGGCGATAAGGAGTCGTACATCGCCGGGTTCTCCCACGGCTTGCCGAAGAACTCTCCTTCGGTAAGCCCCTGCGCGTCGCTCGCGCTGTACCAGCTCACCCAGTTGGCGATCATCCGATCGGTCTCGGCGGCTTTGAAACGCGTCGTCTTGGTTTCGATCCACGCCGTCATGAAGCCGCCGTACGAGCCGCCGGTGACGCCCATACGCGTCGAGTCGATGTCAGCGCGGGCCGCGACGATGTCGGTGGCCTTCATGAGATCCTGATAGTCTTCGGCGCCCCAGCGACCGAGCGTGGCGTATGTGAACTCGGTGTTGTAGCCGCTCGAGCCACGCGGATTTGTATACAAAACCATCATTCCCCCGGCGGCGAGGTTCTGGAACTCGTCGAACCAGCCTTCGTCGTACTGCGAGTGCGGACCGCCGTGGATGTAGAGCACGACCGGATATTTCTTGCCCGGCACGTAGCCGTACGGTTTCATAAGCCACCCTTCGATCGTTAGGCCGCCGACACTCGGATAGGTGAAACGTTCGGCGTCCGACCAGACCACTTCGCTGTTGAGCGCGTCGTTGAACGCGGTGATTTTGCGCTCGTTCTTGCCGTCCCAATCGGCGAGGAAGAGCTCGGTCGGCCTGCTCACATTGGTCGCGACGAAAGCGACTTTGGCTTTTTTCTCGTCCCAGCTCCAGCCGCGTACCATGCGCCGACCGCCGATCGCTTCGCGCGTCACGCCCGTTTTCGCGTTGACGACAAAGAGTGCCGCACGGCCGCCGATCGTTGCCGTCATCGCGATTTCGCCGTTCGGCAGGAAATCGAACGACGACGGCTCGTACTGCCAACCGTTCGTGAGATTCTGCACCGCGCCGCCGGCGACGTCGATGATGTGCAGCGCCGAGTTCTTGTAGCGGCCCGGACGCGAAATGAAGGCGATACGCCTGGAGTCGGTCGAGAACTCGATCGATGTTTCCGAGCCTTGCAGCGCGGCGATCTTTTTCGGCTCGCCGCCGGCCACCGGTATCACGTAGATGTCGTCGTCGTTCCGCGGCGCTTCGTCGCGCATGCGGTCGTAGGGGAGCTTTGAAACCGAATCGGCATTCGCCGCGACGAGTGAATCCGGGCGAAGCTGTGCGTCGGCGACGAAGGCGATCAGCTTGCCGTCCGGCGAAACGACCACATCGCGATGCGAGTATGCGGTGTTTGTCAACTGCGTGCGCTTGTTCTCACCGCGCTTCTGCATGAAGAGCTGCGAGGGCTGCGGCGCCGGCCGCGGCGGCACGATCGAGTTGGCGATGAAGCCGACGCCATTCGATTTGTATGGAAAGTTCACGATCTGGCGTCCATCGAATCGCGTCGGATCGACCGGCTTCGTGATCGAACCCGCTGGCGGTACTGCGAGATTCGCCGGCGCTACGGCCGGAGCACCGAAACCGCCGCGCCCGCCACGTCCCCCGCGGCCGCCGGTGGTGTCGGCAACAGCATAGATCGTAAAACTGCGATCGCGCGGCTGCGTACCGACCGTCGGAATCGAATCCGGCTGAAACGCTTCGCCGGCCGGCTCATCGAGGCGAATCGCCCAGTTCGAGCCACGGCCACCGGGACGAGTCGAGGTGAAATACATCAACTTGCCATCCTCCGACCAACGAGGATTCGAGCTCTCGAATCCGGGCGACGTCCACCGCTCTGGCGTTCCACCGGCGGTACTGACGACCCATATCTCACTGTGCCGTTTATTCTGCGTCTCGACCACCGTCGTCACCGTTACGGCAACGCGCTTGCCATCCGGCGACATCGCGGGCGCGCTGAGCGTCCGTACACGGTGCCAGTCGTTCGGCTGCATGGCGTGCGGAGCGACGGCTGCAGCAGGAGCGACTGTCGGCTGTTGCGAGAACAGTCGCAGCGAAAGTATGGCGAGGGCGAAAACGGCGCGAATCGCTCGCATGATCTCGGTCTCCTGAGGGGTATTTCGGGGAATGGCAATCGGCGAAGAATCTACGGTTCCGCACCGGGAATGGACACCGCCGCGCTCGGTCGCTAACCTGAGCAACAGTCCCAGTCGCTCCCCCCGAGATTCCGCCATGAAACCCGTCATTTATCAGTTCGGTCGTGAGCGATGAGAGATCGCGCAGCGGCCATCGCGCCAGGCGGCATCGGCAACATCGGGCCGGGGCTCGATGTGCTCGGGATGGCCGTCAGCGGTCCGGGTGACCGTGTGATCGCCGAGCGCACATCGTCCGGTGGCGTATCGATCGCGTCGGCCGGTCACGCCGAGTTGCCGACCGACGCCGCGAAGAACACCGCCGGCATTGCCGCATCGGCAGTGCTCACGCGCGCAGGGGCGAACGACGTCGGCGTATCGTTGACGATCATCAAGGGACTCCCCCTCTCCGGCGGACAAGGCGGCAGCGCAGCGTCGGCGGTCGCCGGCGCCGTCGCGGTGAACCGGCTGCTCGACGAACCGCTGACACCGCTCGAAGTGCTTGCCTGCGCCCTCGACGCCGAGGCCGTTGTGGCGGGACGTCATGCCGACAATCTCGCACCATCGCTGTTCGGTGGAATATCGCTCGTCCGATCGGTCGATCCGTTCGATATTGTCGCGCTCCCCGTTCCGCACGCGCTGCACATCGTGATGGTGCACCCGGCGCAGCGATTGCGCACCGCCGACGCGCGTGCCGTGCTGCCCGCGACGATTCCTCGCGCGCTGCTGATCACGCAAATGGCGAACGTCGCGGCAATGGTCGCGGCCTTCGCCAACGGCGATCTCGATTTGCTCGGCCGCGCCCTCGACGATCACGTCGCGGAGCCGGCGCGCGCTCCGCTCCTTCCGGGCTTTCTCGACGCGAAACGCGCGGCACTCTCCGCCGGTGCGCTCGGCGGTTCGATTTCCGGTGCGGGACCGACGAGCTTCTATTTCACCAGCAGTGCAGCAATCGCCGAGACTGTGGCCGAGGCCGTTCGCCGCAGCTACAACGGCGCCGGCATTGAATGTCACGCCCGGGTCGCGCGCGTCGCGATTCGCGGTGCACTCGACCTTTCAGAGGATGCGACAAGTGTCTGATTCCACCTTTCTTCCATTTGGCGCCGCGAGTGTGCAGCGATGTGCCGCGTGCGGCGCTTCATGGCCCGAACTCGACGCGGCGGCCGATTGCAAGGCGTGCGGCGGTCTCCTCGAAATCGTGCACGGCACACCCGGCGCGCAGGGCGCGGCACTGTTGTCGCGATTTGCGCAGCGTTGCTGCACGCGTCCGAGCGATCACGGCGGTGACGCGAGCGGCGTGTGGCGATTCCGCGAGATCGTAATGCCATCGGCGGGAACGAGCGTCAGCCATCCCGAGGGAAATACACCGCTACTCGCGCGCGCGGCGATCAGCGACTACGCCGGTGTCGCCGAACTGCTGCTCAAGCACGAGGGACACAACCCGACCGGATCGTTCAAGGACCGTGGGATGACGGTCGCCGTAACGCAGGCGAAGCGCGTCGGCGCGACCGCAGTTGCGTGCGCGTCAACTGGAAATACGTCGGCATCGCTCGCGTCGTATGCCGCGCAGGCCGGGATTCCGGCGCTCGTCTTCGTGCCGCGTGGAAAGATCGCGCTCGGCAAACTCACGCAGTCGATCGCGTACGGCGCGAAGACGCTGTTGGTGGACGGCGACTTTGACGCCTGCCTCAGGCTGGCGCGCGAGTCGAGCCGTGAACTCGGCGTCTATTTGGTGAATTCAATTAACCCGTGGCGACTCGAGGGGCAGAAGACAATCGTCCTCGAGATGCTGCAGCAGATGGGATGGGACGCCCCCGACTGGATCGCGCTCCCCGCCGGCAATCTCGGGAATACTTCGGCATTCGGAAAAGCGTTGCGCGAAGCGAAGGCACTCGGTCTCATTTCGAAGGTACCGCGCCTGCTTGCCGTTCAGGCCGCCGGTGCGGCGCCGTTCGCCCATTCGTTCGACCACGATTTCGCGACGCACGATGTGGTGAAGCCGGAGACGGTCGCGAGCGCAATTCGTATTGGCGATCCCGCGAGCTGGGATCGCGCCGTCCGGGCGATTCGCGAAACCGGCGGTGCTGTCACGGCGGTGAGCGACGCCGAGATTCTCGATGCAAAGGCCGTGATCGATGCCGCGGGTGTCGGCTGCGAGCCGGCGAGCGCGGCGAGCGTTGCCGGGGTGAAGAAACTTCGCGCGGCGGGAATAATCGCACCGGATGCGCGCGTGGTGAGCGTGCTCACCGGGCATTTGCTCAAGGATCCGGAAGTCGTCAGCGCGTACCACGAGAGCGGTTCAGCGCACGCCAACAAGCCCGTCGGCATCGACGCGACGGTCGCCGCGGTCGCGAAGTTACTCGGCCGCTAGCCGCCCGCCGTCGCGCCGACGACAAGGAAAGGCTCCTGCCCAGCGACGATCTCTGCCGGGAGCTCAGCGTCCGCCGACTCGTGCGACCAGTCTTCCTGGCACACGAAGAATCGTACGAAATCACGGCGCTTGAGGGTCCCGTGATCGCGCATCGTTCCGCGCAGCGTCGGATACGCCTGCTCCACGGCATCCAGCACCGTGCGCACCGACACCACGCCCGTCACGTCCACGTGGATCTCCTCGGGCGTTTTGGCGAGCGACCGAAGCGGCGACGGCAGGACGACACGAATCATGACAACGTCTGCACTTCCACACTGAGCACAGCTGGGAGATCGCGCACAATCGACTCCCAGTGATCGCCGCCGTCGGGTGAGCAGTAGACTTGCCCGCCGGTCGTCCCGAAGTAGACGCCGCAGTCGTGGAGCCGATCGACGGCCATCGCATCGCGCAGGATGTTGACGTAACAGTCGTTCTGCGGTAGCCCGTGAGTCAGTGCCTCCCATTCGTTGCCGCCGGTGCGGCTGCGATAGACGCGCAGCTTGCCGTCCATCACGAAATGGTGTGCATCGCTCGTGATCGGCACGACATAAATGGTTTCCGGCTCGTGCGCGTGCACTTCGATCGGAAAGCCGAAGTCGGTCGGCAGATTCCCACTGACCTCGTGCCAGTTATCACCGGCGTCGTCGCTGCGCATCACGTCCCAGTGCTTCTGCATGAACAGCGTATTGGGGCGCGACGGATGCATCGCGATGCGATGCACGCAGTGCCCAACCTCGGCGGTCGGATCGGGAATGTGCGCCGAGCGCAGGCCCTGATTGATCGGCTTCCAGGTCGCGCCTTCGTCGTCGGTGCGGAACGCACCGGCCGACGAAATCGCCACGTACATCCGTTTGTGATTCGACGGATCGATCACGATCGTGTGAAGACACATACCACCGGCACCCGGCGCCCAGTGCGGGCCCGAGCCGTGGCCGCGGAGTCCGCTCAGCTCGTTCCAGCTCTTCCCGCCGTCGGTCGATTTGAAGAGCGCCGCGTCTTCGATACCGGCATAGACGGTGTCGGGGTCCGTCAGCGACGGCTCGAGATGCCAGACGCGCTTGAACTCCCACGGATGCGGCGTGCCATCGTACCACTGGTGCGTGCCGGGAACGCCGTCGTAGGCGAACTTGTTATCGACCGGATTCCAGGTCGCGCCGCCGTCGTCGGACCGTTGAATGATCTGGCCGAACCAGCCACTGCTCTGCGAAGCGTACAGACGATTGGGATCGACCGACGAGCCTTTGATGTGATACAACTCCCACCCCGGAAAATGCGGGCCGGTGATGTTCCATTTCTTCCGCTTGCCATCCGACGTCAGCACGAACGCGCCCTTGCGCGTTCCCACGAGCACGCGAACTCCGCTCATCGGCCGATCTCCTCTCGTTGGGTCGAGTTACAATAGTACGGTCGCCGCGATGCGTTGTCGATATTTGCGCTACGGTGCCGGCGCAGGCGACATTCCATAAACTCCCAGCCTTCCGGAATCTCCGTGACTCGCCCTTCCAAGCCCGACGCGTCCGCACTCCCTACGCTGACGCAACCCGAACTGTTGCGATACAGTCGGCACCTGTCGCTCCCTGACGTAGGCGTCGCAGGGCAGCGCCGGCTGAAAGCGGCACGCGTACTGATCGTTGGTGCCGGCGGCCTCGGCTCGCCAACGGCGCTCTATCTCGCCGCCGCCGGCGTCGGAACAATCGGCCTCGTCGACTTCGATGTTGTCGATATCACAAATCTCCAGCGGCAACTGCTCCACGGCACGGCGGATGTCGGCCGCCCGAAACTCGATTCGGCCCGCGACCGGCTCAACGATATCAACCCGTTGGTTCAACTCGAATCGTTCAACGAGCGGCTGACGTCGCACAATGCGCTCGAGATCATGCGCGGCTTCGATATTGTTATCGACGGCACCGATAACTTTGCGACGCGCTACCTCACGAACGATGCCTGCGTGTTGCTCGGCATACCGAACGTTTACGGCTCGATCTTCCGGTTCGACGGGCAAGCCTCCGTCTTCTGCACCGCCGACGGCCCATGCTACCGCTGCCTCTACCCCACCCCGCCGCCGCCGGGGATGGTACCAAGTTGCGCGGAGGGCGGCGTTCTTGGCGTGCTGCCGGGACTCGTCGGCACGATTCAAGCAACGGAAGCGATCAAACTCATTCTCGGCGTCGGCGAATCGCTCGCCGGACGGCTACTTTTGATCGACGCGTTGGCGATGCAGTTCCGCCAGGTACGCGTTGCGCGAAATCCGGAATGTCCGGCGTGCGGGACGCGCAGCATCACCGCACTCATCGACTACGACGAATTCTGCGGAACTCGCGGAGAGGAATCCCCAATGGACATCAATACCGTGCAGGAAATCACGCCGACCGAACTCGCCGAGCGTCTCAAACGCGGCGACGACTTTGATCTCGTGGACGTGAGAGAACATTTTGAAATCGAGATCACCGCGATTCCCGGCGCGAGGGTAATTCCGCTCGGCGAGCTCCCCGACTCGCTCGATCAGCTCGACCGGACGCGGGAGATCGTCGTGATGTGCCGCAGTGGAAAACGCAGCGCCGACGCCGTGCGCCAGCTGCAAGCCGCCGGCTTCGCTCACGTCACGAATCTTGCCGGCGGCATTCTTCGCTGGAGCGATGACGTGGATCCGGCGGTGCCGAAGTATTAGTTCGGCCGCCCGAATACGATCACCCCGGATAGGTGATCATGTAGAACATCACGCCCTGCGGTGAGACCATACCGCTGAAGCGTCCGATGTTCGGAATGTTGATCGGCGCAATGTGCACCGTGGCACCGCGTCTTGCGGCCAACGTCGTCGTCGCGTCGACATCCTCGACGGCGAAGTAGACGCCCCAGTGCGATGCCACATCGCCCATCACCTGCTGAATCGGAAACATCCCGCCGATCGGCGTGCCGTCGAGCGAGAAGTTCGTGTAGTCGAACGATCCCGCGCGCACGACATCCGACGTCCAACCGAAGAGCGCTTCGTAGAACGCGCGCGCCTTCTTGTCATCCGACGTGATCGTCTCGAACCACGTCGGCGCGCCGTGCGCGCGGCGATCGCCGACGGCTCCCGGCATTTTGCGCGCCTCCCAGATGTCGAACTTCGCGCCGTTCGGGTCTTCGCACACCACCATGCGGCCAGCGTCGAAGACATCCATCGCCGGTTTTACCTTGCCGCCCAGTTCGGTGATGCGGGCGGCGGTTGCGTCGGCACTATCAACCATCATCATGACGGCGAGCTGGGCCGGCGTGCCCGGCGGCGTCATCGGCGCATTGGTGTCGTAGATCGCACCAATATCGAGACCGTCAACCTGAATGCGGAAGCCGACGCCCGGCATCTCGACGTAACTCCAACCCAGAACCGCCGCGTAAAACGAACGCGCCTCGTCGTAGGACGGCGTTATGATGTTGATCCAGCAGAAGTCGCCTGCTTTCCGAATTCCCGTAGCCATCGACCGCCTCAGTGTTTGGGTGCGACGTGCGACATCGCGTGCTCGGCGAGCGCCGTGATACTCAGCGACGGATTGACGCCCGGATTCGCCGGCATCGCGGCACCGTCGGTGATGAGAAAGTTTTCGTACCCGAAGGCGCGGTGCTTCGCGTCGACGACTCCGGTGGTCGCGTTGGCGCCGATTGCGGCGCCGCCGAGAATGTGCGCCGTCGTTGGAATGTTGGCGAGCGCTTCGAGAAAACCGCTCTGCGGAATTCCGCCGGTGCGCTCGGCGAGCCACTCGGTAGCTTCGTTGGCAATGTCGATGAACGTTGGGTTCGGCCTATCCGAGTTCTGTTCCGTGCGCAGGCCGAAGCCGCCAAAGAGGCCTCGCGTGGGGCGGAAGGCAATCGCGTTGTCGCTCGTCTGCATCACCAGAACGACGAGGGTACGCTTGCTCCATCCGAACGGCCATCGGCTGCGCAGGAAGCGCAGCGGATGCCGCACGATGCTGCCGAACATCATGAGCGGGCGCGTGACGCGTGTCCCCCTCCCCGTCAGCGGCGCGAGCAACAGCGACATGAAGTCGCCACGCTGTCCGTAGGTGCAGAATTCGATGTGCGTGTCCTCGCGCGGATGCACGCTCGCGCTGATCGCCACATCGTTCCACGTGTCGCGCGAGTCATCCGGCAGCGTGATGGCGAGAATCGACTCGCTGTTCGTGCGCACGAGCTCGCCGAGCCGGGCGCTCAGGCGCGGCAAGGCGCCGGTCTCACGACATTTGATGAGCAGGCGATTCGTCCCCAGCGCTCCGGCCGCGATAACGACGCCGCGCGCCGTGAAGGTCCGCTTGTTCTTGAAAAACCAAGCCCCTGGCGTCTGCGTCGTGATCCGATAGCCGTCACGACCGTCTGCCGCGCCGATCGGGCGGATATCCGTCACTTCGCAATCAGCGATCACTTCGGCGCCGCGCTTCTCGGCGAACCAGAGATAGTTCTTGAGCAGCGTATTCTTTGCGCCGTGACGGCAGCCCACCATGCAGGCACCGCATCGTATGCACCCCGAGCGCTCCGGCCCTTCGCCGCCGAAATACGGATCAGGGACTTTCTTTCCCGGTTCACCGAAGAAGACGCCGACCGGCGTCGGCGTGAAGCTGTCGGCGACACCGAAATGAGCGCCGACCTCCTGCAGTAGCTTCTGCCCGCCGCTCACGAACGGCACCGTGGCGACGCCGAGCATTCGCTCGGCCGTGTCGTAGTGCGGCTGCAGTTCCGTGCGCCAATCGGCGAGCCCCGCCCACTGTGGATTGTCAAAAAATGCGGACTTCGCGCGATACAGCGTGTTCGCATACACGGCACTGCCACCGCCGACCGCGGAGCCGGTGGCGATGAAGATGTCCTTGAACGGGGTTAGGCGCAGGATGCCGCGCAGCCCGATCGCCGGCGCCCAGATATAGCGCCGGAGATTCCACGCAGATGCGGCGTATTCGTGATCGGCGTAGCGTCGCCCGCACTCGAGGACGGCGACCGTGTAGCCCTTCTCGCTGAGACGAAGGGCGGAGACGCTGCCTCCGAATCCGGAGCCGACGACGATCCAGTCGAAATCGAACATGCCGGAAGTTTATTCGCGGAACGTCGGAGAGCCAGTCCAAACCCGTCGGGCTCGGCGCCGACACAGCCATTAGTTTTCCTGAATGTCCTTCGTCCCTTCGCCCGCCGTTGCGCTGGCCTTTGGCGCGGTTCTCGCGCTCACCGTCGGCAATCCGTTTCCGGTGGCGACGCGCGTGACGGCGAAATGGTTGCTCCAGGCGGCCGTGGTCGGCCTTGGGTTTGGAATTCCCATCGCGGCCGTCGCGAAATCCGGAGCGGCGGGTGTGGGCTATACGATGGCCGGTATCGCGCTGGCGCTGACATTGGGCGTTTTTCTCGGCCGCATTCTCGACGTCGAGAAGCAGACGTCGTTCTTGATCACTGCGGGGACGAGCATCTGCGGCGGTAGCGCGATCGCCGCCGTCGGTCCGGCGATCGGTGCTAGTGCGGAGGCGATGAGCGTCTCGCTGGCGACGGTTTTCGTGCTGAACGCGGTGGCGCTCTATCTCTTTCCGCCAATCGGCCACTGGTTACAGCTCTCCCAGCATCAGTTTGCAATTTGGGCGGCGATTGCGATTCACGATACGAGTTCGGTCGTTGGCGCGGCGGCGAGCTATGGTGCGAGCGCGCTACAGGAAGCGACAGTGTTAAAACTCGCGCGGGCGCTCTGGATCGTGCCGCTGACGCTCGCGGCCGCGGCGATGACGCGGCGTGCGCGCAAGGCGCACGCGGACCCCACTGCGCGTCTGCAGCCACCGTATTTCATCGCGCTGTTCCTGTTCGCGTCGATGCTGCGCTCATACGCCGCCCCGGCATCGGACGCATCGTTCGACCGCATCGCAAGTTGGGCGCGCGTTGCTCTCGTTGCGACGCTCTTTCTGATCGGCGCCGGATTAACGCGCGAGACGCTCAAGTCCGTCGGCGTTCGGCCGCTTGTGCAAGGCGTACTGCTCTGGATCGCCGTCGGAAGTATCACCCTGCTCGCGGTGACGCAGTTCATCACCGGCTAGGACGGCCGCCGCACCAGTGGCGTCCAGTACGGGAATTCCTTGTGATAGCACATCGCGCTGAGGTCGGCGGCGCGCTCGTCGAAGAAGGCGCGCGCATCGCCGATCGCGTCGTTGTAAATCGCCGGGCCGATTTCCCGCAAGATGTAGTCGAGCACGAGCGACGATTTCAACTCGCCGATTTCGACGTCGAGCTCCTCGAGGAAATAGCGACGGATCGAGGCAGCCGCCAGCTTCTGCTGTTTGTCAGGAAGTGTGATCTGGCCTTTGACGCGCATTCGACGTTCGGATGAGAGAGGAGATCGCCCAGAGCGAGAGCCCGGAGACAATCGCTCCGCGCTGACGTGTGCGCCAGTACAGAAACACGACGCCTGCGGCCGGGGCCATCGCCGCCGCGGGCCAGCGAATAAAAAATCTCAGGGCGGTCACCGCGCACACACGCGGTCGAACAGCGCGTCGATTTCAGCGTGTCCCGTCGGCCGGCTCACAGTTCCCGCGGGAGGAGGTGCTACAGGAAGTACTCAGCGACATCCTCATAGCCGAGAAAGCGGGCGCAGGCCAAGGCTTCGGCGAGCGCCGCACGCTCGTCGGCAAACCGCCCCTGCCGGTGCCACGCGACGATCCACGGTTGCAGCAGCGGGTCCGCGATATCACCGACGAATAGCGGCTCGAGGCGCGAGAACTCCCCGCGCGCCAACCCGAGCAGCGCATCTTCCCAGCGTTCGTCATCGGTGATCCCGTCGGTCACGAGACGGTCACGAGTCGGTTCGCAGGGCACAGGTGGCGCAGTCGACTGGGCGCATACTCAAAGAATCCAGCAATCGTCGCGCCCGCGCAAGAGTCGGGCGGTCGACCGTTACGCAGTCAGGACGCGTGACATCGTCCGAACGATCTCGAGCAACTGCGCCGGTGCGTGTACCGATCGGGGCGACGTGTTCATGATCCAGAAGGGGATTCCCGGAACGGTCGAACTTTCGACGAGCCAATCGGGCGTGTTCTTGAGGGAACCCGGAAGCCCGTGCGCACACTCGGGGGGTGAGATGAGCAGTGCGTCCGCCTCACCGATCGACTCGCGCAGGCGCTTCGTCTCGGCAGGAGACGAGGGTTCGGCATCAGTGCTCGCAATCAGAGAAGCGCGTCACTGGCATTGTCATGCATATTCTGATCGTAACCAATCGGCGGATCGACGTCATCGTCTCGCGCGAAACTCGCGAGTCTTCCAACCCATCGCACCGTGTCAACCACGCGAACTGTCATCGAAACGCCGAGCGTCCCGCGCCTCGGACCGTACTCGCAGGCCATACGCGCCGGCGATCTGATCTTCGTCTCCGGCCAAGCCGGCCTCGATCCCCACACCGGCGCGGCGGCCGGCGAGTCGTTCGAACTGCAAACGCGACAGGCGTTCGAGAATCTTCGCGCGGTACTCGACGATGCCGGATCGAGCATGGCGCGCGTCGTGAAGGTGACCTGCTTTATCAGCGATGCATCGGGATTTCCGATCCTGAATTCACTTTTCGCCGAGTATTTCCCGCATGCTCCACCGGTACGATCGGCACCGGTCGTCGCGCTCCCGCGCGACTTGCTCTTCTCGATCGAAGCGATCGCCCTCGCCGGAGACTGATCGATGCCCGTACGGTTCGCCTCCGTTGCGACAGGCCGCCGTGCGGCGCTTGCAACTGTCCTCACACTTGTCGCCTGTGCGACGGTCCAGCGCACGTCGATCACCGATGACGTGCGGCGCATCGAGTGCACGACGGGACGCCCAATCGGCATTTTCAAGCGACCCGGGATCCTGTCCGGCGAGTGACACTTCCCGCAGCAGCGCCCAGCGGTTCGATCCCAGCGATTTCCCGGCGCGGTGGAACCAATCGGGGGTGCTGCGTTCTATGGCGAGACGAAGAATCACACTCCTGCTCTGCGCGCACGCGGCATCGCCCTGCTCGCCACCGTCATTCTCGTATCGGCGTGTGCCGCTCTCGCAGCACGACCGCGGCGTGACGTGGTCTCCGCGTCTTGCTCGACTCTCCGGAACCGGGGCTGTTCAAGCGGGATCGGAGAGCGACGGTCTGCTTCCGTATTCCACTGGCATCGACCGCTCGCCGATCATCGCCGACGAATACCAGGCCATTGACCGCGTCACCGACCTGAACCCCATGCGTGGCACAGTCACACTGCGGATCACGCGCGGGTACGGCGATGACAAGACCCTCTGGTATATTTCAACCGATGCGTCTGCCCCAGCTGTTGCCGCAATGGAGTCGTCCCAACCGATGACCCGGAGAACTCCGCGATGCTCACGGGACTCTCGGCGCTGAACGTGCTGCAGAATCTCCCCGATGCGAGGGGACGCGAGACGGCATACACGCCGGTTTGGGATTTGCATATGGCCACCTGGAGCGCCAAAGTCGCCGCCGCTGATCAGCGAGAGAAGATTTTCTCTTGGAGCCAGGCCGAGGCGTTGCGTAGCCGGGGTTCACTGTCGGAGCTGGGGGCGGCCGGTGTTGCGATCAACTGTTCGGTCGTGGCGATCTTCATTCGGCGATGAGCGGTCAGACGTCATAAGACACGCTAGAAGCTGCGCAACACCTTTCCGGCCCGCACCGCAGCTTCGGCAATCCGTTCCGGACTCGTAATGAACGAAATCCGGAAGAACCCTTCGCCGCCCGCGCCAAGCGCCGAACCGGGCAGCACGACGACACCTCCTTCGAGCAACCGCTCCTGAAAGTCGGTACTCTTGATGTGCGGTGGAAGCGGAATCCACAGATACATCGTCGCCTTCGGGGAGTCGCAGACGAAGCCGTTCGCGCGGAACGCGGTCACCGCCGCGTCACGCCGCTGCCGAAAGATTTCGATATTCCCCGGCACCCACTGTTTCGCGACGCGCAGTGCCGCGACCGCCGCGTACTGAACGGCCTGGAACTGTCCGGTATCGACGAACGTCTTCACCTTCGACAGCGCGCCGACGATCGCCGGATTCCCGCACGCCCACGCGCAACGCCAGCCAGTCATGTTGAACGTCTTGCTCATCGAGTGGAACTCGATCGCGACGTCACGTGCACCGGCGACATCGAAGATGCTCGGCGCCACATACCCGTCGAACGTCATCTCCGAGTACGGATTGTCGTACACGAGGACGATATCCCGCTCGGCGCACGTCTTCACGACGCGTTCGAGGTAGTCCATCGGCGCCACCGCGCCGGTTGGATTGTTCGGATAGTTGAGATAGAGAATCTTCGTGCGCCGCATCACGCTCTCCGGAATCTCTTCGAGATCGACGAGAAACTTCGTGCGCGGTGTGATCGCATACAGATACGGCTCGCCGTCGGCGAGCTGTGTGCCACCGCGATAGGCGTTGTAGCCCGGCTCGGGGACGATCACGGCGTCGCCCTTCTGCACATACGCGAGGGCAAGATGCGACAACCCCTCTTTAGAACCGATGAGCGGCACGATCTCTGTGAGCGGATCAAAGCGATGACCGAATCGCTCCGCCATGAAGTCGCTCGTCGCCTCGCGAAACGCCGGCAGGCCTAGCCCAAAACCGTAGCGGCTCATCAGCGGGTTACGCCCCGCCTCGGCGAGCGCCTCGATCGCCTCCGGAGGCGGAGAAAGATCCGCGTCACCGGCGCCGAGATCGATTACGTCGATGCCACGCGCAATCAGTTCGCGCTTCTTTTGTGGAATCGTGGCTAGCGGATACGGCGGCAGCGCATGGAAACGGTCGGCGAACGACGGCATGATCAGGGCGTCCTTGGGCGGGCGAGCGAGAAGAGCGTCGCCGGATCGATATGGGAGTAGTAGTCGGCGCCGAGGCGCGACAGATGCTCGATTTTCGCGTTGTCGGGGAGGCCGTCGGTGCAGATCGCGTCGTCGACGCTGATGTGCACGACTTCGCCGACGATGTAGTTGCTCGCGCTCGGTCCGTTCCCGTGCGACATCACGGTGTGCAGGCGGCACTCGAGCTGCACCGGCGATTCGGCGACACCGGGCGGCGCGACGATCCGGCTCGGAACGCGCGTGAATCCGGCGGCATCGAACTCGTCGATCGCCGCCGGATACTCGAACGACGCCGTATTCACGCGCTCCGTCATCGCGCGCGTCACGATGTTGATGACGTACTCGCGCGTCTCACGGATGTTGTGCAGCGTGTGCTTGGAGTGGCCGTGCCGGTCATTCACCGTGCAGAACACGACCGACGGCGGGTTGCTCCCGCCCGCCGTGAAGAACGAGAACGGCGCGAGATTGCCGACGCCCGATGCTGAGAGCGACGACACGAACGCGATCGGCCGCGGCGCGACGACCCGTGTGAGCAGTCGCGACCGCTCGGGAATCGGGAGCGCCCGAAGATCGAACTCCGCCATCGCCGCGGTTACGAGGTGGGCGGGATGAAGCCGCCGCTCATCGCGTCGATCCAGCTCGTCTGATACGCCTTGTCCTCGATCGTCGCGCCGTTCGTGGCAATCTTGAGCGGGCAGAACGAATCCATCATCACGGCGTACTCGTCGGTTCCCTTCGCGCTCATCGACGCCTCAGCGCGTCCCGGGTGCGGGCCGTGCGGAATGCCGTCGGGATGATGCGTGATGCTGCCGTACTCGATGCCCTTGCGGCTCATGAACTCGCTCGACGCGTAGAACATGACTTCGTCAGAGTCGACGTTGCTGTGATTGTACGGCGCCGGTATCGCATCGGGGTGGAAGTCGAACGGCCGCGGGCAGAATGAGCAGATGACGAAGCCGTCGCCCTGGAATGTCTGATGGACCGGGGGCGGCTGATGCACGCGGCCGACAATCGGTTCGAAATCCCTGATGTTGAAGGCCCACGGATAGAACATCCCGTCCCAGCCGACGACGTCGAACGGATGATGATCGAGAATGATCTCGTTGAAGCCATTGTACTGCTTGACGATAATCTGATGATCTTTGCGCACATCGTGCGTGATCAGCGTTTCGGGGCCGCGGAAATCACGCTCGCTGTACGGCGCCCCTTCGACGATCTGCCCGTAATCGTTGCGATAACGGCTCGGGGTTCGGACATAGCCGCGGCTCTCGATGATCAGCAACTTCGCCTGCTTCGTAAATAGATAGCGATGGAGAATGCCGCGATGAATGACCAGATAATCGCCCTGCGTGAACGGGAGATTACCGAACTGCGTCTCAAGCGTCCCTTCACCCTCGGAGACGAACACCACTTCATCGCCTTGCGCGTTGCGATAGAAATGCTCGTCCTGTTTGTCGGGCGCCACAAAAAGCATCGCGACATCGTCGTTGAACAGGAGCGGTGTGCGGTCGAGCGTTGGACTGCCGCCGCGCGCGATCAAGCCGGTTCTAAAATGCCGGTGTCGGAACGTCGGATTTGGCTCGGCATGATAGCTGATATCGCTGAGGCGTCGCACCGAGCGCACGGTCGTCGGCGCGTGCGTGTGATAGAGCAGCGACGACGGTCCGGTGAACCCTTCATTGCCGACGAGCTGCTCGGCGTAGAGAGTACCGTCCGGCTTCCGCAATGCGATGTGGCGTTTGCGCGGAATCTGGCCCATCGCCTTGTAAATCGGCATCAGAGATTGCCCCGGTTGGCCTGCTCGCGCTCGAGCGATTCGAAGAGCGCCTTGAAGTTACCCGCGCCGAAGCTCTTCGCGCCTTTGCGCTGGATGATTTCGAAAAAGAGCGTCGGGCGGTCCTGGATCGGCTTCGAGAAAATCTGCAACAGATACCCCTCGTCGTCATGATCAACGAGGATACCCAGTTCGGCGAGCGGCTCGATGTCTTCATCGATCTTGCCGACGCGATCGAGCACCGTCTCGTAGTAGGCGCGCGGGATCGAGAGGAACTCCATGCCACGTCCTTTCAGCGCACGGACCGTCTTGACGATGTCGTCGGTGGCGATCGCGATGTGCTGCACACCGGGGCCGCGATAGAAATCGAGATACTCCTCGATCTGCGATTTCTTCTTACCGGCGGCCGGCTCGTTGATCGGGAACTTGATTCGCCCGTTGCCATTCGACATCACCTTCGACATCAGGGCGGAGTACTCGGTGGAGATCTGCTTGTCGTCGAACGACAGCAGGTTGTAGAAGCCGAGGACCTTCGAGTAGTAGGCGACCCACTCGTTCATTTTGCCGAGCTCTACGTTGCCGACGCAGTGGTCGACGTACTTGAGCCCCGTGGACTTCCCCTTGAACTCGGAGTTCACCGGCACGAAACCGGGAAGGAAGAGGCCCTTGTAGTTCTTGCGTTCAACGATCGAATGAATCGTGTCGCCGTAGGTCGCAATCGCGGCAATGACGACTTCGCCGTCGGCGTCCGTGTGCACTTCGGGCGGATGGATGCTGCGCGCCCCACGCTCGATCGCTTTGGCGTAGGCGTCACGGGCGTCGTCGACCCAGAACGCGAGATCCCTCACGCCGTCGCCGTGGCGGGCGATGTGCGCGGCGATCTCGCCCTCGGGGCCCATCGGCGTGGTGAGGATGAAACGGAGCTTGTCCTGCTGGAGCAGATACGAGGCGCGGTCACGCGTCCCCGTCTCCGGGCCGCGATAGGCGAGCAGGTCGAAGCCCATCACGTGCCGGTAGAATAACGCCGACTGCTTGGCGTTGCCGACGTAGAATTCGATGTAGTCGGTGCCGTTGATGGGGAAGGTGTCGTGCGCGGCTTCCGGCGGCGGGACGGAGATGGTGGCCATGGATTCAACTCCAAGAGCGAGTAGACAGTAGACGGTAGACGGTCGTCCGTTCACGTAACTGCGGCCGCTGCGGAAACGATCACGCGGGCAGCGATACCACGCCGTTCGGAATTAGGCCCCGCGGGCGCCGGTGGGCGCGCTGGTCCACCAGCGTGCCCCGACGATATTGAGTGGCGCTGGAGCGTTCACGGACGCGCGCTCACGGGCGCTCGCTCGCTTCGAGAAAGCTCTTGACGTCGGCTTCACTCGTGTCGCGCCAGCCCGGCGTGACGTTGTCGAGCTTCCCCTGCTTCATCCACAGCTCGAGCTCGTTCACCAGCTCGAACAGATGCTCGAAATCATTGACGACGAACAGCAACGGCTGATAGTGATCGATCTCAAAGTGCTGGTTGATGACCCAATTCAACTGCATCGGGTAGCGCTGCACGGTCGGTGATTCGAGGCAGTGTACGATCTCGCCGTACGAACTCATCAATCCGCTGCCGTACGCTTTCAGTTCGCCCGGCTTGCTGCCGCGCATCAGCCCAAACTCGATCGTGTACCAGAAAAAACGTTGCAGTGCATTCTGGATGCTCGCGAGGCGGCGCAGCTTCTCGGCTTCGTTCTTCTCGCCGCGTACCAACTCCGCCGCGGTGTGGGCGCACTGCCCGAACCGGACGAGCGTATCGGCGAACGCCGGATCGGTGTGCATCGGCACGTGGCCGGCGATGTCGTGAAAGATGTCCGGCTCGGGGAGATAGTCGAGCGAACTGCTGTCACGAATCGTGATCGTCGTCGGGAACTCGCGCCGGCTGAGACAGTCGAAAAACTGGAAAGCCGGTACAAAGCCGCTCACAGCTTTCGCGCGAAAGCCGGTGCGCGGCGCCATGAACGTGTTCACGTCCTCGAGCTTCGGCACATGCGTCGCTTCGAAACAGAGCGTGGCGAGGCCGTCAAGAAATTTCTGATTCGCATAGCGCGACCAACGGTCTTGCATGCGGGCATACAGGCGCTGCCACGCATCGTGATTGTCCTTCGAGTACAGCGCATACGGCTGCTCGATATACATATCGCCGTTCGTCACGGCGTTTTCGATGTAGGGGGCCTTGGTGGTCGTCAGTCCCTGCCCCGGGACCATCACGAATGCGCTGCTCACGAAATTTCCGTTCAGAAGGTGATCTTTACGCCGAGCGTATAGTAGCTGCGCGCCTTGTCGCCAGCCGCACCCAGATCGTTGAGCGACGTCGCCGCCGTGCCGCCGGTCGCCATGCCGTACTCGCCGACAAATCGGAACACTGCGACACTGACCGAGGCGCCAATGAACAGATTGTTGCGCGTCATCGTACTCACCGCGCTGCCGGTCGCCGTCGCGCCGTTCACCGTCGCCGTCGCGACCGACGACGCGTCGAACTTGTCCTGCCCATAGCCGGCACTGATGCCGAGCAACCCGAGCTGCTTGCCAGCGGTGAGCCGGAACGACGTCGTGGTCACGAGCAGGCTGTTCGCCGCGAGCGTGCCGGGGGCGGTCGTTGCCGTCGCCGCGACGCTCGAGCCACCGGTAACGGCGAAGCGCGGCATATCGCGCTTGAGATATGACACGGCGACACCGGGGAGCATCGACGTCTCCTCGATGATACCGACGCGGCCGCCGAAACCGAAGTTGGTATTGCTACCCTCGAGCGTCGCCGAGACGCCGGTGGCGATCGTGCTGCTCATGTACGTCGCGCTGACGAGCGCATCGAGGCCGCCAACGTACGTCGGCCCGATCGGCAAACCGCGGAACAATCCGAGCGCGCCGTCAACCGACAGCGCCGGAACCTGCACCGACGCCGTCGCATACGTCGACTTCTGCGCGCCGCTGGTATAGAAGCCCTGCGCGCCGATGTTCGGGAACTCTCCCATCACGTGCGTCGAGCGCACGCTCACCGAGAATTTGCCGAGCCCGCCGAGCGCACCGGCCTGTCCAATGGTGGTATTGCCACCGGCGAGGGCGGCGGCAAACTGTGGCGCCACGAAATTCGACAGGTCGATCGCTTTCCGGCAGGCGTCGAGCGCCTGCGTCGGACCACTGCACGCCTGGGCGTCGAGGTGGCGCGTCGGAAGAACGATCAGTGCGGCCAACGCGGTGGCCGAGAAAAAGGCGCGAGTATTCATCGGGATAAATCTCCTGTGGGCGCCGCGAGGGGCGGCGGGACGGATGAAATATACAACGACGCTCGCAGTACTCACCACGCACGCCGGCATCCGCACCGTGAGGCGCGTCACATCCGCAATTCCGGCCGGTCGCGGAAATGCGCCAAGGCCCGAGGGTTGGCGAGCGCGTCGGTGTTCTTGACCTCGCGGCCGTGGACGACGTCGCGCACGGCGAGCTCGGTGATCTTGCCGCTGATCGTGCGCGGGATATCGTCCACCGCGAGGATCACCCGCGGCACGTGGTGCGGACTGGTATGCTCACGAATCCGACGGCGGATGCGGTCGCGCAGCGGTTCGTCGAGCGTGAACCCCTCGCGCATACGCACGAACAGGACGACTCGCACGTCGTCGTCGCCCTGCTCCTGCCCGATGACCACGCTCTCCACGATCTCCGGCATTTCGTCGACCTGTCGATAAATCTCGGCGGTACCGATCCGCACGCCGCCGGGATTGAGCGTGGCGTCGCTACGACCATGGATGACGAGGCCGTCGTGCGCCGTGATTTCCGCCCAGTCACCGTGTCGCCAGACGCTTGGATAGAAGTCGAAATACGCCGCGCGGTACTTGGCGCCGTCCGGATCGTTCCAGAATGCCACCGGCATCGAGGGAAACGGGCGCGTGCAGACCAGTTCGCCCGGCGCACCGCGCAGCGGGGTGCCGTCGGCGTCGAACACATCCACTGCCATGCCGAGCCCGCGGCTCTGCAGCTCGCCGCGCCAGACGGGCAGACACGGATTCGCGAGGGCGAAGCACGAGATGATATCGGTGCCGCCGGAAATACTCGCGAGATGCACGCCGGGACGGACATCGCGCGCGACGTAATCGTAGCCCGCGGGTGCGAGTGGACTCCCGGTCGAGAGTATGGTATGCAGCGCACTCAGGTCGCACTTCGAGGCCGGAGACATCCCTTCTTTTTCCGACAGCGCGATGAACTTCGCACTCGTGCCGAATACCTGGACACGCTCGTCGGCGGCGAGCTGCCAGAGCGTCATCGGTGCCACGGGTGGCATCGGCGCGCCGTCGTAGAGCACGATCGTCGCACCGGTGGCGAGCGCGTTCACCAGCCAGTTCCACATCATCCAGCCGCAGGTGGTGAAATAGAAAATGCGGTCGCCGTCACCCAAATCGATGTGGAGGCGGTGCTCCTTGAAAATCTGCAGCAGCGTACCGCCGGCACCGTGGACGAGGCACTTCGGGAGCCCCGTCGTCCCCGACGAATACATCACATACAGCGGATGGTCGAACGGCAGCCGTTCGAATTCGAGCGCGGCCCCCGCACCGCGTGCGGCGAACGACTCGAACGACATGCTGTCGCGCAGTCCGGCGAGTGCTTCCGGCGCGATCGCGTCGCCGAGGAACGGAATCACGACGACGTGTGCAATCGAGGGAATCGCCGCGGCGATTTCACGAGCCCGGTTCAGGCAGTCGATGGCTTTTCCCGCATACGTATAGCCGTCGGCGACGAAGAGCACGCGCGGTGCGATTTGGCCAAATCGGTCGAGCACTCCGTTGGTGCCGAAGTCCGGCGAACACGACGACCAGATCGCGCCGCAGGCCGCGGTCGCGAGCGCCGCGACGACCGCTTCGGGGATATTCGGGAGGAAGCCCGCGACGCGGTCGCCCGGTTGAATGCCGGCGGCTCGCAACGCGCCGGCGACCCGCGCGACCTGTGATCGCAACGCGTCGCGGCTCAGCTCGCGACGCCGCCCCCGTTCGTCGGTGGCGATGATCGCCGTCGCATCGCCGGTGAACCGGAGCAGGTTTTCGGCGTAATTCAGCTGTGCCCCGCGGAACCAGCGCGGGCCCGGCGCGCCGTCACCGACGGCGTCACCGACGGCGTCACCGACGGCGGGCGGCTGCATGACGTCGCCGCCTTCGAGCACCGCGAGCCACGGCAGCGCGCCGGTGGAGGCAGCCCCGACAATATCACAAAGTTGCCATATTTCGCCCCAGAAGGCCGCCGGGTTTTCGACCGACCATCGGTGCCACTCGTCGTACGACGCGAGCGGGTCAGGCGCCGCCGGATGAGCGGCCTTCGACTGACGGAAAAAGCGCCCCATCGCTGTCGAGCTTTGGGCGTCCGGACGGGGGGTCCAGAGGGGGGTATCGGGAGTATTCAGGTCGTTACCCAGACAGGACTTAAGTCGTCATTTATTGTGCGAAACATCACATTGGTACCCTTGTAGACGTTTGCCGGGGAACGCGTTATATTCCTCAGACATCGCGCACGGAAGTTCGTGCGCTGTCACACCATACGAAACATCGCTGATCCACAGCACGTTTGCGTAAGCAGCAACCCTCACTTTACGGAGTTCCCCCGCATGCGACGTATCGGTCAGTTGACTGCACTCGCCGTCCTCATGGCCGCTCCGCTCACCGCGCAGCGTGCCGTCGCCTACGAAGGCGGCATCTTCGGCCAATACACGAAGTTTGACGACTTCACGAAGATTGACAACGTGCCGGGTATTGGCGCCCACGTGGACATCTATTTCATGAAGCGTCTCGCGCTCGAGTACGAAGTGGACTACTCGGCGGCGAAGTCGAGGCGTCTCGGCAACCTCGGCGCGATCAACAATCGCATCGATATTATCTACAATCAGCCGCTGAACGACAAGTGGCGCTTTCTCATCGGCGGCGGTTTTACAGGCACGCAGTACAAGTCCGACACGACGAGCAACGTGTACGATTCCGGCGGTAACGCCGTCCTCGGCTTCCGCTATTGCGTGAACGAGAACTGGTCGTGGAAGACCGAAGGGGTCGCCGACTTCAAGGATCCATCGGACCAGACGCCGACCGGCGAGCGCACCGTGACGTACGGCATCCGCCTTGGCGTCACGCATTTCTTCGGTGGTCAGGCCAAGAATGGCCCGTGCTTGAATGCGGCGCCGATGATGGCCGTCGTTCCGCCGCCCGCTCCGGCTCCGGCCCCCGCGCCTGCTCCGACGCCTGCTCCGGCCCCGCCGGCCGCTGCTCCGGCGCCTGCTCCGGCTCCGCCGGCTCCGGCTCCGGCCAAGCCGCGCGAGATCATGACGTTGCACGATGTCCACTTCGCCTTCGACAAGTACAATCTGACGAAGGTCGCACAGGACACGCTGAACATCGCCGTCGCGTACCTCAAGTCGCACGCCGATGCCAGGATCGAAGTCCAGGGCAACACGGACAGCATCGGCAGCGACGCGTACAACCAGGGGCTCTCGGAACGTCGCGCGAACGCGGTGAAGGAGTATCTCAAGTCACAGGGAATCGCCGACAGCCGGATCGCCACGAGGGGATTTGGTGAGAGCAAGCCGATTGCTGATAACGGCACGAAGGATGGTCGGGCGCAGAATCGTCGGGCTGTCGTCATCGAAGTTCCGTAACTCCAGTGTCCAGACACAAACGCCCGGTGAGCAGTCGCTCACCGGGCGTTTGTGTCTGGACACTGTTCGTTGTGGACGACAGTGGACGACAGTGGACGACAGTGGGCGACAGTGGGCGACAGTGGGCGAACAGTGGGAGGAGTAGTGCGAGCGGCGAGTAGTAGTCTGAGTGCGAGTGGACCGCACTACCGCTCCCACTGGTCCCCCACTCGCACTGCTCTCGCACTCGCACTCTCTCCGACTCCCACTCTCTCTCCCACTCCCCCCGCGGTTGCTCAACCGCGACTATTAGAAAGTGAAACAAATCCTCCTCGCCGACGCCGATGCCTTCTTCGTCGCCGTCGCCCGTAAAATCGATCCTGACGGCGCCGGCAAAACTCCCTTGCTGATCGTCGGCGGCCGGCCAGGTTCGCGCGGCGTCGTCTGCTCCGCGTCGTACGAAACCCGCGCCTACGGCGTCCGCTCGGCGATGTCGATCTCGCAGGCCCTACGACTCTGCCCTAAAGCGATGTGTGTCCCGGTTCCTCGTCACGCCTGCTCCGACACGAGCCGCGCGATTCGGCGCGTACTGGAGAACTTCACCCCCGTCGTCGAAGGGGCGAGCATTGATGAGTGGTATCTCGATCTCACCGGCACCGAGGCGCTCTATCGTCACGCGCCGCTCGCCGATACGGCGCGCACGATTCGCGCGGCGGTCTTCGAGTCCACCGGGATGTACGTCTCGATCGGTGGCGGTACGAGTAAGCTGATCGCGAAGCTCGCCGTCGAGCACGGCAAGCCGTCGCGGGCGCCAGCAGCCGGCGGCGTATTCATCGTCGACAGTGGCAAAGAGCTCGACTTCATGCAGCGCGTCACCCTCGCTGAAATTCCGGGGATCGGCCCCAAACTTCAGGAGAAGCTCATGAAGCTCGGCCTCGTTCGGGTCGAGGATGTCCTGCCGCACAGTCTCCAGACGCTCGAGCGATGGGTTGGACCAAAGCTCGCGGCGTGGCTGCACGGGCGCGTGCGTGGGCTCAGCACGTCGGCCGTCGAGCCGCGTGCGCCGGCGAAGCAGATGAGTCGCGAAGAAACCTTCGACCGCGACATCTCCGATGCGGCGAGGCTCGAGTCGGAGCTTCGACTGCTCGCGTCGAAGGTCGCCGCCGACCTCCGCGGTGACGGTCTTGGTGCGCGAACGATCACCGTCAAACTCCGCGAGAAGGATTTCACGACGCGCACCGCGAGCCGGACGCTGCCGGAGCCGGTCGAATCGGACCGCGCGGTCATCGACACGGCGCGCGCGCTCCTCGCGCAGTTGCGCGGTAGCAGGCCGATTTCGGCGCGACTGGTTGGCGTCGCCGTCTCGAACTTCACGGCGGCCCGCGACGCCGAACAGCTCACGATGTTCGGCGGGGCGGCGCCCATCGCCGACGCGCCGGAACTGGAGAAGGACCGCGAGCTCTCGCGAGCGATGGACCGGGTGCGCGAGCGGTTCGGCGACGACGCCATCCGCGCCGGCGCGGCGCGACCGCAGCCGATCGGCGAGAAAGGGGCACGGAAGCCGCGGGATTGAGACGGCGGACCGCATTGCTCTCGCCAGCGACAGGGGCGATGTTTTGTTATCTCTCCGTCCCCTCTAAAATGATCAAACGCATCATCGCCGTCGCCTTCGTCACGGCGGCCTGCTCGGGGTCGAACGCGACCGATCCGGTCATTCCGACGGTGCCCTCGGTGACGGTTTCATTCGGCGCGACGGCGATCGTCACCGCCGAAATCGCGTCGACGACCGCGCAACGCAGCACCGGCCTGATGAACCGTGCGGCCGGCTCGATGGCGACCAACGCCGGCATGATGTTCGTCTTCGCCGTCGATCAGAATCCGGCATTCAGTGGCTTCTATATGCTGAACACGAACATTCCGCTGTCGATCGCCTTCATCGACGCGAACAACAAAGTCATCTTCATCGATGACATGGCGCCGAATACCACAACGGTTCACCAGGCGCCGAGCGTATATCGGTATGCGCTCGAGGTGAATCAGGGCTGGTTCGCGACGCGCGACGTGAAAGTCGGCTCGGTGGCGTCGTTCACCCTGCCGGCCGGTATCGTGATTTCGCCCTGAGCGTGTTTCGCAGAATCGCTATGGTCTCGATCGTCCCCAACCCAAGTAGAGAGCAGATGATGACCCGTTACCACAAGCTCATCCCGCTGGCGCTCGCGACGATTGTAGCGGGCTGTCAGCCGGCGGCTCCGCCTGCGCCGGCACCGGCGCCGACTCCCGCACCAGCCAACGCGACCCGGCCCGCCGCGCCGACCGACACGAATGCCCCGCGCCCGCAGCAGGGCGGCGGTGGCGCCTTTGGCGGCGGCGCTGGAGCAGCGGCCACCAACGCCGAGCCGAATCCGCGCCCGTACAACACGGTGGTCCGAGGCGCCGACCTCAAGACGAAGGCCGGCCTCTTCAAGACGCACCGGATCGGGTCGCGCGTGCTCTACGAGATTCCGAAGAACGAGCTGGGCAAGGATCTCCTCCTCGTCACGCAGATCGCGAAGACCACGGTCGGCCAGGGCTACGGCGGACAGGCGCTCGGCAATCGGGTCGTGCGCTGGGAGCTCAAGCACAACCGCGTGCTCTTCAAAAGCGTGAGCTATCAGATTCGCGCCGACAGCACCGATCCGGTCTATCGCGCGGTGGAGTCGGCGAACTACAACACGATTCTCGCGGCATTCAATGTGGAAGCGTACGGTCCTGACTCGGCGCCGGTGATCGACGTGTCACGCCTCTACACCAATCCGCCGGCCGACATCAGCGTGACGTCACGCTACGCCGGCCAGATCGATCCGGCGCGCACGTTCATCGAGCGCGTCGCGACGTATCCGACAAATATCGAGACCGAAGCAACGATCACGCTGACGAACCAGCCCGGCCGCGCCGGTGGTCCCGGTGGTGGAGCCCCTGCGGGCTTCGGCTTCGCGGCTCCTGCACTACCGCCCTCGGCGTCGTTCCTCGTGCACTGGTCGATGGTGAAGCTCCCGGAAACGCCGATGATGCCGCGCCTGATGGACGCGCGCGTCGGCTTCTTTTCTACGAGCACGATCGACTTCAGCCGTCCGGTGCAGAAGGCCGAAACGCGGACGTTCATCACGCGCTATCGCCTCGAGTGCTCGGACCGTAAGGAAGGCAATCTCTGCTATCCGAAGAAGCCAATCGAGTACTATGTCGATCCGGCGACGCCGGCGTGGCTCAAGCCGTGGGTGCGGAAGGCGATCGAGAGCTGGCAGCCGGCGTTTGAAGCGGCCGGCTTTAAGAACGGCATCGTCGCCAGGGATGCGCCGACGACGGCTGAGGATCCGGATTGGGCCGCAGAAGACGCCCGCTACTCGGTGATCATGTGGCTGCCGTCGACGACGGAAAATGCCGTCGGCCCGCACGTGCACGATCCGCGGTCGGGTGAGATTCTCGAGGCCGATCTCCAGATTTACCACAACGTGATGAACCTCAACACGACCTGGTATTGGACGCAGGCCGGCGCGCTCGACCCGCGCGCGAAGATGCTGCCGTTCCCGGACTCGCTCCAGGGCCGACTCATGCAGTACGTCATCGCCCACGAGATCGGGCACTCGATCGGCTATCAGCACAACATGAAGGCGAGCGCGATGTATCCGGCAGACTCGATCCGCAACAAGGATTTCGTGCACCGGATGGGTCACACCTCCACGCTGATGGACTACTCGCGCTACAACTACGTCGCGCAGCCGGAAGACAACATCGCGCTCGAAGATCTCATTCCGAAGATCGGCCCGTACGACATTTGGGCGACGCACTGGGGCTATGCGCCGATTGCCGGCGCCAAGACGCCGGATGACGAACGCAAGACACTCGACGAATGGGCGCGCATCCAGGACACCACGCCTTGGCTGCGTTTCACGACGGCCGATGACGAAGGCTCCGATCCAGCGAACAACACCGAAGCGGTCGGCGACGCCGACGCGGTGAAGAGCACGGCGCTCGGCATTAAGAACATTAAGCGACTCGTGCCGATGCTCGCGCCGGCTACGACCAAGGCGACGGAAGGCAACGCGGCGCTCGAAGAAATGTACGGCCGCCTCGTCGGTCAGTGGTCGACGGAACTTCGTCACGTTGCGGTGATCGTCGGCGGGTCCGAGACGCAAGAGAAGTACGGCGCACAAACTGGCGCGCGGTTTACGCCGGTTTCGTCGGCTCGCCAGAAGGCCGCGGTGATGTTCCTGAATGAGAATGCGTTCGCGACGCCGACGTACCTGCTGCCGAAAGACGTGCTCGCTCGCATCGAGCCGGAAGGGGCGATTACGCGCATCAACAATGCGCAGCGCGGCATTCTCAACGGGCTTCTCAACGACGCCCGTATGGCGCGGCTCGTCGAGTACGAGGCGATGGACAAGGACGCATATCCGCTCGCCACCTTCCTCGGCGATGTGCAGAACGGACTGTTCAGCGAGCTGAGCGGTGGATCCGTGAGGATCGACGCCTTCCGGCGTCGTCTGCACCATTCGTATCTCGAACTCGTGAACGCCAAGCTCAACCCAGCACCCGCCGCTGCCGCGGCCGCTGGCGGACGCGGCGGTTTCGGTCCGCGCACCGAACCGTCACCGGATGCGAAGGCACTGCTGCGCGCCGAGCTGAAGACGCTGGACGGACAGCTCGCCGGCGCGGCCGGCAAGGCGGCCGACGCCGTAACGCGCGCGCACCTCGCGTATGCGCGCCACGCGATCGCCGAGATTCTCGATCCGAAGAAGTAGCACTCCCACTCATCACGCGAAGGGCTCGTGAAGACGACAACGCTTTCACTCCTTCTCACCCTGGGCTCCGGCGCGATGACCGCCGGGGCCCAGAGTGTTTCGGCTGACATCCTGATCCGCGGCGGACTCGTGTACGACGGCTCCGGCACGGCCGGCCGACGCGCCGACGTCGCGATCACCGGCGACAAGATCACCTTCATCGGCGACGCGGCAGCCACGCGCGTCACCGGAAAACGCACAATCGACGCGAGGGGACTTATCGTCGCGCCGGGTTTCATCGATCCGCATACACACGCGGCCGGCGACCTCTCGAGCGCGGCGCGTAAGGGCAACGCGAACTATCTGATGCAGGGCGTGACGACTGTCGCGACGAACAATGACGGCGGCGGCTCCCCCGACATCGGCGCGTTGCTCGCGAAATGGGATGCCCATGGGATCGGCACCAACGCCTTTGCCTACGTTCCGCAGGGGAGCGTGCGCGGCGCCGTCCTCGGGATGAGTGACAAGGCGCCGACGCCGGCGCAGCTCGCGAAGATGGAGCAGATCGTCGAGCGCGGCATGCAGGACGGCGCCTTCGGCCTCTCGGCCGGCCTGTTCTACGCGCCGGGGAGCTACGCGACCACCGAGGAAGTCATCGCGCTCGCGAAGGTCGCCGCGAAGCACGGCGGGATTTACGACACGCATCAGCGCGACGAGAGTTCATATACGATCGGCCTCATGAACTCGGTGCGCGAAGTGCTGCGCATCGGGAAAGACGCCGGGCTCCCGGTGCACTTCAGCCATATCAAGGCGCTCGGCGCCGATGTCTGGGGCAAGGCGGACAGCGTGATCGCGCTGATCCACGAGGCGCAGAACCGCGGGCAGATCGTGAGCGCCGATCAGTATCCGTACGATGCGTCGGGCACCTCGGTCGTCTCCGTACTCGTGCCGCGCTGGGCCGAGGTTGGCGGGCGCGATTCGCTGCTCGCGCGCATCGCCAATCCGGACGTGCACGCGACGCTCGCCGCCGAGATGCGCGAGAACATGCGCCGTCGCGGTGGAGCGCAGACGCTGCTGATCTCCGCGGCGAAGGATAAATCGCTCGTCGGCAAGCGGCTCGACGCGATCGCGGCGGCGTATGGAAAAGAGCCGGTGGAGGCGGCGATGGACATTATCAAAGCCATCGGCGATGCGAGCGTCGCCTCGTTCAACATGACGGCGCGTGATATCGAGACGTTCATGAAGGCCGATTTCGTGACGACCGGTTCGGACGGGAGCGAGGGCCATCCGCGGAAGTACGGCACGTTTCCGAAGAAGCTCCGCGACTACGTGCTCGACAAACCGGTACTGACGATGGAGCGGGCGATTCAGTCGAGCACATCACAGACCGCCCGCGACTTGGGAATCAAGAACCGCGGGCAGCTGAGGGAAGGATTCTTTGCCGATATCGTCGTCTTCGACCCGCAGACGATTCGGGACAACGCGACCTACGTAAATCCCGAAGTCCTCGCAGAAGGAGTGCGAGTGGTCTTGGTGAACGGGAAGGTCGCGGTCGACGCCGGAAGGATCACCGGAGTCCTTAGTGGCAAAGCGTTGAGAAAGAACAACTGCGAGTGACCGGTTTACCGTTGTCCGTTCACCGTTCACGGTAAACG
>JAYVPN010000015.1:0-2767 GCA_043757365.1 Gemmatimonadota bacterium | reverse complement strand
CGAGTTTCTCGCCGGGCCGCCGTACGCTGGCCGCGGTGTCTTTCATTTTCTCGCGACGGACGTCCGTGATACGACCGACGTGACCCGACTCGCGCCAGTGGCCGGCGCCAAGGTTCTCGTGTGGAATCTCAAACCGTACTTCGGCGAGAAGCCGTCTGCGGAGGTTCAGGCGTGGTATGCGACTCGCTATCCCAAGAGTGCGCGAGTCGATGAACTAGAGGTGCGCTGGCGCTGACGATTCGTCACATTTACCGAATGCGAATCTCCCGTATTATTCTCGTCGCGGCCGCTATCAGTGCGCCGCTTCGCGCCCAGTCCGCCGGCGATGCCGCGCTCGCCGAATCACTCTCCCGTTGGATTGCCCTCACCGCACCGCCCGGCGCGGAAGAGCTGGCCACGATTCCGCTTATGAAGGCGCTACCGGGATGGACGCGCGACCGCAGCGGCAATCTCATCAAACGGGCAGGGCAGGGTCGCCCGCGTCGCGTCGTCGCCTGTGGCCTCGACGTCACCGCGTACGTCGTCAGTCAGATTACCGATGACGGCTATATTCGCTTGCATCGCTCCGGCACGCAGCCGCAGCATCAGCTCGCGGATCAGTTCCTCGAAGCACAGCGCGTGCGCATTCAAACGTCGACCGGTTCGGTCCCGGGCGTCGTCGCAATCGCCAACGGACACTTCACTCGCCAGCATCGCGCCGACACCACCGTTGTCGGCGTCGATCAGCTCTGGCTCGATGTCGGCGCCGCATCGCGGGCCGATGTCGCGAAGCTCGGTGTCTCGCTTCTCGATCCGGTCATCGCCGACCGCGCGTCATGGACTTACGAAGGGTATGCCGCTGGCCCGGGAGCAGGCAGCCGCGCCGGTTGCGCCGCGGTCGCGAGCGCCGCCCAGCGCGCACCGTCGACAGGCGAAACGATCTACATCATCTCCGCGCAGCGCACGTTCAGCTGGAGCGGACTCAATGGAGCGCTTCACGCGCTCGGCTCGATTGACAGTCTGACGCTCGTCGACGCCTCGCGCCCGCGCCGCGATCTTCCGCAGTCCGTCACGATCGTTCCGCGCGTGCGATTCGCCGGTTCGCTTGTCGAGTCGATCCACGCGGCCGACGCACAAGCGTTGCTCTCGGCAGTCACGAAAGCGGCAGGAGTCGTCGGCACGGTTGAGTGGGTGACGCTCCCCGCCGTAGCTGCGGCGCCGCAAAAGGCACGCAGCGATGCGTATGACGCCCTCGAACGCGAGCTGATCACACTACTCGATCTCCCTGGCGTGCCGGGACACGAGTGGCGTGTTCGCAATGCGATTCGTGCGGCGCTCCCCGACTGGGCGCAGAAGAAAGCGGTCGTCGACTCGGCGGGCAATCTTATTCTCGCCATTGGCCCCGATCGCGATTCCGTCGCCTTCGTTGCCCACACCGACGAAGTCTCGTTTGAAGTTGAGCGCATCCTTGGCGACGGTAGTGTCACGCTGACGCGAAAGGGCGGCGTCATCCCGTCCGCGTGGGAAGGGCAACCCGCGCTGCTCTCGTTCGATCCTGATGCGGCCGGTGTTACCGCAGAAGCACTGCGCGGCGTCTTCGTACCGCGCGACAGCGCGCGTGTAAAATCGCCGCCGCGTCTCACCGCCTGGTTCGGTCTCGACTCGGCAGCGCTCGTCGCGCGAGGAGTCCGCACCGGTTCGGCGATCACCGGCCTGAAGCGCGCGGTGCGTCTCGCCGGCACGCGTATCACCGGTCGGTCGTCCGACGATCGCACCGGCTCGGCGGCACTCCTGAATGCAGTTCGTAAGATCGATCCAAAATCGCTCACCCATAAGGTCGTGTTCGTCTGGACGACCGGTGAAGAAGGCGGCCTCCTCGGTGCGCAGGCCTTCGGCGCGAAATATGGAGCCGCACTCACTCGCGTTTATGCGATCGACACCTTTGTTTCCTCAGATACGCCGCTCGAACAACCAATGTTCGCGCTCGCACCGCTCGGCAAAGGCGCCGTGTTGCGCGGGCTCGACGACGGCTCAGTGGCCCCCCGCGCCGAACGCGACCGGGTCATTCGAGTTGCGCGCGCGGCGGCGATTCCGTTGCAACTCGGGACGACGCACGGATCGACCGATGGCTCGGCAATCGGCGCATACGGTCCGCCGAATCTCGGGCTTTCGTGGCCCGGTCGATATTCGCATACGCCGGGTGAAGTGCTTGATCTACGTGACGTCGACGCGCTCGCTCGCCTCATCGCCGCGCTCGCCGTCGCACCGTGACGGCACGCCGGTGGTTGCCGGTTGCCGTCGCCGCGCTGTTCGTGGTGCGCGGCGCTGATGCGCAACTGCCGGCGAAACGCCTGATCATTCACGCCGACGATATCGGAATGTCCGAGTCGGTGAATCGTGCTGCGTTCGCACTCGTCGAACGCGGCACGGTGACTTCGATGAGCATGATGGTGCCGGGGCCCGCATTCGCTCACGCGGTAGAGTGGCTCAAAGCGCATCCGGAGACCGACGTCGGAGTCCATCTCACGTTGACGAGTGAATGGAGCGCCGCCCGATGGCGTCCAGTTTCGCCGGCCGATTCAGTGCCGAGCCTCGTCGACGCCGATGGAATGCTCAAGCTGCGATGGAGTGCATCGTCGGCGGACCCGCGCGACGTCGAGCGCGAACTGCGCGCGCAGATCGCGGTCGCGAAGCGCAGCGGCGTGACGATCACGCATCTCGACGCTCATCAGTTCGTGCTTTATGGCGTCGGCCGGCGCTACGCCGAGCTGTTGGCGAAAATTGCGAC
>JAYVPN010000014.1:0-10347 GCA_043757365.1 Gemmatimonadota bacterium | reverse complement strand
AAGCGTGTCATCCTCGCCGACTCGCGCTACGACAGCCAGACTGTCTCGAAGTTCATCAACGTCCTGATGTACCAGGGCAA
Organism: Gemmatimonadota bacterium; assembly: GCA_043757365.1. GTDB lineage: Bacteria > Gemmatimonadota > Gemmatimonadetes > Gemmatimonadales > Gemmatimonadaceae > Fen-1231. Next base: position 10,267 of record JAYVPN010000014.1, on the reverse strand, counting down.
GAAGTCCACCGCCGAGCGCATTTTCTACGGCGCGATGGACCTCGTCGAAAGCCGCACCTCGCAGCCGGGCGTGAACATTTTCAAGCAGGCGCTCACGAATCTCAAGCCGGTCGTCGAAGTGAAGAGCCGTCGCGTCGGCGGTGCGACGTATCAGGTTCCGGTCGAAGTCCGTCCCGAGCGCCGCACGGCCCTCGCGATGCGCTGGCTGATCCTGTACTCCCGCGAGCGCAACGAAAAGTCGATGGCCGAGAAACTCGCCGCCGAAGTCATTGCCGCGTCCAAGGGCGAAGGCAACGGCGTGAAGAAGAAGGAAGACACGCACCGCATGGCCGAAGCCAACAAGGCATTCGCGCACTACCGCTGGTAGTCTTCGTAGTTGCATGAAAAAGCCCGCGCGGCGCTCTGCGCCGCGCGGGCTTTTTTCTTACACGCAACGGCGAGTGTACGGTGTACCGTTTACGCTTACCGTTCACCGTGTGCAGTAACCGTCAACGGTGAACGTATACGGTACACCGTACACTTTTCAGTCAGTCTCTCCGTTGTCGCCGCCTCGTCCACCACGTACACTCGTACCGTGACCGACGCCGCCAACCGTCTCGATCAACTCGAGCGCGCCCTCCAGCACTTCACCTCCGGACTCGCCGCTCTCAAGCGCGATCGCGTCGCCCACTCGCGCCGTAGACTACCCGCCGTGCCGACCCGCCTTCTCACGCTCATCACTCTGCTCCTCGGCTTCAGCGCGATCGCCGCCGCGCAGGAGCCACTGACGTCGTTTCAGCGGGAGAAAGTGCGCGCCCTGCTCGACGTTCGACTTCCATGCCGCGGCTGCCACCTCGTCGGCGGGACCGGAGGCCGTGTCGGTCCGTCGCTCGATGACGTCGGCACGCGGCGCTCCGCCGCGTATATCCGCGCGATGATCGAGGATCCCCAGCGCCTCGTGCCGGGCGCCGCGATGCCACGCGTTCCGATGCCCGACGCCATGCGCGATCTCGTCGTTCGCTACTTTGCCGATCACGCGACGGGCGCGGCCACCCGGCCCTTCATGATGCCGGCGAATCTCCCCGCGTCGACCGCCGAGGGAAAGCCGCTGTACGTACAGTGGTGTGCTTCGTGTCACGGTGCGGACGGTCACGGCAACGGTCCGAATGCGAAGTGGCTCGCAGTGAAACCCGCGAATCATGCGAATTCCGCACGGATGCGCACACGCGCCGATGATTCGCTCTACGATACGATCGCCGGCGGCGGCACCGCGATGGGGATGAGCCCTCTCATGCCGGCGTTCGGTGCAACCCTGAGCGAGGCGCAAACTCGCGCGCTCGTCGCATACCTGCGCGCGATCTGCGCCTGTCGTGGCCCCGACTGGTCGCGAGGCGGACACTGATGGCACGCAAGGCACGCAAGTCGGCGAAGACAAATCGGTCCGGAACATCAGCTGATTCACCACCGCAGTCTACCGCGAAGGTGACAGCGTTTCTTCGCCGCCCCAGCGTGCGCGTTGCCGTGACGATTGCACTCGTCGCGCTGATCGTTGCCGGTATCGCCCGCGTCACCGGACTGCTCGGTGCGGCGCCACTCCCGGCGCCGCGTGAAACGGTGATGGCGCCGCCGACGCCGCGCACCGCGTTCGTCGGCGCGGCCGCATGCAAAGACTGTCACATCGCCGAATTCGCGGCATGGGAGCGCTCGACGCACGGCCGTGCCGGCGGTGCGCCCGGCACGGCTCCAAGCTCGGCGCGAGTTATCGCCGCGTTCGACGGTCCGCCGATGCGTTTCCGCGATGCAACCGTCACGCCGCGAGTCGCCAACGGTCGCTACGAATTCGTCGTTGCACAAAACGACGAGCCGGTACGCGTCATCGCGGTGGACGGCGTTGTTGGCGGTGGGCACATGGAAGGCGGCGGCACGCAGGGGTTCGTAACGAAACGTCCCGACGGCACCGTACGCTTCGTCCCCTTCGACTGGTCGCGGCAGGGGAGTAGCTGGTTTTGTAACACCAATTCGCGCGCGAATAAAGGGTGGGTACCGATCACGCCCGCGCTCGCGCTCGCCGACTGCGGCGACTGGCCGCCCGTACGCGTGCTCGGCGAGCTGCCGCGATACGCAAACTGTCAGAGCTGTCACGCGAGTCAGCTCACCGTCACGCTCGATACCGTGCGCGGCGGATGGCACACGGAGTCCTCGGGGCTCCTTATCAATTGCGAAGCGTGTCACGGACCGGGGAAGCGTCACATCGGCATCCTGCGCGCGCGCGCGGCAGGTACGCTACACGACACGTCGGCCGATATCGGCTATGCGCCGCTCGCGACGCTCGGGAAGGACGCGTCACTCGACGTCTGCTTCCAGTGTCACGCGGTCAAGGACCGCGTACGCGGTGGGCATATGAGCGGCGATTCACTCGCGGCGTTCTACTCGCTCGCCTTTCCCTCGCTCGGCGACCGCCCGCTTACCGCGGACGGCCGCTCGCGCACGTTCGCGTACCAGGAAGGGCATCGCTACAGCGACTGCTATCTCAATGGCGGGATGACCTGCACGTCGTGCCACGATCCGCACACGCAGAACTATCGTGATGTGAACGGTGCCGCGCTCCCCGGCCGCTTCGACGATCGCCAATGCACGTCGTGTCACGCCGCGAAAGCGTCCGCACTCTCGCAGCACACGCACCACGCGCCGGCGAGCGCCGGAAGCCGTTGCACGAGCTGCCACATGCCGTACGTGCAGCAACACGAGACTGGGCGAGGGGCCGTGCGGTACGCGCGCTCCGATCATACGATCTCGATTCCGCGCCCCGAATGGGACGCCGGAATGGGCGTGCGGAATGCCTGCCTCGGTTGCCACACCGACCAGACCAGCGTCGCGCTCGAGCAGACGTCGCAGCGGTGGTGGGGAACCGTGAAGCCGGTGAAGGCCATTATCGCGCACGAAGTCAAAGCGACGGCATCGATGACGGCAGACGAGGCGTGGCCGCTGTTGCTCGGCGTTGCCGACGACACGCTCGGCGATCGACACCGCGCCGCGCGATTCGACGGCCTCGCACGGTTCATGGAGCGCTACGTTCGCGCGGACGCGCCGCTCCCGCGCGCCGCCGCCGCACGGCTACGCGAACTCGCGAAGCACGACGATCCGGATATCCAGGCGATCGCGCTCGCTGCACTCCACCTCGGCGACGCTGACGGATGGACATCAAGACGCACCATGACCGCCGCCTTGAAGGCGGCTGGCGCGCACGATGGCGGACTCCGCGCGCGATGGTCGCTCGCGCTCGGCTTCATGGGCGATCGCTTCAACGCCGCGCAGCAATTCGAAGCGGCGGCGACGGCATACCGGCGCGCACTCGAGATCTCGCCACGCGACGCCCGCATCTGGCTCAACCTGGCGACTGCCGAGCGCGACGCCGGAGACGTGCAGTCGGCGATTGCGCATTATCAGCAGAGCCTCAGCCTCGACGGCGCGCAGCCGATCGCATACGTCAATCTCGGCATCGCGCAGCAGGCCGCCGGCGACACGATCGCTGCGCTGCGCGCATGGCAGCGCGCCGCCGCGCTCGATCCCGGAGAGCCGCTCGCGCCATTCAACATGGCAAACGTCGAACTCGCGCGCGGCCGTTTTGCCGCCGCGCGAGCGCTGTTTCAGCGCGCCGTCGAGCTCGACGGCTCACTCTCGGCCGGCTATTTCCAGCTCGCGCGCATCGCCATCCTTCAAGGCGACGCGCCGAGCGCCGTCTCGAATCTGCGACGCGGATTGCGCTTCGATTCGACCAACGCTGCCGCCCGTGATGCGCTGGCTCGAATAGGGTCCTCGTCTCACTAGAAATTGCAGGACGGAGTCCGACTTCTAACCGCCTGCTTGACAAAGCGATGCTTCGGTTAGAAAATGGCGGTGGAAATAGTCGTCTTGCGAAACGTTGTGTGACGCGACCGTTGCACGCGCGAGTAATACTCATTGTCGTTGCGCATTACCCCACCCCCCCCCACCCCACGAGGCAGCATGCCGTATCTCGTTCCCTTGAACCTGAGGCGCATCCTTTTTGCGCTTTCGGCGTTCCTCGCTCCGGGCGTGCTGCTCGCGCAAGCGACCGGCACCATCGAAGCGACGGTCATCGACGTCGGCACGCGCCGACCACTCGCCAATGTTCAGGTGAGCATCTCGGGCGGGAGCGCCGGCGGCGCGACGAACTCGGTCGGATTCATTCGTCTGCTAAATGTGCCTGTCGGGGCGCGGCTCCTTCGGGTGCGTCTGCTCGGCTTCGCGCCGACGACGCGCAACGTCGAAGTGACGGCCGGTGGGCTCGCGAAAGTGGAGATCACGTTGCAGCAATCGGCGCTCGAACTGAACGCCGTCGTCACGACGGGAACGGGCGGCAGCCAGGTTGAGGCCCGCAAGCTCGGGAGCACGGTGGCGACGGTCGAAGCGCCGCAGAATGCGCCGATCAAGAACTTCACCGACATCTTGCAGGGGCGCGAGCCGGGCGTCGTGGCCCTGCCGAGTTCCGGCGTCGCTGGTGAAGGCGCGCGCATTCGCATTCGTGGCAATGCCTCGCTGTCGCAGTCGAACGAGCCGATCGTCTACATCGATGGTGTACGTGTCGACAATGGCGGTTCGTTCGGCCGTGGTTTCGTCGGTACCGGCGGTGGCGGCAACCCGTCGCGTCTCGACGACATCGATCCGAGCTCGATCGAAAAGCTTGAGATTCTGAAGGGAGCCTCGGCGGCGACGCTTTATGGAACGGAGGCGTCGAACGGCGTCATTCTCATCACGACGAAGAAGGGCTTCAGCGGCGCACCGAAGTGGACCTTCGATATCGATCAAGCGGCAACAAAGTATCCGGAGGCAAAGGTGGAGGCGCCGTGGGGATTCGCGCGCTCCGACACCGCCGCCGCGCGCCTGTCGCAGCACTTCGGCTTTCCGATCACGGCATACACGCCGTTTACGGCCGGAAACTTCGCGACCCGTCTCTTCCAGACCGGCGTCTCGTCGACGATCAACGCGCAGGTCACGGGCGGCAACAACATCGTCACCTACTTCGGCAGCATTCGTGCGCTGAAAGAAACCGGTCCGTTCACCGCCAAGAACTTTGATTACGGCGGCCTCGGGACGAACATGCGGAACATCAACGACAAGTATCAGGGCTCGCTCACGGTCGGCATCACGCCGTCGAAGACGTTCAAGCTCACGAGCAGCGTGCTCTATGCGAACACGTACAACGAAGTGCCGGAGAACAACAACAGCATTTATGCCCCGTACACGGTGGCGCTGTTCTCCAAGCCGGAGAACGCGCAGTGCAACGCCGGCAAGACGAGTGCGACGGATCCCTCCAACGGATCGAACGGTGACGGCACCTGCAAGACGTTTGGCAATCCCACCGGCGCCAGCACCTTCGGTACGATTCGCGAGCTGGTGCAGTACTCGATCAAGCAGCAGGCGCGGCATTTCAACGGCCGCGTTCGCGCGAGCTACATCCCGACGGTTGAACTCAACTTCGACGGCACGTTCGGCGTCGACTTCACGTCGCAGCGCTCGACGAGCTTCCTGCCGTTCGGCAACAACATCGACAGCCGCACCAACAGAGCGAACAACGGGTCGGCGAGCGTCGATGACCGCTCGCACCAGGAAGTCACCCTGAGCGTGAACGGCGGCTGGACGCGGGACTTCGGCCGTCACGTGACCTCAGCGCTGCAGTTCGGATCGCAGGGCTTCATTTCACGTGACAATGACGAGTCGTCGAACAATCAGGGTTTCCCGGGGCCCGGCATCGAGGTCGTGAACGGCGGTTCATCGCCGCAGGTCTTCGAAGCGTTCACCTCCGTCGTCAACGCCGGTCTGTTCGCGCAGGAGCAGCTGGGCTTCAACGACTGGATCTTCGGCACCGCAGGCGCACGCGTCGATTACAACAGCGCGTTCGGCAAGACGTCCGGTGGTGTGCTCTATCCGACGGCCTCGATCTCGGTGATTCCGAGCGATCGTCCGTCGTACAAGGACAGCCGCCTGAGCAAGCTCTTCCAGACGGTTCGCCTTCGCGGCGCCTTTGGACGCGCCGGCCGTCAGCCCGGCGCTTTCGACAAGCTCACCACGTACGGGCCGCTCACGTCGCCGCTCGGCGGTGCCGGTCTCGTACCGGCTAATCTCGGCAATCCGAATCTCAAGCCCGAGATCACGACTGAAATGGAGGCCGGCCTCGAACTCGGCTTCCTGCAGAACCAGTGGTCGGTCGAGTTTTCGCGGTGGGGTCGGACGCTCAAGGACGGGCTCGTCGCCCGTCAGTTCCCGGTGTCCGGCGGATTCAGCGCGCTCCAGCTCGACAACATCGGCGAGATGAAGGCATGGGGCTGGGACACGAAGGTTCGCGCCTTCCTCGTCAATCGGGCGAGTCTTTCCGTCGATGTCTACGCGAACATGAGCTTCCTTAGCCAGATCGTCACGAACCTCGGCGGCGCACCGCCGCTGAAGGTCGGCGGTAGCTATCCGCGTTATCGTAATTTCATCAAGGAAGGCTGGGCGCCGGGCGCGCTCTTCGGCGCCGCACTGCCCAAGCCGTGCGCCGCCGGCGCGACGACGACGCCGGGTGGCGGCCTTTGCCTCCAGCCCGGCCAGTACCCGTTCGACACCAACAAGGACGGCAAGCCGGATACGCAGGCGGAACTGCTCGCGTATCTTGCCGTGCCGCGCGCGCTCTCCGCGGTCGCGCCGATGCTCGCCGACGACGCGAATAGCGGCAACAAGCTCAATAGCTATCTCGGAAAGCCGACGCCTGACTATCAGGGCAGCTTCGGCGGTTCGATGACGATTCGCCGTAACTGGCGCATCTCGACGAACTTCGAATACAAGTTCGGCAACTTCACGATCACCGATCTCACCGGCGCGTTCCGCCGTGCCAGCCCCACCAACGGCGGCAACACCCAGGATCGGGCGATCACGGAAGCGGCGATCCTGAATCCGTCGAGCACGGCGCAGCAGCGGCTTGACGCCGCGTCGCATTGGTCGACAGCACTCGCCGGCCTCTCGCCGTTCGACGGTCTCAATCAGAATTTCTCCGGCGATCTGATCCGCTGGCGTGAAGTATCGCTTACATACACCGCGCCGCAGCGATGGGCGTCGTCGCTCGGGGCGTCCGATCTCCAGATCACGCTCACCGGCCAGAATATCGCACTCTGGACGAAGTATCCGGGCGTCGATCCCGAGGTCAACGTGTACAGCCGTGGCGGTGCCAACTCTCAAGGAGGCGGCACGAACCAGAACTTCGGCGAATCGATTGACGCGTTCGGCTTTCCTCTGCCGCGCCGCGTGGCCTTCAACGTCCGGGTGACCTACTAATGCGCGCTGAAATCGGAATGGGCAGGCGCGCGATGCGTGCGCCGCGCTGGATTGTGCTCGTCGCGCTGCTCGGCGGTTGCTCGAGCATTCTCGACGTCAAGAACCCGAACAACATCGCCGAGAGCTCACTGGCGACAGCGTCGTCGGCCGACGCGCAGGCCAACGGCGTCGTCGGCGCGGTGTGGCGCGCCCTCAGCGGACTCTCGACCGTGTATGCCGTGGCGACCGACGAGTTGGACTGGATCGGCTCGCGCGATGCGTACAAGGACATCGAGACCGGCGGACTCGGCAACTACATCAACGAGTACACCGACGGCGCATTTCCGCTCGTGGCCGAAGCCCGGTACTTGGGCGACGTCACGATCACCCGTCTCGAGGAGTTCGACAAGGCGGGACAGCTCAAGAATCGCGTCTCGCTCGCCCGTGCGTATCTGTACACCGCCGTGATCTACGCGACGATCGCCGATGTCTTCGACGACTTCGCGTTCAGCACGAAAACCGTGGGTGCGGCGCCCGTCGGCCGTGCGAACATGGTAAAGCTGTATGACACCGCGGTCGGCTATCTCGATAAGGCGCTCGTGATCGCCAACACCGGGACCGACGCCACGCTCAAGTACCAGATCATCGCCTATCGAGCGCGGACCAAGCATGCGAAGGGCGTCTGGGCGAAGATCCTTCCGGGCGCCGTCAACACGGCCAATCCGCTCGTGAACGACGCCGGCGCCGTGGCCGATGCGACGACCGCGCTCGCGCTCGCGGCCGGCGATGCAAAGTTCAATCTCCTGAACAACATCGAAGCGACCGCCGGCATCAACATCTGGTACGAGGTCAACGGTCGCAACGAGAACGCGATCGGCAAAGTGTACACGAAACTCAACGATCCACTCACGGGTGCGAAAGATCCGACGACGGCAGCGCTCGTGGCGCAGTTCATCGGCTTCGGTACGCTGTCGGGCACGCTTTCGCTCACGAGTCATCGCGAACTTCGACTGATTCTCGCCGAAGCCGCACTCGCGGCGAACAACACGGCGGAGTTCACGTCGCAGATCAACACAGTGCGCGCCTTCGACAGCAAGCCGGCGTACACGGGACAGATCCCGGCGATCGATATGCTGAAGGCGGAGCGTCAGGCTCAGCTCTTCCTGTACCGCCGCCGCCTGCAGGACATGTATCGCTTCGGCCAGAAGGCGGCCGAGTGGACGACGAATCCAAACTTCGACTCGGCGTTCAGCAAGCCCGGTATTCTGTTCCCGATTCCGAACATCGAACGGTTGGCGAACCCCTGCATCACGAACCCGGCCGCCTGCAAGTAGTGGTCCGAGCGTCAGAAAAAGCGCGGGGCGCTCCCACTTTGGGACGCCCCGCGTTTTCTTTAGGTAGGACCTGTCTCATTCTCATGCGAGGTCGATCGTGTTGTTGTATCGTCGCGCAACGATGTCCGTTGGAGCGCTCGCTCTATTGCTGAACACGGCTTGCTACACGTACCAGCGTCCGACGACGGCGGTGTTGCCCGCCGGCGCCGATGTACGGGTGAAGCTCACGGCCGAGGGGACGCAGGAGCTGGCGCGGTTCCTCGGTCCACGGGTCGTGACTGCCGAGGGAACGCTCGCCTCAACGCGCGCCGACGGCGCGCTAATGGTCGCCGTCGACTGGATCGAGCTGACCGACGGTCAGCGGCAGCGTTGGAACGGCGAAGGGCAGGTGGCGATTCCGCGCGACATGACCACGGCCGCTGACATCAAGACGCTCGACCGGAAGAAGTCGGTGCTTGTCTCGATTGCCATAGCGGCTGCAGTCGTACTCATCGCGATCACCGCGATCAAGAGCGGTGGTGCGCACACGGATGGCAGTGCGGGCGGCGGGCCGGCGACGCCCTGACATCCGTAAACCGTACACGCGCCGTTGTCGTTTACTTTCGCAGTACAGCCCGCGAGTACACCCCACCAACCGTCTCCCCATTCGCCCGCGCCAGCGCCACCGGCACCGGTCCGCGATTGTACGCTTCGAGTGCCGCCGTCACGTCCCCGTCGAACTCGCGAATCAGACCCCGCAGATACCGGAAGCCGATCTGCAGATTGAGGTCCGGCGCGTACAGGTCGTTCTCAGTCACACCGGCCTGGTAGTGGCTTGCCGTCTCGACCATCAACTGCGTGAGCCCGATCGCCGGTGCTTTGCTGCGGGCATTGACCGAGAACTCGCTTTCGACGCGGACCAACCGGAATGCGAGCTCCGGCGTGATCTGTTCGGTGACAGCGTGGTCGTAGATCTTGGCCGCGAGCGGGGCAGGGATGTGGTAGCGATTCGCGTAGCCGAGGATGGCCCGAATCCTTTCCTGACCGACCTTGAGTTCCGACAGGGCGGAGGCCGACAAGTACGCCCCACCCCCAGAGAGGGTTTCGGCGTCGGCCGTTGAGGGGCCGGCGGCGGACTTGGTTAAAAGCTGTACTAGCAACAAGATAACGGAGCACGCTCCGACCACCAGGGCGCGCGAAACGTGGCGCGGTATCATCGGACCTCCTTGCAAGACAGAGGATTCGCTACCGGTCGCTATCTAAGCGCCACGGGAGTGAAGCTCTCACCAAATTTAGCGCATCGGAACTGGAAATGATCCCATGCGACCCACGTCACGATCGGTTCCTGTCGCCATCTCGCGGCGAAACTCGTTCCGAGCGCTTGACATAGGGGCATTTGCGGCTATCTTCTCTAGGCTCTGGGTAAACCCGCTTCGGGCTGCTTGGAGTAGGGCAACACCGGCGAACTGTGCGCCGGCACTTATGGGCCTGCCAACGTCAGTTTTTGTACGCGTGGACGCGCAGGGATTGTGGGATCAATCGACCGATAGCAGCCGGCTTTGTTGATGCGGCCGCCGAGGCTCCCGAAAAGCAACACAGGACAATTTGACGTCGCGGCTTGGTAGCGCGGCGCGCCGAGGGTCCCCTTCCGCGCAGCAGTGGCGGAT
>JAYVPN010000013.1:0-35976 GCA_043757365.1 Gemmatimonadota bacterium | reverse complement strand
GCGAACCTGCAGTACGCGCACACGATCTCGGATAAAGTGCAGTTCACCGTCACCGGCTATCGGAACTCTGCCGCGGGCGCATTCGACGTCGATTTCGGAGCCGGGAACGGTATCGGCAACTATTACCTCGCACACGTCTGGTACGGCGCGATCGCCGCACTGTCGGTGCGTGACGGTGATCTGTCGCTCGATGTCGGCGCGCATCTGAGCGACTACCATCGCGAGCACGCGCTGGCGATGCGCCCCACCCTCACGGTGCGCGAGTATACGAATGTCGGCTTCAAACAAGAACAAAACGGTTTCGCCAAGCTGGCGCTCGATCGCGGCGATTTCCGCTTTTCCGCTGACGTGCAGGTGCGCCGCGCGGCGTTTCGATATGCGCCGTCGAAGGACGCGGGCATCGCCGGTGTCTCGACCGACTGGACGTTCGTGAATCCCAAAGTCGGCGTCACCTGGAAGGCGGCCTCGCCGCTGGTTGTCTTCGTGTCGTACGGCCGGACGAGCCGCGAACCGTCGCGCGGCGACATGTTTGCCGGCGCCGACGACCTCAACAAGGACAACGCCGCGTCACTCCTTCCGCTCACGCGCGTGAAGCCCGAGCAGGCCGATGATTTCGAAGCCGGCGCGACGTGGACGAAGGGCGATTTCCGCCTCACGGCCAATGCCTTCGCGATGGAGTTCCGTGATGAGATCGCCGCCATCGGCGCGCTGAGTCTCACCGGTAGCCCGCTGCGTAAGAATGTCGGCCGGAGCTACCGGCGCGGTGTCGAGTTCGACGGTGCGTGGACGCCGGTCAGCGCCGTCACCGCGACGGCCAATCTCACGCTGATGTCGAGCCGTATCGCCGCCTATCGCGATGACGCCGCGAACATCACGTATCGCGACATCGAGCCGCTGCAGACGCCCCCGGTCATCGCGAACGAGAGCGTCGAGTGGCGCGTTACCCCGCATCTCTCGGTGATCGGCAACGGGCGGTTCGTCGATCGCGCGCATCTGGCGAACGACGGAAACGTGCAGCTCGTGACGCCGGCGTTCTGGATGTTCGACGGAACCGTCGCGTGGAAGGCGGGGCGCACCGAACTGCGACTTCAACTCTTCAATCTCTTCGACGCGAACGCGTACGCCGGCGGCTATACCGACGGCACGGCTCGCTATTTCTACCCGATCGCGAGCCGGAACGTGCTCGTCTCGACCCGCTTTTCATTCTAAATCCAAGTTTCCGGAGGGCGCCCCTTGAGAAGGCGCCCTCCGCCGTGGATGCTTATGGCGTGCAACCTCGCCTCTCGAGCTTTCTCGACCGTCTCGCCTTTGGCCTGATCGCCACCGCCGTCATCTCGGCGGTGATGATTAGCGTATCGCAGCGCCAGCGGTCGTCGGCGTTCCAGCGGGCCGCACGCCTGCTCCCGGTCGCCGACGATTTCCGTCACACCGTCGTGCGAACGCAGCTCGCGTTGCAGCGCCTCAAAGACGGCGAGCGCACCGTGCACGTGACGCGGGATCTCGTCGATCCGCTCGACCGCGCCGCGGAGAGCATCGGCGTACTGATCGCGGCGCCGGAAAGCGAAAGTACGCTGTCGCCACGGGACGACGCACTGCGGGAGCGCGTCCTCAAGTTGCGAGACGATCTGACGAAATTGCGTGCTGCCGCGACGAAACTCGTGGCGTCGAATCTTACGGCAATCGATGTTCGGGCGGTCGAGGCACTGATCCCCGAAGCGGAGTCCGACGGTCGCTACCTCGCCGAAGACGTGAACGCGAGCCTCCTCCGCGACTGGGCGGCGCTCGAGTGGTTCGACCTGCTCAATTATCTCATCATCGCGCTGCTCCTCGTCGGGCTCGCGGTCGCCCTACAATGGAGCCGCGGCAAGATCCTCGGCGCCTACGCGCGGCTCGAGCAGCGCGTTGCGGAGCGGACGACGCAGCTGATGGCGAGCGAGGAAACGGCGCGCGGCGTGCTGGAGCAGGCGGTCGACGCAATCGTCACCATCGACGGTGACGGCGTCCTGCGTTCGATGAATCCCGCCGCCGAACGGATCTTTGGCTGGACGGCAGCCGAAGTCGTCGGTGGCGGCGTGCGCAAACTGATGGGCGAACCGTACCGATCGGCCCCGGAGAGCGTGCTGGCTGATTTCTTGGCGCGTTCGCGCTCCGGAAGTTCGGGACAATCGTCGGTCGTTCTCGGCGCAACGAAAGACGGCCGCGAGCTGTCGCTCGACATGTCGATCAGCACCGTGCGCAACGGCAATCAGTTTCTGTACACCGGTATTTTGCGCGACGTCTCCGACCGGCGCGCCGCCGAAGAGCGATTCAAGATTATTTTCGAACAATCGTCCGACGCCCATCTGCTGCTCGACGAGGACGGCATCTTCGACTGCAACAACGCGGCGGTGGATCTCCTCCGCTTCCGCAATCGTGGCGAGTTGATCGGCCGAACCTCGGTCGAACTGTCACCGCAGTTCCAGGATGATGGCCTCCGGTCGGACGTGCGCTGGACCGAGATGGCGACCATCGCCCTGCAGCATCGGCATCACCGCTTTGAGTGGACGCATCGCCGCGCCGACGGCGAACTCTTTCCCGTCGAGGTGTCGCTGACCCCGGTGCGCGTCAAGGGAAAGTCGGTGATGCTGGTCGTGTGGCACGATCTTTCCGATATCAAGCGCGTCGAGCACGCGCTCATCAGCGCCCGCGACACCGCCGAGGCGGCGGCGCGCGCCAAGAGCACGTTCCTCGCGACGATGAGCCACGAGATTCGCACGCCGATGAACGGCATCATCGGCATGAGCAGTCTGCTGCTCGACTCGCCGCTCGAAGCCGAGCAACGGCGGTACGCCGAAGCGGTGCGCCGATCGGCCGATGCGCTGCTCGGCATTATCAACGACATTCTCGATTTTTCGAAAATCGAAGCCGGGAAGCTGACAGTCGAACCGCTGCCGTTCGATCTGCTCCCGGCGTGCGAGGGCGCGCTCGACCTGCTCGCCGTGAAGGCGGACGAGAAACATCTCGAGCTCGTCTTCGACTACGTCCCCGACGTGCCGCGTCAGGTGATTGGCGATGCCTCGCGCATTCGGCAGATCCTTTTGAATTTGGTCGGCAACGCGGTGAAGTTTACGTCGAAGGGCCACGTACTCGTCCATCTCTCGTGCGCCGAGCGCGGCGCGGATTACGCGATCGTCCGGTTCAGTGTTCACGACAGCGGAATCGGCATCGCCGCCGACAAGCAGGGACGCGTCTTCCAGGAATTCAGTCAGGGCGATGCGTCAACGACCCGCGAGTACGGCGGCACGGGTCTCGGGCTCGCGATCACTAAGCGTCTCGCGGAATTGATGGGCGGCACGGCGGGCTTCGAAAGCGCCGAAGGAACGGGCTCGACGTTCTGGGTGACGGTGCGACTCGGAGTGCCAGCGTCGCGTGGCGCGGCGACGCTGGCGCGCGAGAAAGAGCTGCGCCGCGTGCTCGTCGTTGATGATTCGGACCAGAGCCGGCGTGTCCTGCTGGCTCGGTGCGAGGAGTGGGACTACGCGGCCGACGCCGTCGCCAACGGTAGTGATGCAATCGACGCGCTCCACCGTGCGGCCGCGGCGGGGCGCGCGTACGACGTGGCGCTGCTTGACGCGTCGATGCCGGAGATGGAGGGGCTCTCGCTCGTCCGCGCCATTCGTCAGGATTCGGCGATCGCGGCGACGCCGGTAGTGGTCCTCGGCGGCGCCTCAACGCGCACCGACAGCGCCGAGCTCACCGCGCTCAAGGTGTCCGCCTCGATCAGCAAACCGCCACATGCCGCCTTGCTGCGCTCGGCGATGCGGGCGACCATTCGCACGGGCGGCAACGGCGCATTGACCGAAGGACCGAGCGGGCCGAAGTCGGCCGGCGGTGACGCGTCGCAAACCGCAACCACATCCGCGCAGGCCGAAGGACCAGCATTCGTGAGCGGGGAACGTCGCTTTGCCCGATCCGGCGCCACGCGCCGCCGCGTCCTCGTGGCCGAGGATAATCCGGTCAACCAGGTCGTCGCGACGAAAATGCTCGAGAAGTTCGGCTGCGATGTGGACGTGGCGGCGAACGGCGAAGATGCCATCGCGAAGTCCGCCGAGACGGTGTACGATGTGATTCTGATGGATTGTCAGATGCCGCTCCTCGACGGCTACGCCGCGACGGCGGCGATTCGGCTCCGTGAGATCGATGGACCGCACACTCCGATCATCGCCCTCACGGCCAACGCCATGCAGGGTGACCGCGAGCGATGCATTGACGCGGGCATGGACGACTATCTCAGCAAGCCGCTCGATCCGGCGCGGCTGCGCGCGGCCGTCGAGCAGTGGGCGCCGGCGGCCGAACCGAATTGAGACATCGCGCGCCGAGCGGTTCGCCGTGACGCCGGGGAATAGTTACATTTGCAATAGTTGCAAACTCAACTAACGACTCACTCCCGCCGCCCATGTCGAAACGCTCGTCCCTGCGCGACGAAATCAAGCAGACCCGCCGGTTCCGCAGCGCGTCCGAGGAAGCGACGCTCTCGATCATGCGCACCGCGACGCTGGTTCGCCGCGAGTTCACGGCGGTCGTCGAGCGTTTCGACATTACGCCGGCGCAGTACAATGTGCTCCGGATTCTGCGCGGCGCCGGAGAGACGGGGCTCCCGACGCTCGCCGTGCGCGATCGGTTGATCGAGGAGGCGCCGGGCATCACGCGGCTACTCGACAAGCTCGAATCCGCGGGGCTCGTGCTACGCGAGCGGACGACGCCGGATCGGCGTCAGGTCATCTGCTTCATCACGTCGAAGGGACTCGCCCTCATCAAACGAATCGATCCACGCATCGTCGAGGCCGATCAGGTCGGCGGTGCGGGACTCACGCCGGCCGAGCGCAAACAGCTTATTGTGCTGCTGGAAAAAGTGCGCGGCTCGATGCTCGACTTACCATCGCTGACGTGAGTGCCAACAGACCGGGGAAGCAGAGCGTCAGCGCATAGACACCGACCGGCTTGATGGACAGCACGCGCCCGAGCGTCCCGACGAGCGTGCCGACCGGTCCCTGCGTCGACACCCAGAGCAACAGCGCGCCCCAGCTCAGCAGCCCGGCAATGCCCGACAACAGCGCGCTCGAGCGCTGCTCACGGGCGAGCACGCCGTAGATCGCCCCGACCACGGGGATTCCCCACCAGCCGAACGCGATCGTCGCCGCGGCCATCGCCGCGGTCACTAGAAGCAGTCGAATGCCGAACATCACTTCTTCTCCGGCGAAAGGGTTAGCGAGGCGCCGAGTGTCGCGCCGCTGAGATCGGACGCTCGGCGCGGGAATCGCAACGTGTCGAGCTCGCCGGCGGACCATTTTTTCAGGCGGTCGTCGTAGCGACGGCTCGACGGATTGCCCGACTGCCCGCCGGGATAGATGCCCCACGCGCGCACTTCGTCACCTAATTCGACGACCATGCGCCAGCTCGCGCCGTGGGTGCCATCTCCGCTCGACGGGCTGAGCGTGGTCGGCGCCGACTGCACCGGCACGTCGAGGCGCGAGAGCGCCGGAAGGCGCAGGAGGTGATTGATGTTGGAGTGGCGAACGTTCGTCCACTTCCACGCCGCGCCGGGCTCGCCGTACCGCTTGATCACACTCGTGTACGCGGCGGCGATAGACGCACGAATGATGTCGTCGCGCGATTCGACGACATCGACGGTCGAACGGTCGTCCCACCACGGATTCGCCGGGTCTTGGAGCAGCTCGGCGAGTATCATCGAGTTCGGCGTCACGAGGCGGCGACGCGGCATCGATTTGTCGGCTGGCGTCTGTAGCTCGTCCCACGTGCGACGCGCCAGTTCGTCGACCGTGGCATCGTAGAGAACGCCGCGTTCATTCTCGCGCGTGTAACGACCGTCGAACTCGGCGAGCAGTCGAGCGCCGCGGACGAGCGCCGAATCGCGCATGCGAACGGGAGCGCTCGCGACCGCCTCGGAAAACGCTTTCTGAAAGAGCGGAACCTGCTCGCTCCCCGGATCCGTTTGATAGCGGCGCATCGCGTCGGGCGTCACGGCGGCGTCGTCGCGCAGGAGATGATTGATGCGCATCGCGCGCCACGGTGTTGCCCAGTCCCAACCGAAGTACATCGGATCAACCTTCGGATCTTTGGGCTGCTGGTTGGCCGACGCGAGATAGCCCTGCGCTGGATCCATCGCCTGCGGATACTCGCTGACCGGCCGGAATCCCTTCCAGTCGTTCGCGCTGCTCGTGCCATCGACGAGCACGTCGCCGCGCGGCGCGCTCGCGGGACGGATCGGATAGTGTCCGAACGAGCGGATGGCGATGTGTCCGCCGCGATCGGCCGTGATGATATTCTGTGCCGGCACCAGGTATTCGGCAAAGCCCGCAAGCAGCTCGGCCGAGCTCTTGGCGCGGTTCGCGTTCGAGAATGCGTTGGCCGCCCCCGTAAGCGGCGATTCCACGACGAGCCAGCGACGCGAAACCCACTGCGCCCCCGCGTGCAGCATCGGACCGCGATGCGTGTGGTAGATGGTGTCGGTGGCGAGTATCTCGCCGTGCTTGCCGTGCACCGTTTCGATGCGCGTCACGAGCGGCTTCCATTCTCCGTCGAGTTTGTACGTCGTGGGATGCGCGACGTCGTCGACCTGCTCGATGTAATAGTCGGCAACATCGGCGCCCGTATTCGTCGCCGACCAGGCAACATCACGATTGAAGCCGATCGGGACGGTGGGTGAGCCCACAAAGCTCACTCCGTATACATCGACGGTGTCCGGCACCGAGAGATGCACTTCATACCAGACCGACGGCATTGAGAGCGAGAGGTGCGGATCGCCCGAGAGCAACGCGTGGCCGGCGGCCGTGCGTTGCGGCGATACCGCCCAGTTGTTGCTTCCCACCACCATCTCACCGCCGTAGCGGTTGCTCGCGGCGACGGCAGAACTCACGGCCTTGAGATCGCGGGCCAGCGCGAGCTTTGCTTCGTCGGCGCGCACCGGTGCCGGAATCTTCTTCCAGTCGAATCGCGGCGCCTTCTGGCCGTTCGGCTGAATCGGCTCCTGAATCGGCGCGTCGGCCGGGAACAGCGCATTAACGGCGGCTCTGCCGACGAGCGCCTCGGCTTCGGCGCGGCGAAGTTCGCCATCGGAGTACGCCAGCGTGAGCCCCATTCGCGCCTGCAGATATGCGGTGTACACGGGCTCCCAGCGCATCGGCTTCACGCCGAGCAGGCGAAACTCGAGCGGCAGATCGGCCGGCGTCATCTGATCGATGTAGGCGTTCACACCGTCGGCGTACGCGCGGATCGCGACCGCGGCCCGCGACGCCGGATCGATACTCGCAAACGTTTTCGTTGCTCCCCACGCGAGTGCCTGCGCGCGCGCCTCGCGGTCGAGCGGCAGCGTGCGGGGCCCCGCGAGCTCCGAGAGCGTCCCGGCGACGGCGCGCGTTTGCATCTCCATCTCGAACAGCCGATCGCGCGCGTGGACGTAGCCGAGCGCGCGGTACGCGTCGCTCGTGTTCGTCGCGAAAATGTGCGGCACGCCGCGATCGTCGTATTTCACCTCGACGGTCGATCCGAGCGCGGCAATGTGGCGTGCGTCGGACGCGGGCAGGTTGGCGCGCGTCGCCACCGCCCACACGCCGTGAATCGGATCGAGAAACGCACCGAGCGCCGGCGCGGAACCGAGGGGCTTCGCACCGAGATAGAGCGTGACGGCGAGCACGATCGCCGCGAGCAGCGCGGTCAGGGGGGAGGAGCGTCGCAATTACTGTTTCCCGTTGATGAGTGAACCGAGCGCGCCGAGTGCGCCGCCTTCTTCACGGCGACGGCCGCGCGCGAGTGGCGATGAGGCGATGATGCGATCGGCGAGTCGTGAGAAGGGAAGCGTCTGAAGAATGACGCGGCCTGGTCCGGTAAGCTGTACATAAAAGAGGCCTTCACCGCCGAAGAGCGCGGTCTTTATGCCCTTGACCATTTGAATATCGTAGTCCACCGACGGCTGCAGGGCGACGAGGCAGCCGGTGTCAACGCGGAGCGTCTCGCCCGCCTTCAGCTCCATCTGCACGAGCGCGCCGCAGGCATGCAGAAAGACGAGGCCGTCGCCGGTGAATCGCTGCAGAATGAAGCCCTCGCCGCCGAAGAAGCCGGCACCGATTTTCTTCGTGAACGCGATGTCCATGTTCGTGCCGCGCGCCGCACACAGGAAACCGTCCTTCTGCGCGATCACTTCGCCGC
Organism: Gemmatimonadota bacterium; assembly: GCA_043757365.1. Taxonomy (GTDB): domain Bacteria; phylum Gemmatimonadota; class Gemmatimonadetes; order Gemmatimonadales; family Gemmatimonadaceae; genus Fen-1231. The sequence goes on along the minus strand of JAYVPN010000013.1, from coordinate 27,771 downwards.
CCCACTGCTTCAGATCACAGACGAAAATCTTCCCCGGAACCGGCGCCGAGAAGGCGACGTCGCGGCGAACGTTCGACGTGTTGCCAAACAGCGTGATGAAAAACGATTCGCCCGCGAGCATCCGCTTGCCGGCGCCAAGCAGCTTGCCGAACAGCCCGCCACCCTGTGCGTTGGGATCAAGCGTCGTCTCGAGTTGAATGCCGTCCTGCATGTACATCATCGCGCCGGCCTCGGCAAAGACCGCTTCGCCCGGATCGAGCGTCACGATCACTCCTTGCAGGTCATCGCCGATGAGCTTGTAGTCGATTACGTCCGAAGACATGGTCTCCCCGTACCGGATGTGAACTGTCAACCACTGAAAAAATCTATCGGGCTCCGAGCCGGACGCGGAGGAGGTCCTTCCACGCCGCGTCCGCAACGAACAACGACTCGGGAAACGTCCGGCCCCGCGCAATCTCCTCGTAGATCCTGCCGCCCTCGTACGTATTAAGCCCGGTGCCAGCGAGATACTGCAGTCGCAGGTTCCGGTCGCGATTGATCTGCGCGTCCCTGAGCCACGGCAGCATGTCGCCCTTCTGTGACGTGTAGGTTGAGAAGAGCTCGAGCGGTGACTGGAAACCGACCTCGACGAGCGAGGCTGCGACCGCCTCATAATCGGGCTTCGCGAATCGATTGGCTAGTGACGCAACGTCGATTCGCAGCGGATCGTTCTGACCGAGCAGTACGACATCGTAGCCCTTTCCCTCGATATTGTTGGCCCACACGGTGCCGTTCGGAAATACCTCAAGAAAGGTCGCGATCTCACTCTTCACGGCCGCCGAGTTACTCTCGTAGAGCGGTACCCACTGCGTGACGACGCCACCCGGATTGAGATGCGCCTTCACCGCTTCGAAGTACTCCTTCGTGTACAACGCGGCCGCGCCTTTGACCCACGGATGGATCGGGTCCGACGTGATGATGTCGAACTTCTCGTCGGTCGTGAGGATGAAACTGCGGGCATCGTCGAAGACGAGCTCCGTTCGGCGATCGTTGACGACGTTGTTGTTCTCACGTTTGAAATACGTCGAAACGACCTGTGGAATGAGCGGCTCGATCTCGCAGATCACGATCCGCCGCATCTCGGGGTACGGAACGAACGATCCGGCCGTCACGCCGGCGCCGAAGCCGACGATCAGCACCGACTGCGGTTTGGGATGCACGAGCGCCGGCAGATGGCCGAGCATCCGCTGAAGCCGCATGTCCTGCGCGAGACTCGACGCTTCGACTTTACCGGCGACGTGGAATTGCGTCGCCCCGCTGCTCTTCAACTTGGCCACGGCGATGGACGAGTTCATTCCCTCGCCCACGTACAACACCTCGAGCTGGCCGATCCAGGTCACCATGAACCGGCCGTAGGCAATCAGCAGAGCCGGCACTTCCTGAACGCGCGGCAGTAGCACGGCGGCGAGAAGCGCGGTCGTCACGAGCGAAGCCGTCGCGGCGCGACGCTTCGTGCCGAGCAACGACGCAAAGAGCAGCACCGCCGAGATCGCCGTTAATCCAATGAGGACCTGCGAGGCGCGCTGCGTACCGATCCCCGGTATCAGTACGATGCTGAACAACAGGGCGCCGATGATCGCACCGATCGTGTTCGCCGCGTACACGCCGCCGACGAGTGTCCCGCTATCGGCGCCGCGGCGCGCAACGGCCGCGAGGGCGAGCGGAAAGCTCGCGCCCCACAACACGGCGCCGGGCAGTACGACCCAGAGGCATCGGGTGATGTCGAGGTGCAACGTGAACCACGGGCTCGGCGCGAGCGATGGATTAATCGGCCAGTACGGCAGCACGCCGGCGATCATCCACGCCGCCCAGCAGACGGTGGCAATCTGCAACGCCTGCGCCCACCCCATCGCCAGACGTGCGTTGCGCGCCGATCGCGCGATCAGCGAACCGGCGGCGCTGCCGATCCCAAGGCCGAGCAGGAAAACGGCGAGTATGATCGAGAAGGTGTAGGTCGAGGCACCGAGCAACAGCGAGAGCAGTCGCGTCCACACGACCTCGGCGCCAAGTGCGCAGAGTCCGGACAAGCCGATCGCCGTATAAACGACCCACGCGTTCGGCACGGCCTCGGCGGCATCGGCTTCGCGCTGCGCGACCGCGTCCGCGCTCTCGCCACCCTCTGTACGGGTCGAGAGGCCGTACGCGCCCCACGCGACGGCGATCTGTACCGCCACCGCGACGAACGTGGCGGTCACCATGTCGAATTCGCGCAGTAAGTAGAAACCGGCGAGCCCCGCGCCGATCACCGCCCCGGCGGTGTTGCCGCCGTAGAAGAAGCCGAGCCAGCGCACGCCGTCGGGCGACGACTCGATCCAACGGGCGACGGCCGGAAGGGTGGCGCCCATCAGAATCGTCGGCGGCAGGAGACAGATGCCGGCGACCACGGCGCGCATTATTACGCTGCCCGCGCCATGACCGACGAATGGCGCGTACAGATGGCCGACCAGCGGCACCGCGACGAGCACCAGCAACGCGATGACGGCGATCCCCAGCTCGAGCGCCGCATAGACGCGGAGCGGATGAATCCTCGAGGAAACGAACCGCGGCAGGAAGAGACTGCCGATGCACATCCCGCCCATGAAGGTCGCGAGGAGTACGCCCAGCGAGACAGCCGACGAACCGATCACCAGCTCGAGGAGCTGAAACCAGACCATCTCGTAGATGAGCGCGCAGAGCCCGCTGCCGACGAACAGCAGCAACAGCAGGGGGAGGAATGGGCGGTCCGACGACTTCACGGCGACGGGAGATTGAGTCTTGGGCATGCGGGTACTACGTATTCCGAGTATTTTGCGCTTGCAGTCGCCCCGCCAATGTGCGGTGGGACGCACATCCTCGTGAGGCATCATGTCGCGTGCTCTTTTGGTCGTTGCCGCAGTTCTGGCCCTCGCAGCCGCCGCGTGCGGTGGCTCCGCCCCCGCCGGCGCGGCACGCCCCGCCACGCCGCCGGCGCCGAAGGTCGTGCCGATCGCCAGCACGTACGCTCCCGAACTGCGCGTCGACGTCGGCGCGATGACCAGGACATCGTCCGGCCTGATGTATCGGGACCTCACGCCGGGCGACGGCGATCTGGTAAAGGTCGGGAACACCGTGGCGTTGCACTACACGGGCTATCTCCCGAACGGCAACAGCTTCGACAAGAATCAGGAGCCTGATCAGCCGCTGGAGTTCAAGCTCGGTCAGCGGCGGACGATCACCGGCTGGGAAGAGGGACTCATCGGAATGCGGGTCGGCTCGCGTCGCCAGCTCATCGTACCGCCGTCGCTCGGCTACGGCGCCGCGGGCAACGGGAAGGTGCCGCCCGACGCGACGCTCGTTTTTGTCATCGATCTGCTCCGGGTGAGTACCAAGGCCGGGACGCCGTAAGCGACATCGACGGCGTCGGGACCGTCGCTGTGGTTCTAATCCCGCCATGCCTCCGCAAACTCCCGCACGATCTCGCCCGCCGGCTTGATCTCGTGAATCCCGGCCACACTCTTACCCGCCTGCCAGTACTCCCCCTCGCCGCTGCTCTTGTTCATCCCTGACTTGAGCTTCCACACCGAGCTCAGCCCGAACCAAGTGCGCATCCAATGCTTTGTTTTTCGCCCCTTGAGCATCCACCGGGCGAACGGCCCGACCTTCACGCCGAGTCGGCGAATGTAGTCGTTGGCGATCACCGATACTGGGACGCCGGTGAGACGTTCCGTGAGTGTAATGTCCGCTTCCGTCGACGCGACGATCGCCTCCTTGTACGCTAGGCTCGTTTGGCATTCCGGCGTCGCGATGAACCGCGTGCCGAGTTGCACGCCGGCGTAGCCGAGTGCCAAGTGCTCGACGAACTCCTGCGCATTACCAACACCGCCCGCTGAAACGAGTGGGACGCCGAACGGCGCGAGTTCATCGTACAACTGACGCGGCGATTTCCGTCCGGTATGTCCACCGGCACGATTGTTCACGGCAATCAATCCGTCGACGCCGCCGTCAATCGCCTTCTGCGCCCATTTCGCTTCCGTAACGTCGTGATAGACGATGCCACCGGCCGCGTGCACCCGTTCCACGACCCACTTGGGATTGCCGAGTGAGGTGATGAAAAATCGAACCCCTTCCTCGAGCGCGATGTCCACCCACTGGATCATCCGCTGGTGATAGAGCTTCGACGATTGCTCGATCAACGCATTGAACCCGATCGGCTTGCTCGTGAGTTTCCGGATCTGCCGGATGCCCGCGCGATAGTCGTAGCCGTAGACGTACGTCAGCGATATCGGCTGAATCACGCCGAGTCCGCCGGCCTCGCTCACCGCGGCGATCAATTCCGGATTGCTGCACGGATACATCGGGCCGCAGATCAGTGGTACTTCGATTCCGGCGTGCGTCGTGAATGCCGTCGTCGGATGCAAGCTCATCGCGCCGCGCCGGCCGCTTCGGCCGCTGGTACCGCGGCGCGTTTCGCGTCGGGACCGAGTTTCCATCGCACGGTCGCTCGCGCGACGACGTCGCCCGTCTCGTCTTTGATCTCCGAGATGAAATCGTACTCACCCTCGACCGAGAGATCCGGCAGCTGCGGGCGGCTCTCCGCGGTGACGGTGCCGCGCGCCTTCTTGAAATATTCGATCGAGATCTTCGTCACGATGCCACGATAGCCCGGCGGGAGCGCCGTCATCATCGCGGCGCCGCTCGCGAATTCCGCGACGTTCATCAGCGCGATCGCGTGAATTGACCCGAGATGCTGCTCTAGTTTTCGCTTTTGCGTAATCGAAATGCGCGCGAATCCCGGCTCGAGCACTTCAACGCGGGGATCGACCGATCCGGTGTACGGAACCATCCGCTTGATCATCTGCGTGAACAGCCACGAGCCGGCCGGCAGCTTCGAGAACGAGCGCCAGGCGGAGAGCATCTTCGAGCCGGGGGAGCTGGACATGGTTCACGTCTGGTTGAGGAGGCAGTCCGGATGTGCTGAAGGGTCGCCCGTTCACGGCTCGTGGTCAACCGTCGGCTGTCGGCGCCGCTACCTTTCACGAATGACCGATACCGCTCCAATTGCTCCCAAGCGCCCAGTCACCACGCAACTGCACGGCGAAACTCGCACCGACGATTACGCGTGGATGCGCGACCGCAGCGATCCGGCCGTGACCGAATACCTCGATGCCGAGAATTCGTTTACCTCCGCCGCGATGGTGCATACGGAATCGCTGCAGAAGTCGCTCTACGACGAAATGCTGTCGCGGATTCAGGAAGACGACAGCCAGGTGCCGATCGCGCGCGACGACTGGTACTACTACTCGCGCACGGAGAAGGGCAAAGCGTACCCGATCTACTGCCGCCGTCATGGTGCGCCCGACGCGCCGGAACAGATCTACTTCGATCAGAACGCCGCCGCTGCAGGGCACGAGTTCTACACGCTCGGGGCATTCGCCGTGAGCCCGGATCATCGGCTGCTCGCGCTGCTCGTCGATACGAGCGGATACGAAGACTTCGTCCTCGAGATCCGCGATCTCGGCTCGGGTGTCGTGCTACCCGATACGGCCTCGCCGCTTGGCTTCGGCCTCGCCTGGGCGAGTGACAGCCGGACGATCTTCTATCTCACCACCGACGACGCGAAACGAAGCGATCGCGTCTGGCGCCACACGCTCGGCACCGAGCGCAGCGCCGATCAATCCGTGTATCACGATCCCGACTCGCTCTTCAATGTGGGCGTCGATCGCTTGAGGAGCGGCGCCTATGTCGTGATCAGCAGCGGAAGTTTCACGAGTTCCGAGAGTTTGCTGATCGACGCGCACGCCCCGAACAGCGCACCGGTGCTCGTTGCGCCGCGTGTCCCGGACGTCGAATACGCAGTCGAGCACGGCGGCGACTGGCTGTACGTGCTCACGAATCGCGACGGCGCACGGAACTTCAAAGTGATGCGCGCCCCCGTCGCGAGCCCTGCCGAATGGAGCGAATGGATCGAGCATCGGGAGTCGGTCTTCGTGGAAAACATCGACGTCTTCGCCCGCTGGGTCGTCGTCGAAGAGCGCGAGGGCGGCCTCCGGCGGCTCTGCGTCACGGCTCTCGATACCGCGGAGACGCACGACATCGGCTTCGATGAAGCCGCGTATGGCGTCTTCGTCGGTTCGAATCCCGACTTCGCGACCGACACGCTCCGTTTCTCGTACTCATCGCTCGTCACGCCCAATAGCGTGTTCGACTACGATCTCGTGAACCGCACGCGAACGCTGCGCAAACGCGACGCCGTACTCGGCGGCTACGATCCGTCGCAGTATCGCATCGAGCGCGTGATCGCGACGGCGCGCGACGGCACGGCGATCCCTGTGTCACTCGTCTACAAGCTGCCATTCACGCGCGATGGCAAGCGTCCCCTCCTCCTCTATGCCTACGGTTCCTACGGATATACGATGGAGCCGACGTTCAGCTCGATTCGCTACTCGCTGATCGATCGCGGCTTCGTGTATGCCATTGCGCACGTGCGGGGCGGACAGGAGATGGGGCGCCCGTGGTACGACGACGGCAAGATGATGCGCAAGCTCAACACGTTTCACGATTTCATCGACGTCGCCGATCATCTGGTCGAGGCCGGCTACAGCTCGCGCGATCGCCTCGCGGCGAATGGTGGAAGCGCCGGCGGCCTGCTGATGGGCGCGATTGCCAACATGCGCCCCGATCTCTTTCACGTCATCGTCGCCGACGTGCCGTTCGTCGATGTGATCAACACGATGCTCGATGAGTCGATCCCGCTCACGGCGCAGGAATGGGAGCAGTGGGGCAATCCGCAGATTCCTGCGGAGTACGCGTATCTGCGGCAGTATTCGCCGTATGACAATGTCGCGGCGCAGCCGTATCCCCGGATGCTCGTAACGAGCGGCGTGAACGATTCCCGCGTTGCGTATTGGGAGCCGACGAAGTGGGTCGCACGCCTTCGGGCTCTCAACCCGAGCGGCAACACGCTCTTGCTCAAGATGCACATGGGGGCGGGGCATGGCGGGTCGTCCGGCCGCTACGAACGATTGCAGGAAGACGCGTTCCGTCAAGCATTCATTATCGATCAGACGCTGCCGCTCTCCGACTAGTCGAACCGCGTGATTGCCTCCATTGCTCTCCTCTATGCCGCGGCGCTCCTGCTGCTGATGCAACGCCTCGCGGGAGGTCGCACTCGTCGATCCCCCGAGGCGCCGATCGTCTCGTCGTGCGGCGACGGGTCGGTCACGATCGTCATCGCAACACTCAATGAAGCGCATCGCATCGCGCCGCTCCTCGAGGGCGTGATAGCCCAAGGGCCGATCGTCGGCGAGATCCTCATTGTCGATTCGCGTTCCACCGACGACACGCGGGCGATCGTCGAGGCAGCGGCCGCTCGCGATCCGCGCGTGAAGCTGCTCACCGATCCGCCGCTTCCCACCGACTGGATCGGCAAAGCGTGGGCGCTTCAGTATGGCATTGAGCAGGCGAAGTCAAAATGGGTCCTCGGTCTCGACGCCGATACCGCGCCGCGCCCCGGGCTTGCCGACGCGGTGGTCGCAGCCGCCGAGCGCGAGAAATTCGATGTCGTCTCGTTTGCACCGTGCTTCGGTGGTCAGACCGCCGCCGAACGCTTCGTGCAGCCGGCGCTCCTCGTCACGCTCGTCTACCGCTTCGGTGCGGCCGGCGATCCGCGCGTGCATCCCGATCGTGTGATGGCGAATGGGCAGTGCTTCCTTGTGAAGCGGATGGTAGTGCTCGATCACGGTGGCTACGAGCCGGTGAAGTCATCGTTCGCCGAAGATGTTTCGCTGGCGCGCCGGCTGGCGCAGCGCGGCGTGCCGGTGGGGTTTCTCGATGGCTCGCGGCTCTACACGGTTCGGAGCTACAGCGGCGTCGGCGAAATGTGGCGCGAATGGGGACGGTCGCTCGATCTCAAGAACGCGACGACGCCGCTCAAACAGTGGTTCGACGTTGCCTTTCTGCTCGTCGCGCAAGGAACGCCGCTCTTCGTCTTCGCGACGCTCATCGCCCTCGGTGATCGCGTCGCGCCGAGCTGGGCGCGCACGACGCTGCTCTCCAGCACTGGTGCGCTCACGGCGATACGCCTTCTGCTGCTGCTCGGCATCCGCGGATCCTATACGCAACACGGGCCCAGCTTTTGGCTGAGCCCGCTTGCCGATCCGTTGGCGTTTGTCCGGATTCTCCTCTCGACGCTCGTTCGCCCGAAACGTTGGCGTACCCGCGCCTACGAGTAGCCTCGCGACGATCGCGGCGAGGCGCTAGTGCCCCTCGTCGAGCGCCTTGATCTCCTTGATCAAGGCGCCGAGCACGCTCTTCGCGTCGCCGTACAGCATCAGCGTGTTGTCGCGGAAGAAGAGCGGGTTTTCGACGCCAGAGAATCCGGTCCCCTTGCCGCGCTTGATGACGAACACCGTCTTCGCCGTCCAGGGACGGAAGATTGGCATGCCGTAGAGCGGGGAACCCTTGTCCTCTTCGGCGTCCGGGTTGACGATGTCGTTGGCGCCGATAACGATCGCGACGTCGGCCGTCAGCAGTACACGGTTGGCGTCGTCGACGTCGGTGAGCAACGCGCCGTAGTCGATGCCGGCTTCCGAGAGCACGACGTTCAAGTGTCCCGGCATGCGGCCGGCGACGGGGTGAATAGCGTACTTCACGTCGCCGCCCTTCTTCTGAATCAGCTCCATCAGCTCGCGGCAGGTGTGCTGCGCCTGCGCGACAGCCATACCGTAGCCGGGAATGATCACCACCGAGCCGGCGTACGCGAGCTGCACCGCGGCGTCTTCGGTCGTGATCGTCTTTGCTTCACGCATTTCCGCGCCCTTCGCGCCGTTCGACGTTGGCGCCGACCCGAACGCGCCGAAGATCACATTCGCGAACGACCGGTTCATCGCCTTCGACATGAGAAGCGACAGAATGAAACCACCGGCCCCTTCGAGCGCGCCGGCAATAATTAGCACATTGTTACCAATCGCGAAGCCGGTCGCGCTGGCCGCGAGGCCGGCGTACGAATTGAGCAGCGAGACGACCACCGGCATGTCGCCGCCGCCGATCGGCAGCACCATCGAAATGCCGAGGAAGAACGCGAGCCCTACCATCAGGTAGAACGCGCCGGCGTTCGCCGGATTGTAGATCAGCATGCCGAACGCGCCAACCGCGATGGCCATCAGTCCGAGGTTGACGGCGTTCTGTCCCTTAAAGGTGATCGGCCGGCCGGTGATCAGCTCCTGCAACTTGCCAAACGCCATCAGCGAACCGGTCACGGTGAGCGCGCCGAAGAGCACTTCGAAGCCGAGCGCCGCCGCCACGCCGTGCGAGAGGCCGGGCATCGCACCGCTCTCGTTGGCCGTGAAGGCGTGGCGATATTCCACCACGCCGACGAGCGTCGCCGCCATTGCGCCGAACGCGTGCGAGAACGCGATGAACTGCGGCATCGCCGTCATCGGGATACGCATCGCCATCGGATAACCGATCATCGCGCCGACGACGAGGCCGGTCATGATCCACGAATATGTCAGGATATGCGCGTTGAGCATTGTGCCGATGACCGCGAACAGCATGCCGGCGGCGGCCTGTTGCATGCCGAGCCGTGCGTCGTTCGGGCGCGTCAGCGAGCGCAGGCCGAGGATGAAGAGAATCGAGGCGACGAGATACGCACCCTGAATAACCAGTTCACGGGAGTCGAGCGACGCGGAGCCCTCGACGGCCTCTTGCAACAACGGAAGCACGTTCTGGAGCACGTTCTGGAGCACGTTCACTTGCCGCCCTCCGCCTTCGCCGCGTCTTTCTTCCCCTTGAACATCGCGAGCATGCGGTCAGTGATCAGGAAGCCGGCGACGACGTTTGTCGCCGCGCATACCACCGCGATGAAGCCGAGGATCGTTGAGACCTTGCCGTACTGTCCGCCCGCCGCGACGATCGCGCCGACGAGCGAAATACCCGAGATGGCGTTCGTCGCCGACATCAGCGGCGTGTGCAGCAGCGGCGGCACGCGCTGAATGATGATGAAGCCGACGAAGCCGGCAAGAATGAACACGTAGAGCTGGAATATCTGCGTCATATGCGAATCCCGATGGGGAAATGGTCGAGTGGAGTCGTCCGGTACTGCGTCAAGAAGCCGAGAGCGCAGTCACCGTCGTTGCCGGCGCGACGATCATCGCTCCGGTGATCTCGTCGGTCGCTTCGATGTTCAGCGCGGCCTCCTTCGTGATGTGCGTGACGAAGGTGAGGATGTTGCGGCTCAGCATCTGGCTGGCGTGAAAGGCGCCCTGGCTCGGTAGGTTGAGCGGGCCGACGATCGTCACACCCTGTTCGACGACGGTCTCGCCGGGACGCGTAAACGTGCAGTTGCCGCCAGTCTCCGACGCGAGATCGATGATCACCGAGCCGGTCTTCATCCCGTGCACCGCCGCGTCGGTGATCAAGAGCGGAGCGCGCTTTCCGGGAATCGCTGCGGTCGTGATGATCAGGTCGATACCGGCGACATGCGCGGCGATCCCATCCTGCGTACGCTTGGCCTGATCCTCGCTCTGCTGCTTCGCATAGCCACCGGACCCCTCGGCGCTTTCGCCGAGATCGATCACGAGCGGTGTGGCGCCGAGCGATTTGATTTGCTCCTGGGCAGCGGCACGTACGTCGAAGGCGCTCACCAGAGCGCCCAGTCGTCGTGCCGTGGCGATCGCCTGCAGTCCGGCGACACCCGCGCCGATGACAAAAACTTTGGCCGGGGCGAGCGTCCCCGCGGCCGTCGTCAGCATCGGCAGCATCTTCGGCAACAGTCCGGCGCCAATCAGCACGGCCTTGTATCCGGAGACCGTCGCCTGCGATGACAGCACGTCCATCGACTGGGCGCGCGTGATGCGCGGCACGCGCTCGAGGGCGAGCAGCGTGATGCCGTGCGCGTGCAGCGCACGCAATGCGTCATCGGCGCCGGTGGGTTGCCAATAGCAGACGAGTGCGGAATTGGCCGGAAGCTGCGCGGCCTCGGCCGCCGTCGGCGGCTGCACTTTGCAGACGAGATCGGCACCCGCGACGGCGCCCGCCGCATCGAGGGCAATCGTCGCACCGGCTTTTTCGTACTGGTCGTCGGGAAAGCCCGCCGCCAATCCGGCATCGTGTTCGATGGTGATGGAGGAGCCAGCTTTGACGAGCTTGGCAACGCTTTCAGGAACGAGCGCGACACGCGCTTCGCGCGGCGTACGTTCGCGCGGGACAGCAATACGCATTGCAGGCGGAGGTTCGGGAATTGAATCGTTTATCGGCGAGCGACTACTGCATAAAAGTTACCACCGTCGCAGTGACCCGCTACGGTGGATACCTTTATAAAATGTACTCAGAAACCTTACAGCCCGCAGACGCCCTCCGAATCCTCCCGGCGTTGTCAGGCACGCGCAACCCGAACGTCTGGGTGTACCGCTACGCCGACGCAGTGCGGGGCTGGACCCTGGGTGTCGCAACGCATGCCGCGCCCGGTTCGGGACAGCTCTCGCTCGGGGGCTTTCGCATCGCTCCGATCGAGCGCACGGCATCGCCCGGCTTCACGACCGATCACGAGGCCATCGGCCTCGCGATCGGCATGGAAGAAAAGGTCCACTGGTCACGGGTCATTCGGGTTGGTGGACCGCTCGCCCAGCGCGATTTCAGCCGCATCGTCGGCGGAAAATGCGTCCTCGCCCCGACCGCTGATGCACGTGTCGGGCAGCCCCACGACTTCGCACTCCTCGACTTCGCGATCACCTGCTTTCAGGATATCGAAAAGCAGGCCGGTATTCATCTCACCACCGGACAGGACCTCGGCCACGGGCTGATGTCCGACGGGACGACGCAGTCGCTCGCCTATCTCAATGGGCGATTTGCCGGAAGCGTCGTCGCCGACACGTCGATTCCGACCGGTGAGGGCAATCATCAAATCCTCAAGGGAATGCTCCGCGGGCTCGGCATCGAGATTGCGACGGCGACGGTTGGCCTCGTCGGTTGCGGCAACATTGGGATGCACGTGCTGACGCGACTCCGCGAACACGGGACGACGATCCTCGCACTCGAATCCCGTGCCGAACGACGCACGGAAATCGAAGCGATGGGCATCAAGACCTGGGCGCCGGACGACAAACTCGCCTTTCTCGCCCTGCCGATGGACGCCGTGGTCGTGAACGCCGCCGGCGGCACGCTCGATGCGCCGGCGATCGAGGTGATCACACACAACACGCGCCTGCGGATTATCTGCGGGTCCGAAAACCTCGTCATGCCCGACGCCAACGGTGCGGTCACGCTGCAGCAGGCGGGCAAAGTCTACGCGCCGACCGAACTCGGCGGGATGATGGGCTACCTCACGGCGGTCGAGGAGTATCTCTCGAAACTCGAGCAGGTGCCGTTCGATGTGAAATCGCTGCTCGTGGCAGCGGAGCGGCTGGATACCGCGGGGTTCGAGGCGACGCGCTCAGTCGCACAACGCGATTTCAAAATGTCATTCGAGGACGCGGTGACGGCGCTCTACGCGAAGTAAACAGCAACGGCGAGTGTACGGTGTACACTCGCTCTTGCAGTTCACGTCACGCGAAACCTGTGAATCGCCTCGCGAGTAAAGTCCGACAGCACCATCGTCCCTGACAGATTCGCCCGCTCGGCGAGCAGCGTATCCCACTGCTCAGTACCGGCCCAGAACACCTTTTTCAGCGCGGCCATCGCCTCGGGATTCGACGCTGCGAGCGTCGCCGCGAGAGTGTCGATAGCGGCGTCCATCGGGGCAACGTCGTCGAACCGCTTCGCGTAGAGCCCGTGACGTTCGCACCAGGCGGCGTCGCGCCAGTCGGCGTCCACCGCCATCGCGCTGAAGGCGGCGAGTCCGATCTTCCGTTCGATCACCGGCCCGACGACGAACGGGCCGATGCCGATCGCCAGCTCGCTGAGCTTCGCCGACGCCTTGTTCACGGCGAAGCTGAAATCGGATGCCGCGATCAGCCCAACAGCGCCGCCGGCTGCTTTCCCATGCACCCGCACGAGTACGAACTTCGGCGCCCGGATCATCGCGAGGATTACCCGTGAGAAGCCGCTGAAAAACTCCTGACCCTCGAAGGAATCTCCGATCGCCGTCAGCTCGTCGAACGACGCGCCGGCGCAGAACGGGCCGGTTCCACCGCTCCGCAGCACGATCACCCGCACGGCGGGGTTCGCGCCGAGAGCCGTCACTTCACGGGCGAGCTGCCCGAGCAGTGCACCCGGCAGCGAGTTTCCCTTCGGATGGAAGAACGTCACCGTGCCGACTCCGCCGGCAGCGGATACGGAAACAGTTCCCTCGGGCACCGTCGGCGCCGCGCTGTCGTTGGTCGTCATATGTTGGAAGATAGCGACACAGTCCGATTGTCCAATCCCGGATTTTCCCCTTAGATTTCCCGTCTATGGAACAGAAACCGTCGGTCCCCGCCGAAGATCCCGCGAAAGTCGCCGCCTTCGAGGCGCGCATCGCCGCGGGCGAAAGCATCGAGCCGAAAGACTGGATGCCGGAGCGCTATCGCAAGCAGCTCATCCGCATGATGTCACAGCACGCGCATTCCGAGATCGTCGGCATGCTGCCGGAAGGGAACTGGATCACTCGCGCGCCGAGTCTGCGCCGCAAGTTGTCGCTGATCGCCAAGATCCAGGACGAAGCCGGCCACGGCCTCTACATCTATTGTGGTGCCGAGACGCTTGGCGTGGATCGTCACGATCTCGTGAAGCAGTTGCTCGACGGCATCGCCAAATACTCCAGCATCTTCAACTATCCGACGCTGAGCTGGGCCGACATGGGCGTCATCGGCTGGCTCGTCGACGGTGCGGCGATCGTCAATCAGACGGTGCTCGCCAAGGCGTCGTACGGCCCGTATGCCCGCGCGATGGTCCGAATTTGCAAGGAAGAGAACTTCCACAAGCGTCAGGGCTACGAAATCGTCGCGACGCTCGCGAACGGCACTCCGGCACAGAAGGCGATGGTGCAGGACGCCGTGAACCGCTTCTGGTGGCCCTCGCTCATGATGTTCGGTCCGAGCGACACGGATTCGCCGAACTCGGCGGAGCTGTTGAAGTGGCGCGTCAAGCGCAAATCAAACGACGAACTCCGTCAGCGCTTCGTGAACCTCACGATTCCACAGGCACAGGCGGTGAATCTCACGCTCCCGGATCCGGATCTCCACGTCGACGAGGCCAGCGGCGAGTGGAAGTTCGGCGAGATCGATTGGGCGGAGTTCTTCGACGTGCTCAAAGGCAACGGCCCGTGCAATAAGGAACGCCTCGCGGCGCGCCGCGATGCGCACGCTGCCGGAGAGTGGGTGCGTGACGCCGCCACCGCGTACGCCGAGAAACATCGCGCCGACCGCGCCCACGAGGCCGCGTAAATGGCGGCCCACTCCGAAACCACCGGAATCACCGGAATCACCGGAATCACTGATAGCCAGTGGCCGCTCTGGGAAGTCTTCACGCAGGGTGAACACGGGGCGCCGCACGAACATGCCGGCAGCGTCCACGCAGCCGATGCCGAACAGGCGCTGCAGAACGCACGCGATGTCTATGCGCGGCGCGGCGAAGCGCTGAGTCTGTGGGTCGTGCCGTCGAGCGCGATCGTCGCGTCGTCGCCGAGCGACGCCGGCCCGTTCTTCGATCCGGGCAATGACAAGCCGTATCGCCATCCCCAGTTCTACAAATCACCGCGCGGCGTGAAGGTATTTTGAGCACGTCGAACGTCGCCGGTCCGCGCCATTCGACGGTCGGTAATCCGCTCTTCGAGTTTTTGCTCCGTCACGCCGACGACCGTCTCGTGCTCGGGCATCGCATGTCCGAGTGGTGCGGCCACGGTCCGATTCTCGAAGAAGACATCGCCCTCGCGAACATCGCACTCGATCTCATCGGGCAGTCGACGCTGCTGCTCAAACTCGCTGGCGAAATCGAAGGGGCCGGCCGCGATGAAGACGCACTCGCATTCTTTCGCGACGCCGTGGCCTATCGTAACGTGAAGCTCGTCGAACTCCCGATCGGCGATTTCGGCTTCACCATCGTGCGCCAGTTCTTGTTCGACGCGTACAGTGTGCTCGTCCTCGACGCGCTGCAGCAGGCGACGCACGGCGATCTCGCCGGCATCGCCGCCAAGGCGCTCAAGGAAGACAAGTACCATCTGCGGCACAGCAGCGAGTGGGTGATCAAGCTTGGCGACGGCACCGAAGAAAGTCATAAGCGCGCCCAGGCCGCGCTCGATGCCTGCTGGCGATTCACCGGTGAACTCTTCGAGTCCGATGCCGTCGATACGGCGGTCTCCGCGCTTGGCGTGACGCTCGATCTCGCCGCCGTGAAGTCGCGCTGGATCGAGATGGTCAGCGAGGTGGTGCAACGCGCCACACTGACCCTCCCCGGCGAGACGGCAATGGTCACCGGCGGTCGCCGTGGCAGACATACCGAATACCTCGGCCACATGCTCGCCGAGATGCAGAGTGTCGCGCGGGCGCATCCGGGTGCCAGTTGGTAACGCCCGCGGCACCGTCGCGCGACGACGTGCTGCGTATCCTCGGCACCGTCATGGACCCTGAGGTGCCGGTGATCAGTGTCGTCGAGCTCGGTATTATTCGTGACATCGCGATCGACGGCGCTGCCGTGCAGGTGACCGTGACGCCGACTTACTCGGGCTGTCCGGCGATGCGCGAAATCGAGGACGATATCGTCACGGCGCTCGCAATGCAGGGGATCCTCGGCGCGACGATCGTCACGACGTATTCACCGCCGTGGACGACCGACTGGATTGGGCCGGAAGCGCGGGAGAAGCTGCGGGCCTACGGCATCGCGCCGCCCTCACGGTCGGAGCAGGGCGGGCTGATCACACTCACGCGACACCGCGAATCAGTGCGATGTCCGTTCTGTGGCTCGGCCGATACCGCGCTACGCAGTGAATTCGGCTCGACGGCCTGCAAGGCGATTCACGCCTGCAACGCCTGCAAGCAGCCGTTCGACGAATTCAAACCGTTCTAGTTGGGGCTCAGTCCTCCAGCAGCCCCAGCTTCATCGCGAACTTCACGTAGTCGGCACGGTGCGCGAGGCTGATCTTTTCATTCACGCGCTGCTTGTACGTGTCGACCGTCTTCGCGCTGATGTTCAGCTTCTCGCCGATCTCCGGTGCGCTGTAGCCCTGCGCAATGAGCTTGACGATCACCTGCTCGCGATCCGAAAGTTTCTCGTACTGATCGCGCTCGCTCGCATGCTCCTCGCGGCGCTTCAGCTCCTTAGCGAGCGCGCGCGCGGCGGCGGCCTGCAGATACTGCTCGCCGCGCGCGACCGTGCGCACCGCATCGACGAGATCGCGGTCGGCGGCATTCTTTACGAGATACCCGCTCGCTCCGGCCTCGAGCAACGGAACGAGATACTCGTCTTCGGCGTGCATCGTGAGGATCAGCACGCGGGACTTGATCCCCTGGGCGACGATTTCCTTCGTGGCGGCGGCGCCGTCCATGACGTCCATCGATAGATCCATCACCACCACGTCCGGCGACAAACGCGCCGTCAGATCGACCGCCTCGCGGCCGTTGCGGGCCTCGCCAACGACGTCGATGTCTTTCGCCGTGCCAAGTACGGCCTTCAGACCGGCGCGCACTACCGCGTGGTCATCGACCAGCACAACACGAATCAGATCGCCGGACATATGCCCTCCAGGGCCGGATAAGATGCGTTTACCAGTATGAAAAATATCTGTGTCATTTCGATGAAAACCTTCGTCGGTCCTTCACATGAAGCATCGTCGCTGATCATGAGCAAAAGAGTCGGGGTGAAGCGGATTTTTCCCGACAGCTAGGCTGACAGTTATGTCAGGGAACCCCTGACGGCGCAAGGTGCACGACGGCTAGATTCTCCGCATGGCAGCTCTCTCCGACGCCCTCCTCGCCGAAACGGTCTCCCTCGCCGCCGACGCCATCATCTGCGTCGATGGGAAGTACCAGATCACGTTCTTCAACGACGGCGCACAGCGGATCTTCGGGTGGACTGCTGAGGAGGTGCTAGGGCGCCCGCTCGACATGCTCCTACCGCAGCGGTTCCAGCGGATCCACAACAAGCACATCGATGAATTCGGCAAAACGCCGGTCGCGGCACGGAAGATGGGCGAGCGCTCCGTGATCGTCGGCGTCCGCAAGTCCGGCGAAGAGTTTCCCGCCGAGGCCGCAATCGCCAAAGCCTCCCACGAAGACGGGCCGGTGTATTCCGTGGTGTTGCGCGACGTCACCGCGCAGCGGCGCGCCGAAGAGCTTACCACGCGGCTCCTCGCCGAATCAGCGCTCGCGCTGAAAGCCCGCGATGAAGTGCTCGGGCTGGTGTCCCACGATCTCCGCAACCCGGTGAACGCGGTGAAGATGCTCGCCGGCGCCATTCTGCGCGTCGGCTCGGGCGAGGATCCATCGGCGCTCCCGCCGGTCGTTCGTGAGCACGCCGAAGTGATGCTCCAAGCCGCACGTCAGATGGACGCGCTCATCCAGGACCTTCTCGACGTCACGCGCCTTGAGGCGGGCAAGATGCGGCTGATCCTACAGCCGATCGACGTCTCCGAAGCGGTGCGCACCGTCCTTGAGACGCTGACACCCGAATCAAAAGAGCGGGGCATCACGCTGCGCATGGAGACGGCGCCCACGCTCCCGAAAACGTTCGCCGATCGCGATCGCATCGTGCAGGTCATGTCGAATCTCGTCGGCAATGCGATGAAATATTCGCCGAACGGTGGAAGCGTCCGCGTGACGATCGGCGTCGAGCGCGACATCGTCATGGTCAGCGTGATCGACAACGGCATGGGCATCGTGGCCGACGAACTCCCGTACGTCTTCGACCGCTTCTGGCAGTCGAAGCGGACGAACCGCTCGGGCGCCGGTCTGGGGCTCGCGATCTCGCGCGGGATCGTCAATGCGCATGGTGGCGAGATGTCAATTTCGAGCGCCCACGGCAAAGGCACGCTCGTGCGCTTCTCGCTTCCGATTGCGCTCGCGACCGACGGTGAAGAGGGCGTCACGGTCGATCGCGCGACCAACTAAGACCAACGAAGACCAACGAAGACCAACGAAGACCAAACTACGCGCTGAGCAACGTCTCGATCCGGGCGCCGATCGTCGCGACGCTCGGTAGCACCGCATCGAGCAAATCGGGATGATACGGCATCGGCACGTCGTCGACCGCCAGCCGGTCGACCGGCGCGTCGAGATACCAGAATGCCTCTTTCGCGATCGTCGCGGCAATCTCGGCGCCGAAGCCGGCGGTCATCGTGTCTTCGTGGACGATCAAGCATCGTCCGGTGCGCTGCACCGACGCCACGACGGCCTCGCGATCCCACGGTGCGATCGTGCGGAGATCGAGCAGATCTACGCCGCCGACGGCATCCGCTGCCTCGATGCACCGGAGCGTCATCGCCCCCCACGTGACGACCGTGATGCGGTCGCCCTCGCGGACGCGGTTCGCCTTGCCCAGCGGGAGGACGTAGTCGTCGCCGGGATAGCGCCCGCTGCCATCGCTCGTCATGAGCAGCGACCGATGTTCGAAAAAGATCGTCGGATTCTGGCTCCGCATTGCCGCGCGCAGCAGCCCCACTGCGTCGGCAGCGTTCGACGGAATGGCCACCTGCCAGCCGAGGGCGTGTGCCCACGTTACTTCGCTGCTCAATGAATGCCACGGGTCACCGACGTCCTTTCCGTATCCGCCGGGCATCCGCACGACGATCGGCGCGGCAAACTGATTCGCCGTGCGCCAGCGCATCGTCCCGCAATTATTGAGCTGCTCGGTCGCCGGGTCGGCGTATTTCCGGAACTGAATCTCGGCCACCGGCATCAACCCGCTGATCGCCATCCCGACCGCACGACCAATGATGCCTTCCTCGGACAACGAAGTATCGAAGACGCGATCTCCACCAAACTTCTTTTGCAGACCTTCGGTCACCAGGTGCACGCCGCCCTTCACGCCGACGTCCTCACCGAAGACGACGACCTTCGGATTGCGCTCGAGTTCTGAACTGAGCGTCATACGGACGGCTTCGGCAAAGCGCACGACTTTTCCATCGCTCGCCGCGACGTCAGTGCCGCCGAGCGCCGCGAGTTCTGCGGCATTCAGCCCGCCGAACGCGACGACATCATCGCGCTGCGGCGGCTCCGCATACACGAATCGACGTACCGTCGCGGCCTGCGGCGCTGGACGCGCCCGCGCGCCGTCGAGCGCAGCGGCGATGTCGTGCGCTACCTCGGCTTCGAGCGTCATCCACTCCTGTTCGCTGAGCAACGACGGTACGAGATACGAGCGAAGCTTTGTCAGGGGATCACGCGCCGCATCAGCGGCAATTTCGGCGTCGGTGCGATAGCCCTTCTGGTTGTCCGGCCCGGAATGACTCGAGAGGCGCGGCACGGTGAGCCGCACCAGCGCCGGTCCGGCGCCGGAGCGCACGTGCGCGGTGACTTCCTCGAGCAACCGCGCCGCTTCGTGCGGATCGGTGCCGTCCCCGTCGCGAATGAAGAGGTTGCCGAACGACGCGAGGTTCTTCGCGATATTCGCGCCCGGCGTCTGCATGTCGCCCTTCACCGAGATCCCGAGTCCGTTGTCTTCGATATAGAAGAGCATCGGAAGCTTCAGCGTCGTCGCCATCGTCAGCGCCGCCCAGAAGCCGCTCGTTGCGACCGAGGCGTCGCCACCGAGCGCGACGCCGATCGACCGCGCGTAGCTCGCATCGCCGAGTGTGTCGCGATGGTACGTAATCGACTGCGCCCACCCGGCCGCGGGCGTGTACTGCGAGCCGACGTCTCCGGACATCGGGAGCACGACGGTGCCGTCGCGATTCGGGAGATTACACACCACGCCGATATCACGCCCGTCGCTGAAGCCGCCGGAACGGCCGAGCGGACTCGCAAATGCATTCTCGAGCGAAAGTCCGAGCGAGAGCAGCAGAGGGCGCGACCGATAGTAGGCGCCCGCGCCATCGTGCCGCCCCGTGAGGAGCGACCCGAGGATGACCTGCGCCATGTCGTGGCCGCGCGCCGAGAACTGGTAGAGCACGAGGTGCTCCTTCGGCACAGTCGTCTTGTTCTTGTTGGTCTGTTCCTCGGCGTCATCGAGCGCACGGGAAGCGAGCACCTGATAGGCGATCGTGCGCCAGTCAAATCCCGGGCGCGGCATGCCGTCAGATCGATGCGTGGAGCGGGGCGCGTTCGATATGGCCATAGGCTGGAAATCTGGCCGTTCGCCGTCCGGAACGCGAGGCTCGGTTGTGCTTCGGATGTCGATCGGAACTCCTTCGGATGTCCGATCGCCGGGCCGCGGGATATGTTTCCCGAACGCCGAAATCAGGTGGCGTTCTTTATTGTCGAGGATCCGATGGCCTATCAATTCATCATCGTGACCGTGGCCGACGGCGTGATGACGATTACGCTGAACCGTCCCGAAGTACTGAATAGCTTCACGGTTGCGATGGCACAGGAAGTCGTCGTCGCCGTGCGGGCCGCGGGAAGTGACCCGGCCGTTCGCGCGGTGTTGCTCACCGGCAACGGCCGCGGTTTTTGCGCCGGTCAGGATCTCGCCGAGGTGGTGCCGCAGGATGGCAGCGCAATGCCCGACATCGGTGACATCGTGCGCTCGAGCTACAACCCGCTCATACTCGCCATCCGTTCACTCGAGAAGCCGGTGATCTGCGCGGTCAACGGCGTTGCCGCCGGCGCCGGCGCGAATCTCGCATTCGCCTGCGACCTCACGATTGCGTCCGACGACGCGACCTTTGTGGAAAGCTTCGCCAAGCTCGGTCTCATCCCCGACACGAGCGGCACGTTCTTCATTCCGCGACTCGTCGGCACGCAACGGGCGATCGGCATGATGTTCCTCGCCGAAAAACTGACGGCGGCGAAAGCCAAAGAGTGGGGACTGATTTGGGACACGGCGCCGTCCGCCGAACTGATGGAGCGGGCCGGTAGCCTCGCCAAGACCCTCGCGACCCAGGCGACGCGCGGCTTCGGCCTGACCAAGCGCGCCGTCAACCGCTCGCTCGGCAGCGATCTGGAATCGCAGCTCGCCTTCGAAGCGGAAATGATGAGCACGGCCGGCCGAACCGATGATTACAAGGAAGGGGTCAACGCCTTCCTGCAGAAGCGGAAGCCACACTACGTGGGGCACTAGAATGCTCGACAAGAATTCGACGGTCGGGGTGCTCGGTGCCGGCGCGATGGGGCGGGGGATCGCCCAGCTCGCCGCACAGCGCGGGCATCGCGTCGTGCTTGCCGACAATCACCGCGATCCGTTGGATGCGGCGCGCGACGCGCATCAGGCGGCGTTCGCTCGCGAAGTCGAGAAGGAGCGAATGACCTCCGACACGGCTGGCGCGGCGCAGGCCGCGATCAGCTACGCGGTAGTGAACCTCGAGGTCGGACAGGCCGCATTCGCGCCGTGCGACCTCGTGATCGAAGCCGTCATCGAAGATCTCGAGATCAAGCAACAGCTCTTTCAGCGCATCGAAGCGGTCGTGCGGCCGGAGACGATCCTCGCGTCGAACACGTCGTCGCTCTCGATCGCGGCGATCGGAGCAAAGTGCCGAGACGCGTCGCGCGTCTGCGGCATTCATTTTTTCAATCCCGCGCCGATAATGCCGCTCGTCGAAATCGTCTCGGCGATCACCACGGCGCCGCGCGTCGCGGCCGCGGCGCGCTCGATCGTCGAGAGCTGGGGGAAGGTGGCCGTTGTCGCTGCCGACACGCCGGGCTTCATCGTCAATCGCGTCGCGCGGCCGTACTACGGTGAATCGCTCCGCATCTATGAAGAGGGAATCGCCGATTTCGCAACGATCGACTGGGCGCTGAAAGAATTCGGCGGTTTCAAAATGGGCCCGTTCGAGCTGATGGACTTCATCGGCAATGATGTCAACTACGCCGTAACCTGCTCGGTCTTCGCGGCGATGTACTACGATCCGCGCTACCGTCCGGCGATCACCCAGCGTCGGCTCGTCGAGGCCGGGTTGCTTGGCCGCAAAGCGAAGCGCGGCTACTACGATTATCGCGAAGGAGCGGCGGCGCCGCAGGCGGCGAAGGATGCTGCCCTCGGCCAGCAGATCGTGAATCGCGTGCTCGCGATGCTTATCAACGAAGCAGCCGAAGCGCTCAACCTTCGGATCGCCTCGGCGACCGACCTCGATCTCGCGATGACCAAGGGTGTGAATTATCCGAAAGGACTCCTCGCGTGGGGCGACGAAATCGGCGCGGCGACCGTCGTCGCCCGACTCGACGCGTTGCGCGAGGAATACGGCGAAGAACGATATCGCGTCAGTCCGCTACTGCGACAGACCGCGAAAAACGGAGGACGGCTCGCGTGAACGACGCATTCATAGTTGACGGTATTCGCACGCCGGTCGGCAATATCGGCGGTGCGCTGAGCGAAGTGCGGGCCGACGATCTCGGCGCGCACGCGATTCGCGAGCTTCTGGCGCGCAATCCGACTGTCGATCCGTCGCGCATCGCCGACGTCATTTTCGGCTGCGCCAATCAGGCCGGCGACGACAATCGCAACGTCGCCCGTATGGCGCTCCTGCTCGCCGGACTTCCGGTGACGGTGCCGGGCGAAACCGTCAATCGTCTCTGCGCCTCGGGGCTCAGTGCAGTCGCCGGTGCGGCGCGCGGCGTGAGGGTCGGCGAAGGCGATCTCTATATCGCCGGCGGCGCCGAGAGCATGACGCGCGCGCCGTACGTGATGTCGAAGGGCGCGACGCCGTACGCGCGCGATGTGCAGCTCTTCGATACCAGCCTCGGCTGGCGCTTCGTGAATCCGAAGCTGAAGGCGATGCACGGCACCGATTCGATGGGCGAGACGGCGGAGAACGTCGCCGCGCAGTACGGCATCACGCGCGACGATCAGGACGCGTTCGCGGTGCGGTCGCAGCAGAAGGCAGCCGCGGCGCGCACGGCCGGACTCTTCGCCGAGGAGATCGCGCCGGTGACGATCGCGCAGAAGAAGGGCGATCCGAAACGCGTCGAGCAGGACGAGTTCCTCCGCCCCGATACGTCGATGGAGTCGCTCGCGAAACTGAAGCCCGCATTTCGTACCGATGGGAAGGGCTCCGTCACCGCCGGCAATTCTTCCGGGCTCAACGACGGCGCCGCGGCATTGCTGATCGCTTCGGACCGCGCGGTGAAGGAGCACGGCCTCGTTCCGCGCGCCCGTATTGTCGCGAGCGCCGCCGCCGGTGTCGAGCCACGCATCATGGGAATGGGACCCGTGCCGGCGACGCGCCGCGTGTTGGAGCTCGCCGGACTGACGCTCGATCAGATGGACCTCATCGAACTCAACGAAGCGTTCGCCGCGCAGTCCCTCGCGTGCCTTCGCGAACTCGGTATTGCCGACGACGATCCGCGCGTAAACCCGAACGGCGGTGCGATCGCGATCGGTCATCCGCTTGGAATGAGTGGCGCGCGCATCGCGCTCGCCGTAACGCGTCAGCTGCAGCGGAGCGGCGCGCGCTACGCGCTCTGCACGATGTGCATCGGCGTCGGACAGGGCTTCGCTCTCATTCTCGAACGCGTCTGATGTCGGTGTACGAGTTCGACGGCTTCGTGCCGGTCATTCACGAGTCGGCGTTCATCCATCCGAAGGCGTCGGTCACCGGCAACGTGATCATCGGTCGCGACGTGTATGTCGGTCCCGGCGCGGCGATCCGCGGTGATTGGGGCGGCATCGTGATCGAGGATGGTTGCAACGTACAGGAGAACTGCACGATTCACATGTTCCCCGGCGTGACGGTGGTGCTCGAAGCGGGCGCGCACATCGGGCACGGCGCTGTCGTGCACGGGGCGCGCATCGGCCGCAACGCGCTCATCGGCATGAATGCGGTGATCATGGATAATGCGGTGATTGGTGAGGGATGTGTCGTCGGCGCGCTGAGCTTCGTTCCCGCGGCGATGGCGGTCCCGCCGCGCAAAGTCGTCGTCGGAAATCCGGCGCGCATCGTGAAGGACGTCTCCGACGAAATGCTCGAATGGAAAACGAAGGGCACCGCGCTCTATCAGGCGCTGCCGAACGCGATGCGCGGCTCGTGGAAGGAATGCGAGCCGCTCCGGGAACTGCCGCACGATCGCCCGACACAATCCGCCGTGCTTCGCACGTGGCAGGAGATCAAGGATGACGCGTAAATCGCTTCGCGTGGCGCTGCTTGCGCTGGCGACAGTGGCCGCGACGCTACCCGCGCCGCGCGCCGCCGCCGCACAGCAGACGGCCTACCGCTTCGGCAAAGTCATCGACGGCCGCGGCAATGCGACCTCCGACGGCGTCATCGTCGTCGAGCGCGATCGCATCGTCAGCACGGGGCAAGGCACGGCGGCGATCCCGCGCGGCGCGGCGGTCGTCGACTTGCGGCGCTACACCGCGATTCCGGGGTTGATCGACGCGCACACGCACATGACCTACTTCTGGGATCAGAAGCCGGGCACGGTGCCGTGGACACAGAGCGGCGGCCGGCGTCCACAGATGACGGTCTTCCTAGCGCAAGAGAACGCGCGTCGCACGCTCGAAACGGGCGTCACGGCGGTGCGCGATCTCGGCAGCAGCAACTACAGCGACATCGCAATGCGTGACCTGATCAACAGCGGCGCGATGATCGGACCGCGAATGTTCGTCGCCGGTTACGGTCTGCAAAAGCCGCGCACACCGCCGCGCACCGGTGCGCCGAGCGGCGTGCCGCGCGGTCGCGCGATGGACACGACCGAGATCGCGCTCGCCATCAAGTTCCAGGTCGATTCCGGCGTCGACTACATCAAGATGTACGGCTCCACCGGCAGCGCCGCCGACGTCACCGGAACTGAGACCTTCACCTTCGCCGAGATGAAGGCGGCCGTTGACGCCGCACACAAGCTCGGGAAGAAGATCGCCATTCACTCGTATGGCCCTGTCGGCGGGCGCGACGCGATGCTCGCCGGCGCCGAAACGGTCGAGCATCCGGTCGATCTCGACGATTCAACGCTCGTCGAGTTCGCGCGCCGCGGCACCTTCTACGTGCCGACGATCGATCACAATCGCTACTACGCCGATAACCGCGCCGCATTCGGCTACACGAACGAGCAGGCAGCGGCGCTTGACGAGTTCCGCGCCCGCAATTTTGAAACCGCCAAGCGCGCCTTCGCCGCCGGCGTGAAATTCGGCATGGGATCCGACGCCGTCTTCACCGGCTTCGGCGAAAACACGAGGGAACTCGGCTGGTACGTAAAGCTCGGGATGACGCCCGCCCAGGCGCTGGCCACTGCGACAACCAACGGCGCGGCGATTCTCGGTCGCGAATCGGAACTCGGCGCACTCGCGCCCGGATTTTTCGCCGACATCGTCGCCGTCGAGGGCGATCCGCTCGCCGACATCGACGTGGTGATCAACAAAGTGCGCTGGGTTATGAAAGGCGGCGCGGTCGTCGTCGACAAGCGCAAGCAATAAGCATTATCAACGGAGCCGTACGTCATGGCAGCGAAGCTCAAGAACTACGCAGTCGGTCAGTGGGTCGAGGGCACCGGAAAGTCCGCCGAACTCGTGCACGCCATCAGCGGCGAGACGATCGCCGAGGCGTCGAGCGGCGGCCTCGATTTCAAGGCGATGGCCGAGTACGCGCGAAATGTCGGCGGCCCGAAGCTGCGGAAGCTGACGTTCCATCAGCGCGCCCACATGCTAAAAGCGATCGCCAAGTACCTGATGGAGCGGAAGGACGCCTTCTATGCACTCTCCGCCGCGACCGGCGCCACGAAGCAGGACTCGTGGGTCGACATCGAAGGCGGGATCGGCACCTTCTTCGCCTACTCGAGCCGCGGCCGTCGCGACTTTCCGAACGAGACGTTTTACGTGGACGGCCCGCTCGAGCCGATCTCGAAGGGCGGCACGTTCGTCGGACGCCATATCGCCGTCCCGCTCGAGGGCGTCGCGATTCATATCAACGCGTTCAATTTCCCGTGCTGGGGCATGCTCGAGAAGCTCGCCCCTGCGCTCCTCGCCGGCGTCCCGGCGATTGTGAAGCCGGCGACCGCAACGTCGTATCTCACCGAGTTGATGTTCCGCGAGATGATCGCGTCGAACATCCTTCCAGAGGGAGCGATCCAACTCATCTGCGGCAGCGCCGGTGATCTGTTGTCGCACGTCACCGAACAGGACTCGGTGGCCTTCACCGGAAGCGCCGCGACCGGTCAGATGCTCCGCGAGAGCAAAGCCGTAGTTCAGCATTCGGTGCGCTTCAACATGGAAGCTGATTCGCTTAACTGCTCCATCCTCGGCCCCGACGCGGCGCCGGGAACGGAAGAGTTCGACCTCTTTATCAAGGAAGTCGTCCGCGAAATGACCACCAAGGCGGGGCAGAAGTGCACCGCGATCCGTCGGACGATCGTCCCGAACGGGATGGAAGAGGACGTCATCAAGGCGCTCGTCGGTCGGCTGTCAAAGGTCACGGTCGGCGATCCGTCGGTTGACGGCGTCCGGATGGGGCCGCTGGTCAGCAAGGCGCAGGTGCAGGACGTCGGCTCGGCATCCGAGAAGATCCGGCAGGCGGCGGAACTGATGTTTGGCGGTGATGCGGACTTTACCGTTGTCGGCGCCGACCGGACCAAAGGCGCATTTTTCGGGCCGATGCTCATGGCCTGCGCGGACCCCCTAAAACGGACCGAGCCGCACGATATCGAGGCCTTCGGGCCGGTTAACACGGTGATGCCGTATCGGTCGCTGGATGAGGCGGTGACGCTCTCCAAGATGGGCAAGGGAAGCCTCTGCGGGTCGCTCTTCACGGCCGATCCTGCGGTTGCCAGGACCGTCGTGTTGGGGACGGCGGCCTACCACGGCCGCATCATGGTCCTCGATCGGACGAGCGCCAAGGAGAGCACCGGGCACGGTTCGCCGCTTCCCAACCTCGTCCACGGCGGCCCCGGCCGAGCCGGCGGCGGCGAGGAAATGGGAGGCGCTCGCGGCGTCATGCACTACCTCCAGCGGACCGCCCTCCAAGGCAGCCCGACGGTGCTTACCGCGATCACCCGCGAGTGGATGAAGGGGGCCGAGGAGAGTACGAACGCCGTCCATCCGTTCCGGAAGTACTTCGAAGAACTGGAGGTCGGAGAGACCCTCAACACGGCCTCCCGGGACATCACGCTGGACGACGTCGAGCGGTTTGCTGCCCTGTCAGGCGACACGTTTTACGCCCATATGGACGGCGAGGCGGCGAAGGCGAACGGGGTCTTCACCGGTCGCGTGGCCCACGGGTATTTCATCGTTTCGGCGGCTGCCGGCCTCTTCGTGGACCCCGCACCGGGGCCGGTTTTGGCGAATTATGGGCTGGAAAATCTTCGCTTTGTGAAGCCGGTCTATCCGGGCGATTCGATCCATGTCCGGTTGACTGTCAAACAAAAGACCGCCAAGGACACGCCGGAAGGTGGGATTCCGCAGGGTGTGGTCGAGTGGGATGTGGAGGTCAGGAACCAGCTCGACGAGCCGGTGGCGGTGTACTCGATCCTGACTTTAGTGAAGCGGAAGGACGGGTAGGATCGAGTATCGATCGGCCAAAGTGTCAGTATTTACAACCCCCGCTTGGCGTGAGCTGAGCGGGGGTTCTCTGTAGGTTTGGGGAACAGTGGGGCCTCGGGTTTGGTCGAGGTAGAGCTGGGGGATCGATCTGCGGCTACGGGCGCATACGGCTGGGGGCGGGCGCCTGGCCGAAAATTTGATCGATATGCAGCCAACGCGGTAATCGACGGAAGTTTTAAGAGGCGAAATGTGGAAATGCAAAATTATGCAATAAGTTACTTGATGTATATGTGTATAAAACGTTGT
>JAYVPN010000012.1:0-2814 GCA_043757365.1 Gemmatimonadota bacterium | reverse complement strand
CGATCAACGAAGGCAATGGGCTGTGGAAATCGGTCGACGCCGGCAAGTCGTGGCAACACACCGCGCTTGATCCAGCAACCAAACAAATCCCGTCGATCGTCGTCGATCCGCGTAATGCCGATGTCGTGCTCGTCGCGGCACAGGGCGATGCGCACGCGAAGAGTGGCACGCGCGGCGTGTTTCGTACCACCGACGGCGGCGCTCACTGGACGCGCACGCTGTTCGTCGCCGACACAATCGGCGTGCAGAAGATCGCCATCGCCTACGATCGTCCCGACGTCGTGTTTGCCACGACGATGCGGCACTACACGCAACCGCTCCCACCGTTCGCACCACCCGCAATGATTGGCGCTGCTGCGGGCGGTCGCAGCGGCACCGACGTCTATAAATCGGTCGACGGTGGCGTCACCTGGAAAGAGATCACCGGCGGCGGTCTGCCGCGCATTCCCAATAGTCGCACCTCGATCGCCGTCGCTGCGAACACCAATGCGCAGCGGGTTTTCGTGGTCGGCAACTCCGGCCTCTTCCGCTCCGACGACGGTGGCACAACGTGGGCCCAGATGGCGGCCGACGATCAGCGCATCCGCAACGGACAGGGCGGCTACAACTGCGGGCTCTTTGTCGATCCGAAAAATCCGGACGTCGTCTACGTCTTCAACACGGCGACGTATAAATCGACCGACGGCGGCAAGACCTTCACCGGCCTCAAGGGAGCACCAGGCGGCGACGATCCGCAGGCCCACTGGGTCGATCCGACCAACCCGCAGCGCATCGCACTCGGCTACGACCAAGGCGCGATCGTCTCGCTCGACGGCGGCGCCACCTGGAGCTCGTGGTACAACCAGTCGACCGAGCAGGTCTATCACATCTCCACCGACAACGTCTATCCGTACTGGATTTACGCGACGCAGCAGGACGCCGGCGCGATCCGCACCCGGCTCCGCGGCAACAACGGCGCCGTCACGATCTGGGACTGGAACTCGGTGAACGGCTGGGAATGGGGAACGATCATTCCCGATCCGCTCAACGCGAATACCGTCTGGGCGAGCGGCGCTGGGATCGTGAAGATCACCTATCCGAGCGAACAGTGGATCAACGTGAGCCCGGCGAACGATCCGGCGCTCCGCGGTCGGTCAACTTCATCCGCCCCGCTCACCTTCGCGCCGTGGAACCAGCGCGAGCTGCTCGCCGGACTTCAGTACGTGATGTCCACCACCGACGGCGGCATCCACTGGACGAAGATCAGTCCCGACCTCGGCTACCCGAAAGGCGTGAAGCCGCCGTCGGACACGGCAGCGCCGGTTCCTGGCGCGCCACCGGCCGGCTCGATCGAGACGCTCGTCGCATCGCGCGTCGGTACCGGCACGATCTGGGCCGGCACGAACAATGGCCTCATCCACATAACGAAGGATCACGGCAAGACGTGGGATGAAGTTTCCATCCCCGGCATTCCGATGCCCGCGCGCGCGCTCGTCGAAGGACTCGACGTCTCGCCGACCGTCGCTGGCGAAGCGTACGCGTCGGTCACCTACATCCGCGGTGGCGAATACGGTCTGCAGTTGTACCGCACGAAGGATTTCGGAAAGAGCTGGGTGAAGATCGTCACGGGCCTTCGGGCGAACGAACCGGTGCGCGTCGTGCGCGCCGATCCGAAGCGCGCTGGACTGCTGTACGCCGGCACGGAGACGGCGATGTACCTCTCGTTCGACGATGGTGACAACTGGCAGTCGATGCAGGGCAACTTGCCGAACACGTCGTATCGCGCGATCGAGTTCCGCGACAACGATATCCTCGTCGGCACGTACGGCCGAGGAATCTGGGTGCTCGACGGCGGCGCAGTGCTGCGACAGATGACGCCGGCAGTTGAGCGGCACGCCGTGCACCTCTTCACACCAAATCCGACGGTGCGTCAGCGGCGCAACACGAACGCCGACACGCCGCTGCCACCGGAGATGACGCACGCACTGAATCCGCCGGACGGCATGCTGCTCTTCTATTCACTAGCTACCAAACCGGCTGGAGAAATCACCATCGACGTGCTCGACTCGGCCGGCGCCATGGTGCGACACCTCTCGAGCATCGCCGCTCCTCCTGTTACGGAAGCGGCCAGACCACCGCACCCGAACTTCTGGGTCGCTCCGCCGTTCGCACTCCCGGCGACCGCAGGGCTGAACAGCACATATTGGGACCTGCGCTTTCACGCTCCGCCGGCGTTCACGCACTCGTTTGAGATCAACGCGAACCCCGGGCTGACGCCCGCGTCGCCGGAGGGTCTGCTTGCGGCGCCTGGCACGTACACGATCAGACTGACGGTCGACGGCACTTCGTATTCGGAGAAGGCCGTGGTCACGAATGATCCCCGCTCGAGTGCCACGGCGACTGCGGTGAAGGCACAAGTCGGACTACTCCGAAAGGTGAACAGCGGCATCTCGATGGCGTGGGATGGCTTCCAACACATCGCGAAGTTGCGCTCGGCACTCACGGCCGCGATGCCGTCCGATTCGACGACCGAAACGGCGCGCGCCATTCGCGCGATTCGTGCGAAGCTCGACTCGATTGGTGGTGGCTCCGGAGGACGCGGTGGGTTCGGTGGACGCGGCGGCGGTCCGGCGGCTCCTCCGACGTTTCAGGCCGTGCACCAGCGATTCGTCACGCAACTGACGACACAAGAGAATGCGGACCACGCGCCGACCGAGGCGCTCCTCACCGCGTACCGGCAATCGTGCAACGATCTCGCGTCGACCGTGAAGCGTTGGAACATCGTCGCGACGAAGGAGCTGCCGGCGCTCAACGACGCGCTCACGAAATCAGGCA
>JAYVPN010000011.1:0-2822 GCA_043757365.1 Gemmatimonadota bacterium | reverse complement strand
CTCACTGGTCCGCAGGCCGACAGCATCGCGACGCTCAACCGCTGGTATACGGTGCGTCTCGACTCCATCTGGACACCCGTCTCGAAATACCTCGGCGGCCTTCCCGACCGCTACGAGGTGGACGCCGCATATGCGCGATACAAGAAGGCGCGCGAGGCCTCGGTCGATCTGCTGATCAGGATTTCCAGGGACGTGAAGGGGACACTCACGCCGGCGCAGCGCCGCAAGCTTCCC
Organism: Gemmatimonadota bacterium; assembly: GCA_043757365.1. GTDB lineage: Bacteria > Gemmatimonadota > Gemmatimonadetes > Gemmatimonadales > Gemmatimonadaceae > Fen-1231. The sequence goes on along the minus strand of JAYVPN010000011.1, from coordinate 2,588 downwards.
GATCTCGTCAACAGCTATCTCGAGCCCCGGTATCTCGCCGGTATTCGCTCCGGCACGGCCGGCGCGGGCGGCAGCGGGTTCGGCGCCGGCGGGCCGATGGCGATGCAGATGGGCGGCGGTGACCGTCAGATGATCATCGTGCGATAACATGCAGTGCATTCAAGCCTCAACCAACCTCCAGAGTTCAATGACCAGACTCGTTCGAATGACCAGCGCCGCGATCGTGGCGTTCAGCGCCGCCGCCGTTGGCGCGCAACAGCCCGGCCCGAAGCTTCGTCCGCTCGGCCCGGTGGTGAGCAAGTCCGCCGATTTGCTCGACGCCGTCTCGACGGCGCGCCAGCTTCCCGACGGCCGGTTGCTCGTGAACGACATCAGCGGCCGTAAACTCGTGCTGTTCGAGAAGGATCTCACGAAGTTCACCGTCCTCGCCGACACGACGAGCGCGACCGGCAACGCCTACAGCTCGCGCGCCGGCGGACTGATCGCGTGGAAGGGTGATTCGTCGCTTTTCGTCGATCCGCAGTCGCTGTCGATGCTCGTCATCGACCCGAACGGAAAGATCGGCCGTTCGATGGCCGCGCCGCGCGCCAATGACGTCGGCCTACTCATCGGCGGACCGACCGGCACCCCCGGCATCGATGCGACCGGCCGACTCGTGTACCGCGCGCAGCCGGGTTTCCGGATGGCCCAGTCGGCACCCGGCTCGAACGGAATGCCGACAATGCCGGCGATCCCGGATTCGGCGCCGCTCGTCCGATACGATCTCGCGGCGCGCAAGCTCGACACCGTGACATTCCTCAAGACCGCGAAGGCCAACGTCCAGATGTCACAGGACGACAAGGGCCGGATGACGGTGATGGTCACGATGAATCCGATGCCGAATGCCGACGACTGGGCGTTACTGTCGGACGGGTCCATCGCCGTGGTTCGCTCGCAGGACTATCACATCGACTGGACGAAGCCGAGCGGCGAGAAAGCGTCGACCGGCAAGATGTCGTTCGACTGGAAGCGGCTGAGCGACGACGACAAGGTCGCGTTTCTCGATTCGGCTCGCACTGCGATGGAGAAGCTGCGCCAGAACGCGATGAGCGGGAATCTCACCCCCGCGCAGGCGATGGGCGGGCAGACGGTAGTACAGTCGCAGGGGCAGCAGCGCTTCGAGCGGGGTGGAGATGCCGGCGGTCCGCCGCGCGCCATCACGATGGGTAGTGGGCAGAACGCGGTGAGCGTGCAGCCGATCAATATGGTGCCGCCGAGCGAACTCCCGGATTATGCACCGCCATTCTCGCCCGGCGCGGCGCGTGGGGATATGGACGGCAATCTCTGGATTCGCACGTCGAAAGTCGTGAGCGGTGGGTCGGAGTATGATGTGATCAGTGCCAAGGGCGAGATTGTCGATCGGGTGTTGATGCCGGCTGGGCGGGTGATCGCCGGGTTCGGGAGAGATGGAGTTGTTTATATGGGTGTGCGTGAAGAAAAGGGCGTGAGATTGGAGATGGCGAAAGTCAGATAGAGTGGGAGAACAGTGGGAGTAGTAGTGCGAGCAGCGAGTAGTAGACTGAGTGCAAACTACAAAGGAAAGCGCGGCCGGACTTCGTCCGGTCGCGCTTATTCCTTTGCGGTCCACTCGCACTCGATCTACTACTCGCTACTCGCACTACTACTCCCACTGTTCTCCCACTCCCACTGCACTACTCAACAGTCACAGACTTAGCGAGATTCCTCGGCTGATCCACATTCGACCCCCGCTTTACGGCGATATAATACGCCAATAACTGCAGCGGTACCGACGCCAAAATCGGCATCAGCATCTCGATCGTCTCTGGAATCCGGATCTCATAATCGATCAAGCCCTTGAGCGACGGCTCCTCACGGCTCGTGATGACGATCGTCTTTCCCTTCCGCGCTTTCACTTCCTGAATGTTCGAGACGATCTTCTCGAACACCGAATCGTGCGGCGCGATGAATACCACCGGCATCATCTCATCGATCAGGGCAATCGGGCCATGCTTCATCTCCGCCGCCGGATAGCCCTCGGCGTGGATATACGAAATTTCCTTGAGCTTGAGCGCCCCTTCCAGCGCCGCCGGGAAGTTGTAGCCGCGGCCGAGATACAGGAAGTTTGCGGCGCGTTTGAACTCTTCGGCGATGTCTTCCACCACCTGCGCGTTGGCGAGCACCGTGCGAATCTGGTCAGGTAGCGCGTGCAAAGCGTTGGCGATTTCGATGCCGCGCGTGACACTCAAATCGCGCTTGCGTGCCATCTTAAGGGTGAAAAGTGCCAGCGCCACCACCTGACTCGTAAACGCCTTCGTACTCGCGACGCCAATTTCCGGACCGGCGTGCAGATACACTCCGCCGTCGTCCTCGCGCGCAATCGTCGAGCCGACGACATTCACGAAGCCAAGCGTCTTCGCCCCGCGGCGCTTCGCCTCGCGCATCGCCGCGAGCGTGTCCGCCGTTTCGCCTGACTGCGACATCACAATGCATAACGAGCGCTCGTTCACGATCGGATTGCGATAGCGGAACTCGCTCGCGTATTCCGTCTCGGTGGGGATGCGCGCGAGATCCTCGAGCATCAGTTCGCC
>JAYVPN010000010.1:0-2860 GCA_043757365.1 Gemmatimonadota bacterium | reverse complement strand
TCGGAGTTGGCCGATTTACCGGCCGATGTCCGGGACTGGGAACCGCATCTCGCGCTGTTCAGTGCCGACGACGGCATGGCGGCGATTCGCGCGATCGTGCGCGATGCGCCGACCGTGCTCGAGCCGGGCGGGATTCTCGTGATGGAAATCGACGCGCGCCGGGCCGGTCTGGCCCGCGACGCTGCGGCAACCGACTCGCGCTATTGCGATGTCGAACTACGGTTGGATCTCACCGGTCGCGAGCGCTTTCTCGTGGCCAGACACAAGGAGTAGGGATGTTGAGCGAACGCGCCGTCGAGTTGGGCCGCCTGATTGGCCAGAGCGCCGAGTACCAGGCCGTGAAGCGCGCCAACGACGGGATGAACGATGACAAGGGCGCCATGGCCCTCCTCGAGAAGATGGAAGGGTTGCGGGTCGCCGCACAGAAGATGATCGAGCGCGGTGAGAATCCATCGGCCGAGATGGAACAGGAGCTCGACGGTCTGCTCGGGCAGGTACAGACGAATCCGACGTACCAGCGCGTCGTCGTGTCGAATGAAAACTTCGACAAGATCATGCAGCAAGTGAACCAGTGGATTCTCGACGGTATCCGGAAGGGTTCGACCAGTTCGATCATCACTCTCGGGTAAGCCGGTGGTTCGCGGTCGGCTCATTGTGTTCGAGGGCGGGGAAGGCGCGGGGAAGAGCACTCAGCTCGACCGCGTCATGCAACGGCTGTCCGATGCCGGCGTCGCGTGCGCGAAGTTCCGCGAGCCCGGCGGCACGCCGCTCGGTGACGAGATTCGCCTGCTCCTGCTCGATCCGACGACGACGATGACGCCGCGCGCCGAAGCGTTGCTCTTCATGGCGAGTCGCGCCGAGCTCGTGACGCGACACGTCCGGCCGGCGATTGCGGCGGGGACGGTCGTGTTGCTCGATCGCTTTTTTCTCTCGACATACGCGTATCAGATCGCCGGACGTGGCCTGCCGGCGACGGACGTGCGATCGGCGAATCTCGTCGCGACCGAAGGACTTGTGCCGGACCTCACGATTCTCCTCACGCTCTCGGCCAGCGAAGGCCTCGCCCGGGCGGAGCGTCGCAGCGGGCCAGATCGGATTGAAGGGTCGGGTGCGGAATTTCACGCGCATGTGGAAGAGGCCTTCACCGAGTTCGCGACGGACGAGTGGCAGTCGGTGCACGAGGAGTGCGGACCGATCGTCTCGATCGATGCAACCGGCACGCCCGATGCCGTGCACGAGCGGGTTCTTGGCGCCGTCACGAACCGGTGTGCGGAACTCAAGCAGGCGCTCGGAGCTCCCTCCTGATGCGCGGCCGCGCGCTCTACGTCGCCGTTCTTCTCGTCGCGGTGATTGTCGTCGGCAGCTGGCTCGTGCGCCGCGGTCTCGCGACGCCGACCCATCGCGGCCGCCTCACAAGCGCGCAGGGGCAGCGGCTGCTCAGCGACGTGATGCAACGTGTGCAGTCGAGTTGGGTCGATTCGACGAACACCGATGCGATGTACCGCCGAGCCGCAATCGGCATCGTCCAGGAACTCGGCGATCCGAACAGCGCGTATCTCACCGCCGATCGGTTGCGCCGACTTCGTGAGGTGACGTCGGGGAACTACCGCGGCGTCGGTCTCTCGGTCGATCAGCGTGAAGGATGGATCGTCGTCACCGCGACGCGCGCCGGCCAACCGGCCGACCGCGCCGGTATGCAGGTTGGCGATCGCCTCGTCGAGATCGACGGCCAGTCGATGAAAGGCTGGAGCTTTGACGAAGCGCGCAATGCGTTGCGCGGTCCGCTCGGGAGCGCGCTCGCGCTGACGATCGAACGCAACGGTGCGAAAATTCCATTGAAGCTCGAGCGCAGCGACATCCACGTGAGTTCGGTGACGCGAATGGCGATGCTCGAGGGGAACGTTGCCTATTTCGCCGTGACGTCGTTCAGCGACTCGACGGCGCTCGAAGTCGGCAATACGCTGGATTCGCTCGTGAGGGCCGGGGCGACGTCGCTCGTGCTCGATTTGCGCGGCAATCCGGGCGGTCTGCTCGTGCAAGGTGTCGCGGTCGCCGATCTCTTCCTCGATCCGGGGCAGAAGATCGTCACGACGAAGGGGCGGATGTCCGGCGCGAACGCGTCGTTCACCGACACGGCGCCGCAGCGCTGGCCGAAGCTGCCGATCGTCGTGCTCGTCAACGCCGGCACTGCAAGCTCGGCGGAAATAGTGGCTGGCGCATTGCAGGATCACGATCGCGCCGCGGTGCTGGGCCGGCAGAGTTACGGAAAGGGCAGCGCCCAGGCGTTGATCACTCTCGATGACGGCGCGGCGCTCAAGCTCACGAATGCGCTCTGGTTCACGCCCGCCGGACGGAGCATCGATCGCCCGCATCGCATCGTGCGCCGCGGCGCCGATGCTGACAGCGTCGCGGCGGACACGATCCGTCCGAAGTATCGCACCGATAAAGGGCGCACGGTGCTTGGCGGCGGCGGTATCGCGCCCGACTTGATCGTCGGTGACAGCGCGCTCGCTCCCGCCGAGAAGGCGTGGGTGCGCGCCGTCGGCACCAAGGTGCCGCAGTTCCGCGAAGCGTTGAGTGCGTACGCGACCGACGTCACGCGCCGCAAGCTCGTGAACGACCCCGATTTCATCGTGACGAGTGGGATGCGCGACGGACTGTACCAGAGCATGGAGTCGAAAAAAGTCATCGTATCGCGTAAGACGTACGACGATGCGCACGAGGCCGTGGATCGTGTGCTCGGGTCGGAGATTGCACTTCAGGCGTTCGGTCTTCCGGGCGCGCAGCATCGCGCAGTGAAGAACGATGACGTCATCGCGAAGGCTGGGGCGTTGCTGCGCGGAGTCGCCGCGCCGTCCGA
>JAYVPN010000009.1:0-2862 GCA_043757365.1 Gemmatimonadota bacterium | reverse complement strand
ACGGCGGCTACGGGAATGCCGGAGCCGGCCAGCGCCTCGACCGCCGTCGCCACGAGCTGGTGATAGACGCAGACGGCGCCGGTCGTGATGCCGAGCGACTCGACGCCGAGGTGAGCGGCGAGGTCCGGGCGCAGGGGGCGCATCGCCTTCGCGCAGAGCCGTTTCACATTGCCGGCGGTATCGTCGCCCGATAGCGTCGTGAGATCGATGAGCGTGATGGCGCGCAGGAGCCAGGCCGCCTGCCACTGCTTCTTGACGGTGCGGCGCGCCGGAATGGTCGCGGCGCGCCGTTCGGCGGCGCTGCGATTGACCCGTTGCGCGAGCACGAGGTCGATATCGAGGGGCATACCCGGGTTGCGGTCGAACTGCGCCCCCGGGGGAGTGCGCGGGCCGGCCGGACGGGTGGGTTCGTTGCCGGCCAGTCTGAGCGCGGAATCGCGTCTGGCGTGCATGCGGTGCTCCAGCGAAGTTCAGTCGTCCGGTAATCCCGAGCGACGCGGTAGCGAAACAGTCCCCGGGGTTGACGGGGGCTGTATAACTATAAGGTAGTGCCTCTCAGGCTTGTTGGCCCCTGCCGCGATGTCGCGAGTTTGGCCGGCGGCCCAATCCATCTTCAACTTCGACAGGTGCCGCATGCGCGCGAACAACATCCTGCAAACCATCGGTAACACCCCCCACGTCCGTATCAATCGCCTCTTTGGATCGCGGGTCGAGGTATGGATGAAGCTCGAGAAGGCAAATCCCGGCGCGAGCATCAAGGACCGGATCGGGCTCGCGATGATCGAGGACGCCGAACGGCGCGGCATTCTCAAGCCGGGGTCGGTGATCGTCGAGCCGACCTCCGGAAACACCGGCATCGCGCTGGCGATGACGGCGGCGGTGAAGGGCTACCGCGTCATTCTCTGCATGCCGGATTCGTTTTCGGTCGAGCGTCGTCGTCTGCTCGTCGCGTACGGTGCCGAGCTCGTCCTCACGCCGCGCGCCGAAGGAATCAAGGGCGCGATCGCGAAAGCGCAGGAGATCGCCGCCGCGACGCCGAATTCGTGGGTTCCGCAGCAATTCGAGAATCCGGCGAACATCGCGATTCACGCCAGTACGACGGCGCAGGAAATTCTCAACGACTTTCCGGACGCGATCGACTATCTCATCACCGGCGTCGGGACTGGCGGTCACATCACCGGCGTCAGCGAGGAGCTCAAGAAGCACTGGCCGAAAATAAAAACAATTGCCGTCGAGCCGGAGAAGTCGTCGGTCATCGCCGGCGGCACGCACACGCCGCACAAGTTGCAGGGGATCGGCACCGGGATGATTCCGATGAACCTCCACACCGCAACGCTCGACGGCACCGTCTCCGTTTCGGAAGAAGAGGCCTACGACTTCGCTCGGCGTGCGGCGCGCGAAGAGGGGATCTTTCTGGGTACGTCGTCGGGCGCATCGCTCGCTGCGGTGAACAAGAAACTCCCCGACATCGCCGACGGCGCCCGCGTCCTGACATTCTGCTACGACACCGGCGAGCGATACCTTTCCGTCGAAGGACTCTTTCCCGAAGCGCCCACCTCTTGAACGGAAACACGCCGATGCACGTCGCTGTCCGCTTCACACTCGCCGCAGCGACGCTGCTGTCGGCGGTCCCTGCTCTCCATGCGCAGTCGGCGCGGGCCGTGCGGCCGGCCGGCGTCGTGCCGGGCATCGAGGTCCTGCTCACCGACTCGCTGCATCTGATCACGGGCAAGCGGGTCGGTTTGCTCACCAATCACTCGGGGCGTGACCGCACCGGCACGAGCACGATCGATCTGCTCTTCCGGGCGCCTGGTGTAAAGCTCACGGCGCTCTTCGGTCCCGAACACGGCCTCCGCGGCGTCGCGAAGGCCGGCGAGAAAGTCTCGTCGGCGGTCGACTCGGTGACCGGCGTACCGATCTACTCGCTGTATGGCGACGTCAGCGTGCCGACGTCTGAGATGCTCACGAACGTCGACGTGTTGCTCTATGACATCCAGGATGTCGGCGCGCGTGTCTACACGTTCGAGTGGACGCTCGCCAATATGGCCGCATCGGCGAAAAAGCCGATCATCATTCTCGACCGCCCGGATCCGATTCGTGCGGACAGAATCGAAGGGAACATCCTCGACATCAAATTCGCGTCGCTCGTCGGCCAGTATCCGGTGGCGGCGCGTTACGGTATGACGCCGGGTGAGTTGATGAAGTTTCTCGTCGGCACCAAGCGGTTCGACGCGCAGATCCTCGTCGTGCCGATGAAGAACTACACGCGCTCGATGTGGTTCGATCGCACGGGAATTCCGTGGATCAACCCATCGCCGAATCTCCGAAACCTCGACGCCGAACTGCTCTATCCGGGCACCGTCTTCTTCGAAGGAACGAACGCGACCGAAGGGCGGGGAACCGAGGATCCGTTCACGCTCATCGGTGCGTCGTGGCTCACCGACAACGCCGCAGTCGCCGCCGAACTGAACGGGCTGAAGCTTCCCGGCGTCCGGTTCGACACCGCAATGCGCACGATCGAAGCGGGTGACAAGTTCGCGGGGCAGACGATCCCGATGATCAAGGTCCGCGTCACCAATCGCGACAAGGTCCGCGCCGTCGAGCTCGGCGTGCGGATGCTCCGCACGATCTACGCGCGCCACCAGAAGGAGTGGGCGTGGCGCGAGAAGTCGATCGATCGCCTCGCCGGCACCGACAAGCTCCGCGCCGCCGTCGAGAACAACACAGTCGACGCGCTGCTTCGGGAGTGGAACGCCGATGCGGTGAAGTTCGCGGCGCAGATCAAGCCGTATCTGCTGTACAAGTAGCCGAGCGCGGTGAACCGCGTGCCGCCGAACGAAAAGTTGCTGCCCCACGCGAACA
>JAYVPN010000008.1:0-10639 GCA_043757365.1 Gemmatimonadota bacterium | reverse complement strand
CGGACGGCTGCGGGGCGTGCTTGGGGGGCATGCTCGCAATTTAGCCGGAAACGTGCGGGCGGGGGCTCAACGACGCCACGGATCTTCGCGGATGAGTGGGAGGAACGGCAACTGCGCACCCGGCAGCATCGAGAGCAGCACGCGTTCGTATGCCCGCTTGCCCTGCCCCGGATGCGGCTCGATGCCGATCACCGTGATGTACCCTCGACTCGGCCCAAACATCCAAAAGAGTCGCCCCGCCGCCGGCGTGTTGTTCTCAACGTACGATTCGAAGACCCGCGCGCCGACGCGCCGAGTGAGCGCTTCGATCTCGTGACTGCGCAGCCCCGGGTATCGCGGATCGGACTCTAGCAGTTGCAGCGTCTTGTTCAGTTTTTTCGCGAGCAACCGCTGATCGGCCGAGAGCGTCCCGTTGACTGCTCCCGTCCGCAGCGATTCCCACAACGCGGCGACGTGCGGGCGTCCCTTGACGACGTGAAAAGGCACGGCGGAATCTCAGCGCGCTTTTTTCTTGCGTGGCGTCTTTGACGTGCGCTTCGCCACCTTGGCTTCGCGCGCGTCGCGGGCGTCCCGCGCATCGAGCGCATCGAGCAACCGCTCCATCTCAGCAGTATCCACCGGCGGCCCGACAATGCCGAGCTTGGCGTTCGCGACGGCCTCGTCGATCATCTGCAACGTGAAGAGCGAGATGGTCGGGTCGTAGAGAACTCGTGGATGGAGCTCGATGCGCCCGTCAGCGAAAGTCTTCACGAGATAGTGGTCATAAGTGGCCTCGGCCGGGAGCGTGATCCGGTTACGGGCGTCCTTTTTAACTTCTGTTTCGGTGATGACTGTCATCGAATCTCCAGCAGTTGTGGCGAACGAATGCGCTTCGGCAGACGATACGAGGAACGGTCGAGAAAATCAACCCATTATGGGTTATCCCCGTTCAAATAGTTAAACTACGCCTCGGATTTGCGCGGATGAGTGGGAGGAACTGCAACTGTTGCCGCGGAAGGGCGCGGAGCACTGATTTGAAAAACGCGGAGAAGTGCAACAGCAACCACTTGGGGGAACTGCACTCGCCACGAGAGTAGTTCCCCCAGTCAGTTGATCTTTCCGCGCAGTTTCCAATCGGTGCTCCGCGCCCGTCCGCGGCCGCCTTTTGCTGGTGTCTTATCAGCGCAAATCCGAGGCGCCGATGAGTTCAACGCGCCCATACAGATCATCGAACGTCCACAGTCGAACATTCGCCCCCTTCGCCTGCCGCTCGAACGCCGACGAGAATCCGCCCGCCGCAACAAAAAGCATCGGCGCCCGCTCGGCCAGCGCACCATGCGCCCACGCGACGCCAGCGTCTGCGAGCCGGCGCAGCGCATCCAAATGCTCCGTAAACACCGCCGGCCCCAGCGGCTTCCGATTCCACTTGATCGCCCCGGTCAGCACCGCCGCGCCCTCGACGCAACGGGCGACGATATCGATCTCCACCGATCGCCGGTCCCGATCGCGTCCCTCCCATCGTCCCCAGGACTTCACCAACGGAAGGCCCGCCGCGAGCGCTTGGCGATAGTACGCCTGCTCGACGATCTGCTCGAACACATGCCCCATATGGCTATCGAGGCGCGGCGCGATATGACGGTTCCACACGATCGACGCGCGCTGGGTGGAGAGCACGCTCTCGAGCGGCGCGACAAAATCGTAGTAGAACCGCACCGCCGGATCGGCAATGCGATAGGCAAATGGCTCGCGCGACTTCGCCTCGTCGTTTCGCTCGGCGTGAAGGTAGCCGAGCGCGATCAGCCGCTGCACCTTCGCCCGTAGCGTCGTGTCGAGGTCGAGTCCCGTCGCCTGCGCGATCGCGCTGATGGCGACACGTCCACCGGCGACGGCGCGAAGGATCGCAACATATTTCGGCACATCGCGTAACCCCTGTTCCTGCAGCAGCGCCGTCCGCACCATCTCCCGCACCTCGCCGTCCGGCGCGAGCATCAGTGACTGAATGTTCTCGACGAGCGACCTCCCCCGATCAATCGCCGCGAGGTAGCGCGGCGTCCCGCCAAAAACGCCGTACGCGATCGCGCGGTCACGGAGCGCCGAGCAGCCCGCCAGTTCGGCGGCGTTCCAGTAATCGAACGGATCGAGGCGGTGCTGCCACGCAAATCGTCCGTAGAGCGGCGCACCGCCGCTCTCGAGTCGCTCGATCGTGCGGACCGCCGACCCCGACAGCGTGAAGACCAACGCTCGGTCGGGACGCGGCGTCTCCCAGACCGCATTGAGCTCCGACGCCACGCGCTGCATCCCGCGCTCGTCTTCGCCCAAGTACTGAAACTCGTCGATCGTGATCGCCAGCGGCTTCGGCACCTCGTGCTCGATGAGCAACCGGAAGACCGTGCGCCACGTCGGATAGTCGTCAACATTGATCGGCGCACCGCGCCACTCAGCGAATGCCTGGAGCAACGCGACGCGGTTCTGCTCCGGCGTCGTCTCGGCCGCCGTGAAATAGAACGACGGTGTGTCAGGCCAGACACGATTCAACAGAAACGTCTTCCCGACGCGCCGTCGTCCGTAAATGAGGACAAGACGCGGCGCTCCCTGATGCATCAATTCACGAAACCGTGCCCGCTCGTGTTCGCGATCGACGAGCCGGGACGGTGCCAGAGGCGGGCGCTTTGCCATGTGCTATTCCGGTTATGGTGCTATAGCATTATACAGGAATAGCATTATACAGGCAATACTCGCGTCGTTGAGCCCGCGCCGCTCAAAACTCAGCCGAGCGCGACAGTCCGCACCAGATAGTACGCCGCACAGCCGCCAAAAAAGGCGATGTTGTGCCGCCACCCAGGCTTCCCCTGGAACTCGGGAATCAAGTTCGACGCCCCCACATACAGCGTCACCCCACCGCTCAGCGCGAGCCCGCTCGAGGCCAGTGGGGCGAGCACGGAGGTCAGCACCGCGCCGAGGATCGTCGCGCCGCCGAGCAATGCTGCGGCACCAAACGCCATCGCGCGGCTCCCGCCGGCCGCTAAGAACAGCGACGCGATCGCCACCCCCTCGGGGAGTTTATGGAGGACGATCGCCCCGAACACCAGCACGCCGAGCGATGCGCTCACGCCGAACGCACTCGTGATCGCCACGCCGTCAACAAACGTGTGGAGGAGCAATCCGATGAGGGCCGCCACGCCCACCTGCTGCGACACGGTGTGCGTCTCTTCGCCGAAGTGGAAATGATGGACGAACACATGCTGCGTGAGATGCACCAGCAAAAAACCGGCGAGAATCAGCACGCCCGCCTGCATCCCCCCCGTCGTGATCGCCTCGGGGATGATGTCCACCAGCGACACCGAAATCATGAAGCCCGCCGAAAAAGCAATCAGCAGCTCGAGCGACAAATGGCTCCAGCTCCGTCGCGATGTCACGGCGACGGCGCCGACGACATTCGCCAGAGCGGCAATAAGGGCGTACCCGATCGAGCTCATCATCTCAACCTAGCGTCAGAGTCAACCGCTCGGCCGCCGACGTCACGGCGTCGACGAGCTCGGGGGCACCGGTGAAATCCTTGCGCGCCACGGTCCAGCCGCGCGGCGGGAGCTCGGCGCGCTCTTCGAGTCCGCGGCCGAGCAAGAGGTAGAGCCACCGGTCGCTGCGCGAGTAAATCCAGAAATCGAGATTCGCACTCAGCGCGAGTTGATCGCTCTCCGACATCACCGAGATCTCCACGCCGGCGCTCGCGACGAGCGGCACCTTGAGTCGCGCGACGGCCTCCTTCACCTCGGCGAGTTGCAACCCCTTCCCCGTGTACGTGCGAGCGCTGCGCACGCATTCGAGCGCGAAATCGGTGACCGGCGGCATCTGCTCGATGAGCGCGTGGAAGAGCTCGACGCTGCGCTCGCCGCTCGCGCGCACCTGCGCCACGTACACGTCGCCTTCGCGCCGAAAGGCAAAGAGTTCGGCGCGCGGCCGGAACCGACGCCAGACGGTCGTCTCGGGTTGCTTGCCCCTAAAGAGCACGGGCCGCCTCGCGCGCCGCCTCGACGAGCCGCTCCCGCGTGTTCTGCGCGGGATCGGTGATCACGAGTTCGAGCAGTGCATGCAACACTTTGCCGAGCTTCGGGCCGGGGGCAATACCAATGCGGCCGAGGTCCTCGCCGTCGACGGCGAGATCGGCGAGCTCGATCGGATCGCGATAAGCGATCGTGCTGGCGCGCGTCGCAAAATGTTCGAGGCGCGCGGTCACGGCAGCGCTCGGCGTCGTCTCGAGCCGGGCCCGCCAGAGGGCGATGGTGAGGGCGATGCAACTGTCGGTGCGCGTGCGGCCGACGGTCGCCGCCCACCTTCGGATCTCGGCGTCGCTCACCTCACCGCCCCACATCGCGGCGTCCATCGCGTTGCCCAGCTCATTACGAGCGCCGGCGAGTTTCGATACCCAGCCGCACTCGGCGTTCGAAAAACGCAGTTCGCGAGTGGCCCGCGCGACATCACGTTCGGCGTCGCCGAAAAAGAGCATCGAGAGGCGCTGCAGCGTCTCGCCGCGATCGCCGTCGCGCCCCTGTTTCGGCAGGAGATCGAGCGCGCGAAATCGTTCTTCGCTCGCGCGCGCGATCAGCGGAACGAGCGCAGCGAGCGCGCCGGACTCGCGCCACCACTCGAGCGCGATCGACGGCTTCGCGACCTGCTCCATCGTCTTGGCGAGTTCCTGATGAACGCGCTCCGGGGAAAGCCGCGTGAGAAAGGGCGCGCTTTCTTTGATCGCGGCGAAGGTCGCCGGCTCGATATGAAACGAGAAGCGGCTCGCGAATCGAATCGCTCGGAGGGCGCGCAGGCGATCCTCGCGCATTCGATCGTCGGCAACTCCAACTGCCCGAACGAGGCCGCGCTGAATGTCGAGCTGTCCTTCATATGGATCGCGCAGCTCTTCCCGCTGCGGATGATACGCCATCGCGTTGATCGTGAAATCGCGGCGTGCGAGATCGTCGTCGAGCGATGCGCCGAACTCGACGACCGCATGACGGCCGTCGGTCTTCACGTCGCGGCGGAAGGTCGTCACTTCGTGCATCACGCCGTCCGTATCCAGCACGCCAACCGTACCGAACTCCACACCAACGGGCACCGTGCGCTTGAACTCGCGCATCACTTGCTGCGGCGTCGCCGCGGTCGCGAGATCCCAATCGCGATGCGCGTGGCCGAGCATCGCGTCGCGAACCGCGCCGCCGACGCACCACGTTTCGAAGCCGGCGCGCTCGAGCCGCGCGACTATCTCGCGGACGCTCGCCGGTGGATCGAGTTTGGCAGCGATCATCGCGCTCATAAATCGCGAAGCCCCTCGTCGAGGGAAATTGACGGCGTCCAGCCTGGGAGTGTCTCACCCTGCGTCCACGGTGCGAGCATCTCGCGCTGGCGATACGGTCGCGCGCCAAAACGAGCCGCGACCGCATTCCCGCGAGCGCGCTCCCAAATCGCGAAGAGCGCCCGCGGCGTCACCGGTGCTCCGGACCGCACCGCGAACCGCTCACTACACGTAGCGGTCGCCCCCAACACGCGTTCGGCAGCGATCACAAGCGCCTCGACGGCGTCGCTCACGTGCACGAAATCGAGCATCATCTCGTCGCCGACCATCTCGAGCTCGGCACCACTGCGCTCCGCACCGAGCATAACCGGAATGAGCTTGCGGCGCGTGTCGCCAGGACCGTACGTGTCGGTAAACTCGACCGTCACCATCCGCAGCCCGTGCGCCGCAACGTAGTACTCGGCGAGATCGCAGAAGGCCTGTTTGGTTGCGGCGTACAATGACGTCGGCGCGTACTCGGCGTCGCCGTAGTGCTGCCAGGCCGAACCGACGTTGACGAGCGCAGACGCATTACCGCCCTTCATCGCTTCGAGTAGCTGCGTTCCGAATAACATGTTGTCACGAACGAGCGACTCGACGTCGCCGCTGGTATGTTCGGCAACAAAGCGCGACGCCAGATGAAAGACGACGTCGGGACGCACCGCCGCGACGATTCTACCGAGCGACTCCGTCGTCCCGTCGTGGTGGTGCGCGTCGACATCATCGGAGCTGCGCCGTACGACGGAGGACACAGTCCATCCATCGGCCTTCAACCGGCGCACGAGGTGCCCGCCGACAAACCCCGTCGCGCCTGTTACGAGTGCGACGCGGCGCGGCTCACCCACACAGCACACTGCCGCCATTCACATTGACGATCTCGCCGGTAACGTGGCGCGCGCCGGCGAAACAGAGCGAGACAACCGGGAATGCAATATCCTCAGGCGTTGCGATGCGCCCCACCGGAATTCCCTTGGCGACGCGCTCCCGACCGCCATTCGCAAACGGGATCTCGCACATTTCCGTGTCGACCCATCCCGGCGCGACGGCGTTCACCGTAATGCCGAGCGGCGCAACCTCAACAGCCATCGACTTCACGAACGAGATCATGGCGCCCTTCGACGTCCCATAATCGGCATGCATCGCTTCGCCGCGCTGACCGGCGGTGCTGGCGATCAAAACAATACGGCCGCCATTCCCCATCACCTGCGCGGCCGAGCGCGACACATAAAACATCGCGTCAACGTTTTGCTTCATCGTGTGAGCCCAGCGCTCGTCCGTCAACTCACTGACCGGCACTTCTTCCACCGGCCAAACACCAGCGGAGTGGACGAGGATATCGACGCCACCGAGTGTCTGCTCGCAATGACCGATCACCGATCGCGCACCGGCGGGCGTACTGATGTCCGACGCATGCGTCGTCACATTGCCGCCGTGTCCGCGCAACTCCTCCGCGAGCTGCTCGGCGTCTGCGACGCGCGAGTGATAGCCGACGCAGACGTCGGCGCCGGCCTGGACGAGCAGGTGCGACACCGCGCGGCCGATGCCACGCGATCCGCCGGTGACGACGGCGCGCTTGCCGCTCAGTGAAAACGGTCCCGTGCTCATTTGGCTCCCGCCACTTCGTCGTCGATCACTTCGCAGATCGAGTGCTGGATATTGAGATGGAGTTCCTGCGCGCGGTCCGTGCGATCGGTCGGCGCAATGATGCATAAATCAACAAGCGACTTGATGGAGCCGCCGTCTTTTGCGGTAAGGCAAATGGTCTTCACGCCGAGTCGCTTGGCTTCCTCGGCGGCGCGAATGCAGTTCGGCGAGTTGCCGCTCGTCGTGTGGATCATCAGCAAATCGCCGGAGCGCCCGAACGCTTCGATCTGGCGGGCGAAGATCTCGTCGAACGAGAAATCATTGCCGATCGCGGTGAGGCCGCTCGTGTCGGTCGTCAAAGCGAGGGCGCGGAGCGCGCGTCGCGATTTCCTGTAGCGCACGACGTACTCGGTGGCCATGTGCTGCGCATCGGCGGCGCTGCCGCCGTTGCCGCAGAAATAAATCGTCCCGCCGCTCATGATCGTCTCACGCGCCATCGCGGCGGCTTGGGCGATCTGCGGGCCGAGCGATTCGGCGGCGCGGGTCGCGGCGGCGGCGAGTTCGCGGAGATGCGCCGTGTAGTCGGTGGAGAAATCCGTCATGCGATCCCCGCAGCTTCCGTCGATTGTTCACCGCCCGCTTCGCGAGCGACCTGTGCAATTTTGATCGTTGCCGCCGCGGCGCGATCGCCAAGTTTTGACGGTTCATCGGCCGCTGCTTCGAATGCGTACGTCACGCATGCATCGGCAGCAAGAAGATCGAGCGCGATGGCTCTCGCTTCAATATCCGTCACGAGCACTCGCCGCAGCAGCACTTCACCGGCATCAACGAACGCGTCGACGCGATGAAGCTGCTCATACTCCGGATGCTCGGAGAACACGTTGCGAATGCATTCGACGAGCGCCGCTGGTGATTCCGGTGTGCGGCTTTCGAGCCATCTGATGTGACTGGTCACGGGATCTGTTTCTCCAGAACGTCCCACGCGCCGGCGAGGGCCGTGGCGAGGGCGTTCGCGTCAGCGAGACCGGCCTGCGCGAGATGCGGCTTGCCGCCGCCGCGTCCGCCGCCGAGCGCGGCGATGTCCTTGACGAGCGCGCCGGCGGCGACGCCCTTGGCCTTGAGCTCATCGCCGACGACGACGATGAGCACACCCTTCCCCTCGACGGTCGCGCCGATCACCCCGGCGCCGCCGGGCATCGCCTCGCGAATCGCGTCGCCGAGTTCTTGCATCGATGTCACGTCGGTGACTTCGACATGCTCGACGAGCGCGCGCGCCGATTTCACGTCACGCGCTTTGCCGACGAGCGCCTGCACAATGTTGCCGCCACCCGATCCCTTGCGCGCTTCCGCGAGCTGCTTCTCGAGCTGCTTTTTATCGGCGAGAAGTTGATCGAGCTTCTTCTCGACGACGTCGGCGGTGACGGCGTGGAGATTCACTTTCAATTTATCGCTGAGCGATTCGAGCGTCCGCTCGCGATCGCACAGCATCGCGAACGCTTTCGGACCCGTCGCCGCGACGATCCGTCGCACGCCTGCCGAGACGCCGCTTTCGGAGATGACGCGGAAGAGGAGAATGTGTCCGGTGTTGCGGACGTGTGTGCCGCCGCAGAGTTCGGTCGAGCGCATCGGAATATCGACGACGCGCACGACGTCGCCATATTTCTCGCCGAAGAGCGCCATCGCCCCTTGCTGCACGGCGTCGGCGTACGACTTCTCGGTGATCTTCACGTCGGTGTTCTGCCAGATCCCTTCGTTCACCCATTTCTCGACGCGCTCGAGCTGCTCTTGCGTCAGCGGACCGTGATGCGTGAAGTCAAAGCGCAGGCGATCGGGCTCGACGACCGAGCCCGCCTGATGGACATGTTCACCGAGCACGCGCCGTAACGCGGCATGCAGTAAATGCGTCGCCGTATGATTGCGTTCCGTATCGCGGCGCGGCGCCGGAGCGACGCGGGCGATCGCGCTTTCGAAGCCGATGTTGCCGGTGAGAACGCCGAGCGCGGCGATGCGGCCCTCGACTTTACGGACATCGTCGACGTCGACGCGCCAGCCCTTGCCGGCGATCTCGCCTTTATCGGATACCTGACCGCCCGATTCGGCGTAAAAAGGAGTTTCGCGCAGAATGACCGCGACGCGTCCACCATCCAAATGCCGCACCGCGGCGACTTCGGTTTCGACTTCATACGTGTGATAGCCGACGAACTTCTGTTCGCTGGCGTGTGAATCGGCGCGGTCCCACTTTTCCGTGTTGCCGAAATCGTCGGCCACGACGGCGATTTTTTTGCTCTTGCGTTCCTCCTGCGACTGCTTGCGCTGGGCGGAGAGCGCCTGCTCGAAGCCCGAGATGTCGACCGTGTAGCCGCGCTCACGCGCCATCAACTCGGTGAGATCGATCGGGAAGCCGAAGGTGTCGTAGAGCGAGAAGGCATCGGTGCCGTCGATCGTCCCGCGCATCGTATTGCTCCCCTGCGTCGACGCCGCCGGCGCGAGCTGGTCGAAGCGATCGATGCCGCCTTCGATCGTCGCGAGGAAGCGCTCTTCTTCGGCCCGCGTCGTCTCGACGATGTGCTTGTGGCGGACGTGCAACTCGGGATAGACATCGCGCATCTGCGAGATCACGGTCTCGACGAGATGCACGAGCGTCGGCTCACGACGCCCGAGAATCCACGCATGACGCACCGCTCGGCGCAGAATGCGACGCAGCACGTAGCCACGGCCGTCGTTGCTCGGGAAAACACCGTCGGCGAGGAGGAAGGTGACCGCGCGCGCGTGGTCCGCGAGGACGCGGAATGATGCCGAGCCTTCGCGGCGATAGACGTATTCCTGACCGACGATCTTCTCGACCTGACGAATGAGCGGCAGAAAGAGATCGGTGTGGAAGTTGTTCGACTCGCCCTGCAGCACCGCGGCGATGCGCTCGAGCCCGGCGCCCGTGTCGACGGACGGCCGGGGGAGCGGGATCATCGTGCCGTCGGCCTGCCGGTCGAACTGCATGAAGACGAGGTTCCAGATCTCGAGGAAACGCCCCGCTTCGGCCCCTTCAACGAAGGCGTCGAGCGAGTAGTCGGTGAGATCGGTGCGCGTCCATTCGCCGGATGCGTCTTTCGGAAAGGCGAAATCTTTCGCCAGATGCGCGAGGTCGACGTAGATCTCGGTGCATGGGCCGCAGGGGCCGGTGTCGGCCATCTGCCAGAAGTTGTCTTTGTGGCCCAGTCCGTAGATGCGGGTGTCGGGAACGTTGGCGACTTCGCGCCAGAGCGCGCGCGCTTCATCGTCTTCGTGGAAGACGGTGACGCGGAGATGCTCCTTGGGGATCTTCAGCTCTTCGGTGATGAACTCCCACGCGAACTTGATGGCGTCGCGTTTGAAGTAATCGCCGAAGGAGAAGTTGCCCAGCATTTCGAAAAAGGTGTGGTGACGCGCGGTGTGGCCGACCTGTTCGAGGTCGTTGTGTTTGCCGCCGGCGCGGACGCATTTCTGGCTAGTGGTGGCGCGACGATTGCCGTCGGGCGGCTCTTCCATGCCGAGGAAGACCTTCTTGAACTGGACCATCCCGGCGTTGGTGAAGAGCAACGTCGGGTCATCGCCCGGGACGAGGGAGCTGGACTCGCGAATCGCGTGCTGTTGTTTCGCGAAGTAGGCGAGGAATTTTGTGCGGATTTCGGCGGCAAGCATAGTGCCGGAAATCTAATGATGGCTTGGAGTTAGTGGGAGATTGCAGTGGGAGAAACCGAACGACAGGCCGCGGACGAA
>JAYVPN010000007.1:0-10658 GCA_043757365.1 Gemmatimonadota bacterium | reverse complement strand
GCCGGTCTCAAACTGCTCGTACGCGGCGACAGTGACGCCACCGAGCCGAACGAGCTGCTGCTCCATCTCACGCCAGAGCGCGACGTGCGATTCACGCGCGTCGGTACCGACTGGGACAGTCGGGACGAGGCGATTCGGTGGACGACCGATACGATCGTCGTCCGAGGGGTCGTCCATTCGACGCTGTACGACGCGCTCGATGACGGAGCGGGGAGCGCGCTCGCGAAGGGCGCGCGTAGCGAACTCGCCTGGAATCTCGCCGACGTCTATGAGTATCGCGTGGATATGAGCCGCGAACTGCAGGACGGCGACAAGGTGCGCGTGCTCTTCGAACGGCTGCGTAACGCCGCCGGCGCGACACGCATCGGGACAATCTTCGCTGCCGGACTCGAGCGAAGCGGTGCGGAAATGCAGGCATTCCGGTTCACGCCGCGCGGCGCGAAGCGCGCCGAGTTCTACGATCAGAGTGGCCGGTCGTTGCGCGCGACGTTTTTGCGGGCGCCGCTGAGTTTCCGCCGCATTTCCAGTGTGTTTGGGCTTCGGAAGCATCCGATACTCGGCGAGTGGCGCGCTCATAAGGGCACGGATTACGCCGCGAGCAGCGGGACGCCGGTGCGGGCGATCGGCGATGGCACGATCGCGTTCGCCGGCACCAAGACCGGCTTCGGCAATGTCATCGAGGTGCGGCACCCGAACGGCTATCTCTCGCGCTACGGCCACCTGCGCGGCTTCGCGAAGGGCTCGCGCGTCGGTGCACACGTCACGATGGGCGCGACGATCGGGTTCGTTGGAATGACCGGCCTCGCGACGGCGCCGCACTTGCACTTCGAGGTGCTGATCGGCGGCGTGCAACGCGACCCGCGTAAGGCACTGAAGGCGACGGCGGGGATGCCACTCGAGCGCTCGGATGCTGGGGCGTTTGCGCGAGTGGTGAGTGTGGAGACGGAGTTGTTGAGTAAGTAGCGAACGGCAGGTGCAACTGCACCGTCCGCTCGCCCTTGCCGTAGATCCGATTCACCCCACTCCATCGTATCCGATGCACTGACCTCGGGAACCACTTTCCGTCCCGGCGACTACATAATGGCAGACAAGGAGCCCACGATGCCCGATCTGTCCCGCCGCAGTTTTCTCTCCGCTTCCCTTCTCAGCGCCGCTGGCCTCATGCTGGTGCCGTCGCGTCGCGCGTCGGCCTTGGCCGCGCGCTCGAGTTCCGGCGACGTCCTCATCGTCCGCTACTCTGACGCACTCGCACGGCTTGGCGCCGAGCGCGTGCCGAAGACGGTGAAGGCCGACAAAGACTGGCGCGCCATGCTGACGCCGATTGCCTTCGACGTGACGCGCAAGGCCGACACCGAGCGGCCGTTCACCGGCAAATACTGGAACAATCACGCCCGCGGCCTGTATCGCTGCATCTGCTGCGACACCGCGCAGTTCAGCTCCGAGACGAAGTTCGAGTCCGGAACCGGCTGGCCGAGTTTTTATCAACCGATTGCGAAAGAGAATCTCGCGTCGGAGAGCGACTCGTCGTTCGGCATGGATCGTACCGCCGTCGCCTGCAAGCGGTGTGATGCGCATCTCGGACATGTCTTCGACGACGGTCCGAAACCGACCGGCCTTCGTTACTGCATCAACTCGGCGGCGCTCCGTTTTGCGCCGGCCGTCTGACCTTTGAGGAGCAACACTCCATGATCCGCCCGATCGCCCGACTGTTCGCTGCCGCGCCTGTCGCGGCCATGGTTGCCATCGTCGCCTGCAGTTCCGCGAGCGCCGCGAATCCCGCGGTCCGCGTGCCGGAGCCGGCGGCCGATCGAACGCCCTCCACGGGGCTGCAAACCGCCGTCTTCGCCGGTGGCTGCTTCTGGGGCGTCGACGCCGTCTACAAGCACGTGAAGGGCGTCACGCGCGTCGTGTCGGGCTATGCCGGCGGCGCGGCGGCGACGGCACACTACGAGGAAGTCGGCAGTGGCGGTACCGGCCATGCCGAGTCGGTGCAGGTCACCTATGATCCGGCTGTCGTCTCGTACGGCACACTGCTGAAGGTCTTTTTCACGGTGGCCCACGATCCAACTGAACTCAACCGTCAGGGGCCGGACACCGGGCCGCAGTACCGTTCGACGATCTTCTTCTCCAACGACGAGCAGAAGGCGGCCGCTGCCGCGTACATCGCCGAGCTCGACAAGGCAAAGCTCTATCGCCGCCCGATTGTCACGACGCTCGAGCCACTCAAGGCCTTTTTCACGGCCGAGGATTACCATCAAAACTATCTCGCGCTGCATCCGACCCAACCGTACATCGTCTACAACGACCTCCCGAAGCTCGAGGCGCTCAAGAGCCGCCTCCCCGAGTTCTATGTAGGCAAATAGCCGCTTTTCGGGGCTGCGCGCCGCACCACTCCGCGAAAGGGTGGTGCGGCGCGTACTTTAAGCGATGCTTTCCTGGCTCTTTGCGGCAGCGGTCGCCTCGACCCTCGCCGTTCTCCAATACCGCTTCGGCGGCACCCATCGCGCGACGGTGCCGCTGGCGCTCCGTGCCACCGCGCTGACGATCGTCATCGCGGTGCTGTTCGACGCCCCGATCGGCCCGGCCGGTCACGTGCGCGCGTATACGGCGCTCGACGCCTCCGCGAGCTGGCTCTCCACCGGCGACGGTGCGCTCTGGCAGCGCGCGGTGAAGAGCGCCGATTCGGTCGGCGCCGACAGCCTCTTGCTCATCGGGGACTCGGTGCGTGTCGGCACGGCACCGGCGGTGCCCGCCGACCGCGCTTCGCGCACCGCGCCACTCCTCGAGCGCGGCCTCGGCGCCGGCCGACCGGTCACGCTCATCACCGACGGGCGCGTCGATGATCCGGAGCGACTGAAGGAACTCCCGTCCGGCTCGCACGTCATCGTGCTCGAGTCCGCGCCGAAGCGCGACGGCGCGATTGTCTCGCTCGATGGTCCGTCGGCGGTCGTCACGGGTGACACGGTCGAATTCACGGCGGTGCTGGCGGCGGGCGGCATCGGCGCGGGCGCCGGTCGGCTCGACATCACGCTCGGAGGCGCGCCGCTCGTAAGTTCGCCCGTCGACTCGCTCGCGCCGTATGCCGAACGCGAAGTGCGACTGCGCGCCATGATCAGCGGAGCGCCTGGTGTCCGTCTGCTGCGCGCCGTGCTGACCTCAGCGGGCGATGCAATCGCCCGCAATGACACACTGAGCGCGTCGCTCGATGTCGCGCGCGGCGCGTCCGCCGTCTTCGTCTCGACGGCGCCGGATTTCGACGGTCGGTACGCGCTCGATGTACTGCGCGGCACGCTCGCCGTGCCGACGCGCGGCTACTTCCGCGTTGCGCCCGGGAATTGGCGCGTTGATGGTTCGCTCGCGGCCGTCTCCGAAGACGAAGTACGGCGCTCGCTCGCCGACGCGCCGCTCGCGGTGCTGCACGGTGACACGGCGCTCTTTGGAGCGCCGCGCACCTTCACGCACGGTGCGTTGGCACTGCTCGCGCCGCCAACGCAGAAGGGTGATGACTACTACGCCACCGGCGCACCGCCGTCGCCGCTCGCTGCGGCGCTGGGAAGTTTGCCATGGGATTCGCTGCCGCCGATCGAACTGGGCGACGGCGGAAAGGACGCCGAGTGGGTCGGCGTGACGACCCGTCGCGGCCGCCGATTCGACGAGCGACCACTTGTGTTCGGAACGTCGAAGCCGCGGCGCATCGTCGTCATTCCGGCCACCGGACTCTGGCGCTGGCGATTCCGTGGCGGCCGCAGCGCCGACTCATTCACCGCGCTGTGGGGCTCGATCTTCGACTGGATGACCGGTGACGCGACCGACATTCGCGTCGCGCGACCGGCCGCGCCGT
This sequence comes from Gemmatimonadota bacterium, assembly GCA_043757365.1. GTDB lineage: Bacteria > Gemmatimonadota > Gemmatimonadetes > Gemmatimonadales > Gemmatimonadaceae > Fen-1231. Next base: position 6,817 of record JAYVPN010000007.1, on the reverse strand, counting down.
GGGTGCGCGCCGGAGAGCCGGTGCGCTGGCGTCGTGGAAATCCGAAGGATTCCGTTGCGACTGTGACGATCACGGCGCGCGGATCGGCAAAGAGTGAGACGCTCGCACTGCGCTTCGCCGGCGAGGGCGGGATCGCCGAGTCGCCGGCGCTTGCGCCGGGGATTTACGACACGAAGGCGAACGGCGCCGAGGGCTTGCTCGTCGTCAACAACTCGGCCGAGTGGCTGCCGCGGCGTGCGGTGGTGAAGAGCGGAGCGATCGGAACGGCGGCCGCGACGGATCGTGCGCCTCGCTCGCGCTCGGCGTGGTGGCTCTACGGCTTGGCGCTCGCCGCACTCTGCGCCGAATGGATATTGAGACGCAAAGCGGGGCTCCGCTGATGGGACTGTTCGGCCGGAAGGACATGTCCGCGCCGCGGAAATCGCTCTGGCAGAAGATCAAGGATGTCGCGCTCACCGACGTCACGGTGCTCGCGCGCGGCGGCGTCGATGCCGGATCGCTCGAGGGGCTCGAGCGGATTCTCCTCGAATCGGACTTCGGCGTAGGCGTCACCGCGCGCCTCGTGCAGAACATCGAGCGCCGGGCGAGCCGCGGTGAGATTAAGTCGCAGGATGATTTTGCGCGGGCGCTGCGCGAGGAAATCGAGCAGGCGCTTACGGCCGGAAATTCTTCGACGGCGCTCGTCTACGCCGACGAAAAGCCGACGGTGATTCTGGTGCTCGGTGTGAACGGCGCCGGCAAGACGACGTTCATCGGCAAGCTCGCGTCGCGACTCAGCGGCGAAGGGAAGAAAGTGCTCGTCGCGGCCGGTGACACATTTCGCGCCGGCGCGATCGATCAGTTGAAAGTGTGGGCGGAACGAACGAAGTCGGAATTTGTCTCCGGCGCGCCCGGCGGCGACCCCGCGGCGGTGGCGTACAATGCGATCGACGCGGGCGTGACGCGCGGCGTCGATGTCGTCATCGTCGACACGGCCGGACGATTGCACACCAGCAACGGACTGATGGAAGAGCTGCGCAAAGTCGCGCGCGTTATTGGCAAGCGACTGCCGGGCGCGCCGCACGAAGCACTGCTCGTGCTCGACGGCACGATCGGGCAGAACGCCGTTGTGCAGGCGAAAACGTTTGCGGCATCGGTGCCGCTGACCGGTCTTGTAGTGACGAAGCTCGATGGCACCGCCAAGGGCGGCGTTGTCGTCGCGGTGCACGAGGAAGTGAACGTCCCAGTGAAGTTCGTCGGCACCGGCGAGGCCGCCGCTGATCTCGAACCCTTCGACGCCGCGGCGTTCGCGCGGGACGTCCTCGAGGGGTGAGCACGCCGCCGCCGTCCCGTGGCAACGCGAGCGCGAATGCGCCGCGCCGCTATCTCGACGATTCGGTGCAGCATCTGGCCGGCGTCGGACCGGCGCGCGCCGATGCTTTCCGCCGGCTCGGTGTATTCACGGCGCGCGATCTCTTCTTTCACGTTCCGCATCGGTATGAAGACGCGAGCACCGTCTCGCCGATCGCGAAGTTGCGTATCGGCGATGATGCCACGGTCATCGGCACCGTGGTCTCGAAGGGCGTGCTGCCGACGCGCAAAGGGCTGCGCGTCTTTCAGGCGGTGCTGCAGGACGCGAGTGGACTGATCGAAGCGAGTTGGCCGGGGCAGCCGTTTCTCGACCGCGCGATCAAGAAAGACGATGTCCTGCTCGTCACCGGCCCGGTGCGATTCTTTCACGGCCGTCAGCTCGTGCCGAGAGAGTTCGTCAACCTTGGTGCCGAAGAGACGGGGACCGCCGGCGGACGCGTACTCTCGGTCTATCCGGCGACAGAAGGGCTCTCGTTCAAGATCATTCGGCAACTCATCGACCGGCATCTCGATGAATTCCTGCCGCTGTTCGACGAGTACATCCCCGCCGAGTTGCTCGCCGTCGCCGGCGTGCCGCCGATTCGCGAGGCACTGCGGGCCGTGCATCGTCCGACGTCGCTCGCCGATGCGCGACGCGGGCGATCACGCCTCGCGTACGAAGAACTGCTATTCGTGCACATTCTGCAGGTGCGAGCAAAGCTGCTCGCCCGCGAAGCGCGGAGTGGACTACGCTTCTCGAACAAGCGCGATCTGACGACCAAGCTGAAAGCATCGTTGCCGTTCGAACTCACGGGGGCGCAGGTTCGTGCGACGCGAGAAATCGTCGCGGACATGTGCAGCGAGCGCCGGATGCATCGGTTGCTGCAGGGCGACGTCGGCAGCGGTAAAACCGTGGTGGCGCTCTTTGCGGCGCTGCTCGCGATGGAGAACGGCTATCAGGCCGCGGTGATGGCGCCGACCGAACTGCTCGCCGAACAGCACGCGCGCACGTTCGCCACGATGCTCGCGCCGCTCGGATTGTCGCCGCTCCTCGTCACCGGTTCGATGACGGCGAAGGTCCGTCGCGCGGCCGCAACAGTGCTCGCCAGCGAAGAGCCCGTGCTCGCTGTCGGAACGCACGCGCTCGTGCAAGACAGCACGATATTCGCCAAGCTCGGCATCGCGGTGATCGACGAACAGCACCGGTTCGGCGTCGAACAACGGAACGCACTCGGCAAGAAGGGAGCGCGTCCCGACGTGCTCTTGATGTCGGCGACGCCGATTCCCCGATCGCTCGCGCTCACGCTGTACGGCGATCTCGATGTCAGCGTCCTCGACGAACGCCCGCCCGGCCGGCAGCCGGTGACGACGGCGCGCCGTCCGGAAAAGGGTCGCGCGAAGGTGCTCGACTTCATCGAGCAGCAAATCATCAAAGGGCGCCAAGCTTACCTCGTCCTCCCCCTCATAGTCGAGAGCGAAAAGTCCGAGCTGCGCGCCGCCACGAAGGCGTTCGAGGAACTGAAGGCCGGTCCGTTCGCGCACCGGCGGCTCGCGCTGCTGCACGGCCGACTCGACTCCGAAGAAAAGGACGCCACGATGCGCGCCTTCCGCGACGGCGAGATCGACATCCTCGTCGCGACGACGGTCATCGAAGTCGGCATCGACGTCGCCAACGCGACGGTGATGGTGATCGAGCACCCCGAACGTTTCGGGCTCTCGCAGCTCCATCAGTTGCGCGGGCGCGTCGGCCGCGGCGCCGAGGAGTCGTTCTGCATTCTGCTTGGTGACGTCAGCCCTGATGCCGCCGCGAGGCTCGATATTTTCGTCGAAACGGACGACGGCTTTGAGATCGCCCGCGCCGATCTGCGAATGCGCGGCATGGGCGATCTGTTCGGCGAGCGTCAGAGCGGGGAAGCGATGTTCCGCATCGCGAATCCGCTTGAGGACGTGGAGCTCGGGGAGCTCGCCCGCGACGGCGCCGAAGAGTTACTCTCGAAAGATCCTGATTTGAAGAACAAAGCCAACAAGCCGCTCCACGACGTACTGCGGAAACGCTATGCGCGAGCGCTCGAACTGTTTCGGGTGGGTTGACGGGTCCGCTCGGCCCCGAACGGAAGAACTGCCGAGGCTGCGAGCTACGACGTATCAGCGCGTCCAGATCACGATTGACCCGCACCCCGTGCTCGACGTCAAATCGAACTGCGCGGGGATCGTTCCGGAGTTCGAATACACTTCAATCCCCTTGATATACTCCGGCTTCACCAAATCACTGAGATCAGTGAAGGGTTTCTTGCCCGGAGGGCCGGCACTCGTGACCTCAATGTACATGTTATCGAGAAAATAGTTGGGAATACATTTTCCTGAGATGCCGCCTCGCAGATACGGCATCGGGAAGCCGCCCGTCCCATACTCGATGCGGAGATTCCCAGCGCCCGCGAGCACAGCGGTGAGTGAAGACGCTGGGTGTCTCTCAACATCTTTTTGCGTGACGAACTTTCCGAGCCCCTGCGCGCGGCGCGTGTCGAATCCCTCTCGGAGCATGAGCGACATCGACTGTTCCTTCACCTTCACGGTCACGCGCTCGAGATTCTGAGCGCGACGACGAATCGACAGGGTGGTGTCGCGGATGGCGTTCGTCGCGAAGTCGGTCGTAAAGCTCACCGGGAAATAGCCGATCGTGCGCACCTCGATTGTCCGCGTGCCGGCTGGTATGCCGCGCAGCAGGAACGAACCGGCGGCGTCCGTAAGTGCCGTGAACTCCATACCGACGACCGCGATCTGTGCGTTGCGGATGGGCTTGTTGATGTCGGAATCCGTGATGGTTCCGCGTAGTTGCGCCGTGCCGATGACCGCCACTGCTCCGGCCGTCTTGCGTCCCTCGATGACGCGCGAGGCGCTGTCGCGCGTGCTCAGCGCAAAATCGGCACGCTGCAACAGCCGATCATTCATCGAAACCGCGAGCGGTCCGACGCGCACGCCGGCCAATTCAGCGTGCAGTTCCAGCGGCACATTCGTCGGAACGCCGCAGAGAAAGTAGGCGCCGCCGACGACGGAAGTTGCGATGGCGACCTGACGCACCTGACGTGTGCGACTTCCAGTGAGCACGAACTCCGTCCAGTCGGTCGTGATCGATGCGCCCGCGAGGCCCGTGTTCTCATCGACGTCACGGATGCGGCCGAGTATCACGCCGGTCTCAGCGGCACGGGCACGAGGGCAGAGCAAAGCGTAGGCCGTTCCCTCGCTCGGCGTGGCGAGGCGCACCGTCACGTCGCGAGTTCCGATTTCGATCGCCCGCAGCGGGAGCACCAAATCGAGCGCGTCCAGCGCGGGATGCGAGAAGCCAATCGTGTATCTGCCCGGTGGCACGCTGTCGAACGTAAAGCGGCCGTCCGCATCGGTCGTCGCGTACCGCGAACGCTCGATAAGCACGACGGTCGCGTTGGCGAGCGGCGCTCGGCTACTTAGCGAGTCGAAGACCGTGCCGGACAGTCGGCTTTGCGCAAGGAGTGCGAGTGGCAGTTGCGCTATACACGCGCACAGGAACGTTCGGAGAGTCTTCACGGGACTCCATTTGGAAGCGACGCTGGAGCGCGGCTTCGGCGCGCCCGATCTTCCCAGATACATGCGTGCGCGCCGAAAAGTTGCGCAAGTCGTACCGTGGGCGGCAACGGTGTCCTAAAAGCGTAGTCCGCGCACCGCTGCTTACGGCATGTACGCCATCCCGTCCGGCTCGCGCCCAGCCTTGAGCATTCGCACCACCTTCCGCGTTGCGATGTCGACCTCGGCGATCTCGTCCATTGCAGCAAGCGCGACCCACGCCCGCTTTCCGTCCGGCGCGAGGAGAATGCCGAGCGGCGTCGCTGAGCGTCCGAACTGCGTGAGCATCGTCGGTTTGGCTTTCGCTTCGTCGTACGCGAACTCGATGTTGCCGACGAGCGCGCGACTGTGCGCATCGTATACGCTGACCGTGCTCGACTGGGCGTTGGACTGAAGGACGAACTTTCCGTCAGGCGTGAAATGGAGTCGGTTCGGAAAGAGTCCGCTCGGCCACGCGGCGATCGAATCGAGCGTCGTGGCGTTCAGCACCGTGATGCGGTTCAACGGACGATCGGCGGTCCAGAGTTCCTTACCGTCAGGCGAAATGTCCAGCGCCTCAGGGCCTTTACCGTTCTTCACCGTCTTCACCAGGTCGCCCTTCTCGAGATCGATCAGCGAGTTGGTTCCCGAGCCGATATTCGAGGTCCAGAGGCGCGTGCCGCTCTTCGATAGAACGAGCAGGTGCGTGCCGTCGACGTTTGTCGGGATCACTTTCACGATCGAGCCGCTCTCCGCATCGACGATCAGTACGGCTTTCCCAAGTTCGCTGGTCACGACGACTCGCTTTCCATCGGGAAGCCAGACGATGCCGTGCGGCCGGCGATACTCGCCGGTGGAGATCGTCTTCACCGCCTTTCGGGCGCTCAGGTCGATCAACGTGAGCGAGTTCCCCGGCGTCGTTCCGCCGTAGTTCGCCGCCATCGCCCATCGGCCGTCGCGGGAAACGGCGATCTCGTGCGGCCCGTCGCCGACCGGAATGGTTGCGGTGGTGCGCCCGTCGGCGAGCGAGACGATCGACGCCGTCGCTTCGCCCTTGTTGAGGATGATCAGACTCCCCTGGGCACCGGCGCGCGAAGCGACGAGGCACAGGAGTATGACGAGCGTCAGGCGGAACGGGCGGGGCATCGGCTCTCCGTGCGAGCGGGATTGTGGACTATATTTTAGTCGTTCAGCGCCGGTCGTGCTCGAGACCGGCCCAACTGCAGTCACCCACGAGGAACCGATGTCCCTTCGACGTATCGCAATCCTTCCGGCGCTCGTGCTCATCGGCGCCGTCACGTTCGGCACCGCGGCGACCCGCCGCGTGCCGGCCATTCCGTGTGACGCCGACAATGCGAATCTCACGCTCCCGGCTGGCTTCTGCGCGACGGTCTTCGGCTCGAACCTCGGCGCCCCGCGCCACATGGTCGTCGCGCCAAACGGCGATCTGCTCGTCGTTGTGAACCCGTCGCGCACGGGCGCGGAAACGGGCGGCGGCGCGGCGGGCGGCGGACTCTTCCTGTTCCGCGACGCGAACGGTGACGGGAAAGTCGACTTCAAGAAGCGGCTCGGCGACGGCAACGCCTCGGGCATCCAGCTCGCGAATGGCTACCTGTACACGAGCTTCGGGCGCGCCATCGTCCGCTACAAATACACGGTCGGCGATACGCTGCTCGGCAAACAGGACACGATCGTCACCGAACTACTCAATCGCGGCCACGTGGCGTACAACTTTATCATCGACGGCTCGGCGCTCTACATGAACGTCGGATCGCAGACGAACTCGTGTCAGGAGAAGGATCGCCAGAAGGGGTCGATGGGCGTTGATCCCTGCGTCGAGCTCGACACGCGCGCCGGCGTCTGGACATTCGACGCGAATAAGCTGAACCAGAAGCAGGTCGAGGGAACTCGC
>JAYVPN010000006.1:0-36992 GCA_043757365.1 Gemmatimonadota bacterium | reverse complement strand
AACAGGCGAAGCCGGCGAAGTCAGCAACGGCCGCACGGCGATGGCGAAGGCCGACTAGATGAGCGCCACGCGTACGCTCTTTCCGCACGATCGGCTCTTTCTTATCGCCGGCCCCTGCGTGATCGAGGATGACGAACTCAACTTTCGCGTCGGCGATCATCTCGCCCGCCTCGCCGAAAAGGTGCCGGGCGGGATCATCTTCAAGGCGAGTTACGACAAGGCGAATCGCTCGAACCCCGGCTCGCACCGCGGCCCTGGTATCGAAGCGGGGCTCGAAGCGCTCGCCCGGGTTCGTGCGCGCACGGGGCTTCCGATCATCACCGACGTCCATCTCCCTGAACAGTGCACGCTCGCGGGACAGGTCGCCGATGTGCTGCAAATTCCGGCATTTCTCTGTCGGCAAACGGACTTGCTCGTCGCCGCCGGCGCCACCGGTCGCGCCGTCAACGTAAAGAAAGGACAGTGGATGGCGCCCGAGGGAATGACAGGCGCCGTGAAGAAGGTGCGCGGTGCCGGCGCGGGTGAAATCGCGGTGACTGAACGTGGCACGTTCTTCGGTTACGGCGATCTCGTCGTCGATATGCGCGGCTTTCCGCGCCTCGCCGCGGCGACGAACGTTCCAGTGATCTTCGACGCCACGCACTCCGTTCAGCAGCCGGGAAGGGGCGAGGGCGGGACGAGCGGTGGCGTGCGAGAAATGATTCCGACGCTCACCTTCGCTGCGCTCGCGGCCGGTGCGCAGGGACTCTTCATGGAAACGCACCCCGATCCTGATCATGCGCCGAGTGACGGCCCGAATATGGTGCCGCTCCACAAGCTCGACGCGCTGATCACCAAAGCGGTCGAGATTTGGGCGGCGGCCCGCTCGTGATCGCACCTGCCGCAGCGAAACGCGTCAAACTCGTCGTCCTCGATGTCGACGGTGTCCTGACCGACGCCGGCTACTATCTCGGCGACGTCAACGGCGCACCGGCGGAGTTTCTACGCTACGACATTCAGGACGGCGTCGGCCTGATGCTGCTTCGGCAAGCCGGTCTCAGGCTCGCGATCATCACCGGGCGCGAAAGCGAAAGCGTGCGACTGCGCGCTGCGCAGCTCAATATCGACGCGCTCGTGCAGGACAAGAAGGGGCGCAAGGTCCCGGCACTCCGAAAGATGATCGAACAATTCGGCGTGACGATGGACGAGGTCGCCTTTCTTGGTGACGACATTCCCGATATCGGCGTGCTCAGCCTCGTCGGAATGCCCGTCGCCGTCGGCAACGCGACGAGGGACGTGCTCGCGATCGCTCAGGTGCACCTGACTAAGAACGGCGGCCACGGAGCGATTCGCGAGTTCTGCGAACTGTTGCTCGGCGCGCGCGGCGAGTGGGACGCGCAGGTCGCGCAATACGTGACCAGCCGCATCACCGAGACCGCATCATGAAGGAGAAGGAGATCATCGAGCGCGGCCGGCGCGTAGTGCGGCTCGAACGCGAGGCGCTCGCCGAGTTGGAGCAACGAATCGGCGTCACATTTGCACGGGCGGTCGAACTGATCGCGGCGAGTTCCGGGCGCGTCATCGTCGCTGGCGTCGGGAAGTCCGGGCTCATCGGCCGCAAAATAGCCGCGACGATGACCTCTACCGGCACCCCCGCGATGTTCCTGCATCCCACCGAGAGTGCGCACGGCGATCTTGGCATCGTCAGCACAAATGATGTGGCACTTCTGATTTCGAAGAGCGGCGAGACCGATGAACTGCTCCCCCTGCTGGAACAGCTCCAGCGGCTCGGTGTACGGACCGTCGCGATTGCCGGAAACGAGGAATCGACTCTCGCGCGACACGCCGACGTCTGGCTCGATGCGTCCGTCACCGAGGAAGCCTGTCCGCACGATCTCGCGCCGACGACCAGCACCACGGTCACACTCGCGATCGGTGATGCGCTCGCCGTCGCGCTGCTCGAAGTGAAGGGATTCCGCCGCGAGGATTTCGCGCGGCTGCATCCCGGTGGTGCGCTGGGCAAGAAGTTGCTGCTGGGCGTGGTGGACGTGATGGTGCGCGACGATTTGCCGCTGTTGCCGCCGAGTGCGTCGATGCGCGAGGCAATCACGCAGCTCGGCACGCGTCGCGGCATTGTGTGTGTAGTCGATGCGCAACAGACGTTACTCGGCATCGTCACGACCGGCGACCTCACGCGGCTGATGGACAAGGACGAGAACTTCCTCACGGTCACGGTGGGCACGGTCATGACGAAAGCGCCGAAGGCAGCAACGGCCGACGAACTCGGCTCGGCGGTGGTGTACCGGATGGAGCAGACGGGGATCATCGCGATGCCGGTCCTCGACGACAATCGTCGCGTCGTCGGGGTGGTGCATCTGCACGATTTAATGCGGGCCGGGGCCGCTTGATGCGCGTATACTCGGCGGTTGCGCTCGCCGTGGCTCTCGTGATCGGCGTCAGCGCATGCGGCGACAAGAAGGCCGCGACCGGCGCCGCGACTTCCAAAGGCAAGAAGTCGATGGCCGACTCGGCCGATCAAGTGATCTTCGGGCAGCGCACGCTGATTACGGATCGCGGCCTTAATCGCGCGCAGATCGAGTCCGACACGGCGTATTTCTTCGATGAGAATACCCGGGTGGATATGCGTATCGTTCGCGGGCTGTTCTTCAGTTCCGTCGGCGCGAAGGATGCCGTCATGACTTCTCGTACCGCACTGTACAACACGCGCACGCAGATGCTCGAGGCGCACGGCGACGTCGTGATCAACACGATCGACAGCCGAACGATCAAGACGCCGTTCCTGCGATACGATCAACGGACAAACCAGATCTCGAGCGACAGCGCATTCGTCCTCACCGAACCGGGCCGCGAGCTCCGCGGCATCGGCTTCGTGTCCGATCCGGACATGAACAACATCACGGTGAAGCACGCGCAAAAGGCGAAGGCTGGAACGTTTGCACTGCCGGGGCAATGATGCACTGGCGCGCAGCGCTCGCGGGCGCCGCCGTCGCGATGATTGCCGTTGCCGCGCCGGCATCGGCCCAGCGCGACGCTCGCAAGCCGTGCAGTCTCGTCTTCACCGAAGTCAAACTGCGCGACACCGTGACGCACATGCAGTCGTTCAAAACGGGAACCGGGCAGTACAACTCGTTTATCGGCGGGGTCGATGCCATTTGTGCGGGCAGCGATCAACGTATTCTGGCTGACAGCGCCGAAAGTTACGGCGATGAAAAGCGGCTGCTGCTGATCGGCAACGTGCATTACAAAGAATCAAAAGTGAAGCTCGACGCCGATCGCATGACGTATTTCACTGGAGAGGAACGCATCGTCGCCGAGGGACACGTCGTCGGCGTGACGAACACCGGGACGCATTTCACGGGGCCGCAGGCCGAGTACTGGCGCCCGGCACCGGGGATCCGCGAGAAATCACGCCTCGAGGCAAACTCGCGTCCGGACATGTGGGTGAGTTCGACCGATGCCGGCGGCGCGAGCGGATCCGGCACGACGAAAGACTCCGTGCACATTCAGGCCGACAAAGTGATCACCGAAAACGACTCGCTCGTCTACGCGCGTGGCAAGGTGATCATCGACCGTCCCGATATCATGGCGACGTCGGACTCCGCGTTCATGGATAACGGAAAAGAGTTCGTCCGCCTCACGGGCACTCCGGAGATCACGGGACGCGGCGACCGGAAATTCGTGTTGAACGGCAACGTCATTGACGCCTATTCCAAAGCGCGCCAGATCGCCCGCGTGAAAAGTTCGGGCGACGCGAAAGCCGTGAGCGATGACATGACCCTCACCGCTGACTCGCTCGACCTGCGCATGAGCAACCAGAAGATGGACCGCGTCTACGCGTGGGGGCCGAATCGGGCCAAGGCCCATTCCGCCGATCGGGACATCACGGCCGACTCAATTGCCATCGAGATGCCGGGACAGGTGGTGCGCGAGATGCGGGCCCTCCGCAACGCGAAAGCCGAGACGCAGCCGGACACCTCGAAGATCATTCCGTCCGAGCCGGACTGGCTCCGCGGCGATACGCTCACCGCCCGTTTCGATACGGTCGCGACGGGCGACACCGTGAACAAGCCATCCGTGAAGAACATCGTCGCCAGCGGCTCGGCGAAATCGTACTACCAGGTGGCACCCGGCGGGATGCCGGGAAAAACGAAGACGCCGAACGTGAACTACGTGACGGGAAAGAAGATCACGGTGGACTTCGTCGACAAAGCGGTGAAGACCGTGAACGTCGTCGGAAAGGCCGAGGGCTTCTACGCGGAAGCAGCGCCGGACAGCGCGAGCCTTACGCCGAAGGTCGACTCGGCGAAGTCCGACTCGACGAAGACCGATGCGAAGAAAGACACCAAGCCCGCGGCGAAGCCGGCGGTGAAACCTCCGGCCAGAGGAACGAAGCCGTGATCAGCAATGGAAACGGGGACCAGGAAACCGTTCGCGAAATCGTCGAGCGCTACGCCGGCGGTGATCGCTCGGCGGCATTGACGCTGCTAGCGATCGTCGATACCGCGGATGCAAACGGGAGCGCATCGTTCCACGACGTGAGTGTCCGACTGCGAACGGACTACCTCGCGTCAGTGCGCGCGGAGGGCAAAGACGCTGACGCCGAGGCCGGGCGCCTCGGGCTCGACGAGGTGCGCGCGCATCTCATGAACGTCGTGCTGCCGCGCCTCAGCAGCGCGGGCGCTGTCGAGAAGATCGATGCCACGGGGGCACTCAGCGGTGTGACCCTTCGCGTGACGCCGGCGCTCTGGTCGAATATCCAGTCGCTGAGCGGCCATTTCAGCGAAGTGGTGCGTCAGACCGGCGAGCATCAGATTGCGCGGCGTCTCTCCGGCGCCTCCCGTGTCACCGGAACGAGTACCCTTGCCGCCGAAGGACTCGTCAAGACGTACAAGCGCCGCAACGTCGTCAACAACGTCGCGCTCGAACTGCATCAGGGGGAGATCGTCGGCCTTCTCGGTCCGAATGGTGCCGGTAAAACCACGACGTTTTACATGATCGTCGGACTCATTCCGCCGAATACCGGGGCGATCAAGTTCGATGGTGAAGACATCACCCAGATGCCGATGTATCAGCGCGCTCGTCGCGGCATCGGCTATCTCTCGCAGGAACCGTCGATTTTTCGCAAGCTCTCGGTTGAGGAGAACATCCTCGCAATTCTCGAGACGCTGCCGATTCCGCGAAAGGAGCAGGAGGCGCGCCTCGAGACGCTGCTCGACGAGCTCAGCATCAAGCATCTGCGGCACAGCAAGGCGTATTCGCTCTCGGGCGGCGAGCGCCGCCGCCTCGAGATCACGCGCGCCCTCGTGACGCAGCCGAAGTTCATGATGCTCGACGAACCATTCGCCGGCGTCGATCCGATCGCCGTCCACGACATCCAGCAGATCGTCGCGAATCTCAAGCACCGCGGCATCGGCGTGCTGATCTCCGACCACAACGTCGAGCAGACGCTCGACATCGTCGATCGCGCCTACATCATGTTCGACGGCCAGGTGAAAGTCTCCGGCACGGTCAAGGAACTCGTCTTCGACGATACCGTTGCCGACGTCTACCTCGGACCCACGTTGAGCGCCCGCCTTCGCGCGCGCTTCGCCAACGATCCGGACCCCGTGCCGCCGGCCGCCCCGGTGACGATCGCCGAGACGCCAGAATACACCCCCGATTCCGGGACCGGATGAAAGCAGGGATGAGTCAGTCCCTCCGTCTTGGGCAGGAGCTCAAGATCAATCCACGCCTCTATCAGGCGATGGATATGCTCTACATGCCACTGCTGGACCTCCAGCAGCATCTGAAGCAGGAGTTACTGACCAATCCCTTCCTCGAACTCTCCGACGACGAAAACGAAAACGACGAGAGCGAAGCCGAGTCGACCGACGGTGAGGTTGTCGAGGATGTCCCGGTCAACGAAGACCCGGTCGCTGAAACGAGCGAGAAGGAAACCGATTGGGAGGAGATCCTCCTGAATGGTTTCGAAGCCGAAGGCGCGACACACGAACAGCGCGATGACCGCGAGCAGTACGAGGCTGTCTCCGTCGGAACCGCGCGCCTCGAGGATCATCTGCGTGAACAGCTCGTGCTGCTCGATCTCACGCCGCGGGAGCTGCTGCTCGCCGACGAGTTCATCGGGAATATCGGCGACGACGGCTACCTCACGGCAACGCTCGAGGAAATTCTCGAAGGGATCAACGACGTCGTCGCCAAGGCCGCCGAGAAGGAAGGCTACGATAGCGGACCGCTACCGTTCTTCATGATGATCGAAGCCGAGGCGATGTTGACGATTATTCAGCGCCTCGACCCACCCGGCACCGGAGCGCGCGATCTGCGCGAATGCCTGCTCCTGCAGCTGCGCGATCAGGGAAATGAGACGTCGCTCGCGGCGAGTCTCGTGCGCGATTTCTTCGACGAACTCGTTGCCCACCGCTGGGGCGACGTCGCGCGCAAAGTTGGATGCACGCCCGCCGAGGTACAGAAGGCCGCCGACAACGTCGCCAAACTCAACCCGAAGCCCGGGCTCCAGCAATCGAGCGGTTCCGACAACTATATCATCCCCGATATGGTCGTCGACAAGATCGACGGCACGTATCACGTGTTTATCAACGACGGCAATCTTCCACGGCTCAAACTCAGCCGCATCTATCAGGAAATCGCCGGCGACAAGAAGAAGTTCGACGGCGAGAACAAGGAGTTCATCACCTCCAAGCTCAACGCCGCACAGTGGCTCATCCAGGCGATCGAGCAGCGGCGACAAACGATGCTCAAGGTGATGCATTTCATCGTCGACCGGCAGCGCGAGTTTTTCGAGAAGGGTGTGCAGTATCTCAAACCATTGACGCTGCGCGAGGTCGCCGATGTCATCGGGATGCACGAGAGCACCGTGAGTCGCGTGACGAACGCCAAGTATGCCCAGACGCCGCGCGGCGTGCTGCCGCTCAAGTTCTTCTTCTCGAGCGGGCTCGCCACCACCGACGGCGACGACGTCTCGGCGCGCGGCATCAAAGCGACGATCGATAAGATGGTTGGCGAGGAAGACCCCAAGAACCCCCTCACGGATCAGGCCATCGTGGAACGACTCGAAGCGGACGGCGTGCAGATTGCCAGACGGACCGTCGCAAAATACCGAGACCAGCTCGGCGTGCTCTCGGCGCGTATGAGAAAGCGCGTATGACGACGGCACTCGAGCGTAGCAGCGTCGATGTCTCTGTGCTCGTGCCGGCGAAGGATGAGGCAGAGAATCTTCCGCTTTTCATGCAACTGTGCGACGAGGCGTTCCGCGGACGTAGCGAACGATATGAAGTGATCGTCATCGACGACGGGTCGCGTGATGCGACGCCGCGCGTCCTCGATGAACTCACGGCGAAGTATCCGTTTCTCCGTACCGTTCGCCATCGCAGTCAGCGCGGCATCGCTGATGCGCTGCGCAGCGGCTATCTCGCCGCGCGGTCGGACGTGATGGTGTTTTATCCGGCCGACCTGCAATTCAAACCGGAAGACATCCCGCGACTCGTCGCGCCGATTCTCGCCGGTGAATCGGACATGGTGACGGGGTATAAGCAGGGTGTGTATGAGAAGGCATTCGTTTCCGGGATCTACAACGCGCTTTCGCGTTCCCTCTTTCATGTGCCCGTACGCGACCTCAACAATGTGAAAGCGTACCGGCGTGAGATCATGGCCGACCAACCGGCGCGTCCCGACTGGCACCGCTACATGATCGTCCTCGCTGCGGCGCAGGGATACACGGTGACCGAGATCCCGGTGCCGCTCTATCCGCGGCATGCCGGTAAATCGAAGTTCGGATTGTCGCGCATTCCAGTCGGCGTGCTGGACATGCTGGCCGTCTGGTTCGAGCTGCGCTTCGGACAGAAGCCGCTCCTCGCCTTCGGCATGCTCGGCGCGGGCTTGTTCGCGATCGGATTGCTGAGCGGCGTCGGTGCGCTCGCATGGCTGGCCGCGACGGGGCAGGGTGTTCGCGCCGTCTGGACGTTAGTGCAGACGTGCCTCCTGCTCGGCTCGGTCTTCTTCGCGACCGGATTGCTTGGCGAACAGATTGCTGTGCTCCGCTCCGAGCAGCGCGAACTGCGTCGCTTGATCGACGAGCGTGACGCCCGCCGGTGAACGTTCTTTTTGTCACGCACTCGTTCCCGCGGCAGCGCGGCGATCCGGCCGGAGCGTTCATTCTCCGTCTGGCCCGCGCACTCGTCGCCGACGGCGTGGAGCTGCTCGTCCTTGCGCCATCCGCCGCCGGGCTCGCGCCACACGATACCGTCGACGGCATCGCCGTCTCGCGGTATCGCTATGCGCCGCCGGCATGGGAGACGCTCGCGTACACCGGCAACATGGCTGAGCAGGTAAGCGACTCGCTCGGCGGCAAGGCGGCGTTGCTCGGGATGCTCGGCGGCGGCACGATCGCGCTGCGCCAGACGATCGCTTCGTTCAAGCCGGATGTCGTGCACGCGCACTGGTGGTTTCCGTCGGGGCTCCTCGCACTCGGCGCGCTCGTATCGCAGCCGCTCGTTACGACGATGCACGGCTCGGACGTTCGGCTCGCGCGCAAGAATGCCGGCGCGCCGATGTTGTTTCGCCGCGTGATGGAGAAGTCGGCGGCGGCGACGGCGGTTTCGTCTTGGCTCGCGAGCGAGGCCGTTGCGATGGCGCCCGGTCTCGACTGCGCCGTCGCGCCAATGCCCGTTGATACCGCGCTGTTTTCCCCTGCGGGGAATCGCCGCGCGAACCGTTTTCTCTTCGTCGGTCGGCTCAACACACAGAAGGGAATCGCGCTTCTGCTCGAAGCCGTCGCGTGCACGACACGCGGCGCCGAGCTGGATATCGTTGGCGACGGCGACGATCGCGCGGCGCTCGAGGCACAGACGACACGACTCGGTATTTCCGCACGAGTGCAGTTTCACGGCGCGCGATCACAAGACGATCTCGTCGCGTTGTACCGGGGTGCCGCCGCCGTCGTGATGCCGAGTGAGAACGAAGGCCTTGGCCTCGTGGCGGTGGAGGCGCAACTCTGCGAGGCACCGGTGATCGCGTTTCGCAGCGGCGGGCTTCCCGACGTCGTCCGTGACGGCGAGACCGGCGTCCTCACGCCGCCCGGTGACATTCCGGCGCTCGCGTCGGCGATGGACGCGATCATCGCACATCCGGAGCGCGGCGCGGCGCTTGGAAGGGCCGGCCGAGTCGCGGCGCTTGCGCGATTCGCGCCCGTCGCGGCGTCGCAGACGTATCGCGCGATCTACGAACGGGTGCGTCATGGCTGATCCGGCGGCGAAGGCCGCATCGCGGAGCATCGCTTGGCGAGTCGTCTCGGCGATCCTCTTTTTCGCCGTTCTGATTTTCTTCGGAATCCGCGTCGCCCGGGACTGGGGCGCGATCTCGGGCAGTTGGAGTTCGCTGCATCCGAACTGGAGCTACGTGTTGTTGTCCGGTGCGATCGTCCTCACGAGCTACGTCGTGTTGATCGAGACCTGGCGTCGTACCGTCGCGGCATGGGGAAGCTCGATCGCCTGGCCGACCGCGGCGCGCATCTGGTTCGTCAGCAACCTCGGGAAGTATCTCCCGGGCAAGGTGTGGCAGATTGGCGCGATGGGCGTATTGGCGCAGCAGGCCGGCGTGTCGCCGGTAGCGGCGGTCGGATCGTCGCTCGTGGTGAATCTCGTCAACCTGCTCGCGGGCGCACTCGTCGTGCTCGTCTTCGGCGCTCGCGGACTCGCCGGCCCGGGCCTCGTTCCGCTGACCGTGCTCGCCCTCATCGGGGCGATCGCCACGCCGTGGCTCATTCCGTGGATGCTCGAGGTCGCGCGAGAAGTCACCGGCCGCGACCTCCCGGACGCGCACGTGCCGCCGTCGGCGATTTTTCTGGCGCTGATCGGCTGCACGGTATCGTGGGTGCTCTACGGCGCGGCCTTTCAAATGCTCGCCGTCGGCCTGTTTGGCGCATCCAGTGGCACGACGCCCTCCTACATCGCAGTTTTCACCCTCTCGTATCTCCTCGGATATCTCGCGCTGTTTGCCCCTGGCGGACTTGGCGTGCGCGAGACCGTGCTTGCTGGCTTTCTCGTTGCGGCGGGGCTCGAAGTCGATCCCAACGCGACGATTCTCGTGCTCTTTTCCCGTCTCTGGATGACGCTTCTCGAAGCGGCGCCAGGACTCGTGCTGATCGCGCTAAACCGCGCGCGTCCAACCAACGAAACTTCCACCACACCGAATGGCTCGCACGCATAAATCCTCTGCTGCTGACGACGCGCCGATCAACACCGAGAGCTTCACGCCGCGCTTCGCGTCGGCGTGGGCCGCGCTGACGTATGCGCTCTGCGCGCTGTCGCTGTCATATCCGGCGCTCGCCGGCCAGTTCCTCGTGAATGAGCGCAGCGATCAGTATCTCGCCGGGTACGCGTTCCGTGATTACGCGGCGCAGTTCTTCAAGAGCACCGGCGGCTTCCCCCAATGGAATCCGTATCTGTTCAACGGCATGCCATTCGTCGCAGCGATGCACGGCGACATTTTTTATCCGACGTTCCTGCTGCGCCTGATTCTCCCGACCGACATGGCGATGACGTGGGGGATGATCCTCCATTTCTTCCTCGCCGGATTGTTCACGTTCTGGTTTTTGCGACACGCGGCGAAGCTGTCGTTCTTCGCGGCGCTCGTCGGCGGTGTGGCATATATGATGGGCGGATTTCTTTCGTCGCTCCTCTCGGCAGGGCACGACGGCAAGTTGTTCGTAAACGCGTTGCTGCCGCTGACGCTACTCGTGATCACGTGGGGCGTGCGCGACGGAAAGAAATGGGCGTGGGGTGTGCTGTCGCTCGTGATCGGCCTCGTGATTCTCACGCCGCATCCGCAGTTGATGCAGTATCTGTTGCTCATGGCGGGCTTCTGGGCGCTGTTTCTCGCGTTCGGCGGAATCGGTAGAGAAAAGCTTTCGAGCGCCGAGGCCGTACGACGCCTCGGATTTGCGCTGATGGCGGTGGTGTTGGGGCTCGCGATTGGAGCCATTCAATATTTGCCTGTTCGCGAGTATGTCAGTTGGTCACCGCGCGCCGGCGGTAAAGACTGGGCGTGGGTTACGAGCTATTCGTTCCCGATCGAAGAACTGATCAACACCTATCTCCCGCAGTTTTCCGGCATTCTGGAGAACTACTGGGGGCGCAACGGAATCCACTTCCATAGTGAGTACGTCGGCGCCGCGGTACTCGTGCTCGCGACGGCGGCGTTCGGCGGGTGGGCAGGGGCCCGGAAGCGATTTTTCTGGTTCTGGGCTGGCACCGCGCTCGTCTCGCTGCTCTGGGCGCTCGGCGGGAGCACACCATTCTTCACGCTCGTCTACTACATCGTGCCAGGCACGAAGTTCATGCGCGCGCCGAGTACGATTTTCTATGTCACGACGTTTGCGATCGCAGCTCTCGCGGCACTCGGCACCGAGAAGCTCCTCGCCGGTAAGTTGACTCCAAAGTTCGCGTACGGCTGGCTGATTGGCGCCGGCATCGTGACCGTCTTCGCGTTCGTCGGCGGTTTCACCGCGATGGCTCAGGCCGCGCTGCAAATCCCGCAGTTCGCGGACAAGATCGACGCCAACGCCGGAGCGGTGAGGCTCGGCGCGTTGCGCTCGTTCATCGTCGTCGCGATGGTTGCCATCGCGATCCTGCTACTGTCGATGAAGAAGATCACGCCGATACTCGCCGGATGGGCGCTGGCTGCGATCTGCGCCATTGACCTTTGGAGCATCGAACGTTTCTACTGGCAGTTCCTCCCGCCGGCGAAACAGATCTTCGCCAGCGACGCGACGATCGACTACATTAAGAAGCTCCCGCAGCCAGCGCGGGTGATTTCGTTCCCGGTCACACAGCGCGGCCAAAGCGATCCGTTCCTCAACGACGACGCCCTCATGGCGAATGGCGTTCGGCAAACGCTCCTCGGCTATCACGGTAACGAACTCGGCCGTTTCCAGCAGTTCGATGGCAAGGATCGCGGTTACGATCAGATCGGCAACCCGACGTTCTGGGCGATGACGAACTCGCAGTACATGTTGATCGATTCGACCGTCTCGCCAATGGCTGGCGCGACGAAGGTCGTCGGCCCGGTGAAGAACGCGTACGGATCCAACGTCTCGCTGTTCAAACTTCCCGGGGAGCAGCCGTATGCATGGGTCGCTCCGGCGATCGTGAAGTTCCCTGACTCAAGCGTCCTCGACGCCACCCGAGCGCCGACGTTTCCCGTGCGCGCCGTCGCGATATTCGATACGTCATCCAAGGTCGCCGCGCAGCAGCTCGCGAAGCTGCCGGAGCCGCTGACGATGACCGCGACCGTCGATAAGTACGAACCAGGCCACGTGACGCTCACGCTCAGCGAGCCCGCGCCGAAAGGCTCGGCGCTCGTGGTGGCCGAGAATTTCTATCCCGGCTGGAAGGCGACCATCGACGGCAAACCCGCGACCGTAGAGCGCGCCGACCTCGTGCTGATGGGCGTGCCGTTGCCCGAAGGGGCCAAGCGCGTCGAGCTCACCTTCAAGAGTGATACATACGAGACCGGCAAGATGGTGACGATAGTCGCGATTCTCGCCTCGATCTTCCTCGCGGTCGGCGGCGCGGCGCTTGGACGCCGAGCGAGCACCGGAAACGGAGAGGCGGCCAGTGCCTGACATGACGGAAAAAGCGCTGATCATCATTCCGACGTACAACGAAAAGGAAAACATCCGGAAGATGATCGAGATGGTCCTCGCGCAGGACCCGCGGATTGATATGCTGATCGTCGACGACAACTCGCCCGACAAAACCGGTGACATCGTCGACGCCATCAGCAAGGAGAACCCGCGCGTCAATCTGATGCGCCGGCCGGGGAAGATGGGGCTCGGCACCGCCTATCGGGACGGCTTTGCGTGGGCCCTCGAGCGCCCGCAATACGAGTACATCTTCGAGATGGACGCGGATTTCTCCCACGATCCGAACCATCTCCCAATGTTTCTCGACGCGGCCCAATCGGCCGATTTCGTCCTCGGCTCGCGCTACCTGAACGGAAACGTGACGGTCACCGACTGGCCAATGACGCGGCTCCTGTTGAGTTACGGCGCCAACGTCTACGTCCGGATCATCACCGGAATGAAGCTCTGGGACGCAACAGGCGGCTTCAAATGCTTCCACCGGCGCGTGCTGGCGGCGATCGATCTCAACGACGTCCGGAGCAACGGCTACGCTTTCCAGATCGAGATGTCGTTCCGGGCGATCCGGAAGGGATTCAAGCCCGCCGAGATCCAGATCGTGTTCAGCGACCGGACGCATGGGGTCAGCAAGATGAACAAAGGGATCATGCGGGAGGCCATTTTTCGTGTTTGGCAGCTTCGCTGGTGGTCGATCACGGGGCGCGTATGACGATCCCGAAAGGACGCCATTTTTGGAAGATGAGCGGGTCGGGGAATGACTTCTTGTTCTTTGATGCCCGGTCGGGGCCGCTGACGGAGCTCGAGAATCCAGCGATGATCGACCGCCTGACGGCCCGCGCAACCGGCGTCGGCGCCGACGGCGTTGTATTTTTGCAAAATGATGCAGCAGAACCACTTAGGATACGTTACTTCAACCGAGATGGGAGCCTTGGAGAGCTCTGCGGAAATGCCTCGCTGTGCACGACAAGGCTGGCCCGCGAGCTTGGCATTTCCGATGGCGGAGCGTTCCGGTTCGCGACCGATGCCGGGGTGATGTCGACCCGGTTTGTCGGCGATGAGCCGGAGATCGACCTGCAGCCTGTTCAGGGGCTCCGACCGGACGCGGGGATCCCGCTTGAGGCCGGTGAGATTCGGATCGGATTTGCCGACACCGGAGTGCCGCATCTCGTTGTCCTCATTGACGATACGGCATCGGTGAACGTGTATAACCGAGGCAAATCACTACGGCATCACTCGACACTGAACGCCGGCGCGAACGTGAACTTCGTGACCAAGCGGCCAGACGGCAACTGGCGGATCCGGACCTACGAACGCGGCGTCGAGAACGAGACGTTGGCGTGCGGAACCGGGGCTGTGGCGACCGGCGTGCTGCTTGAGGCCTGGGGCCTGAGCGGCGCTCAGACCGTGCTCGAGACGCGATCTGGACGCCTTTTGACTGTGTCGGTCCGCCATTCGGAAGGCGCCATCAGGCCGTCACTACGCGGAGAAGGTCGCATCGTTTTTAGTGGCAATCTGGGTGAACTTTAGCCTCGGATGAACGCGGATGATCGGGGTAGATCCGCGTGCACCCGAGGCGTAGTTAAACTCAAATGGGGCAACAACATGGGAATTCACACAGTTATCCCCATGATTCAAGCCAATTACTTTACATAATAACTATTATACGTACCCGTCGAACGTACATGTCACGCCTACACTCCGCATGCCCGCGCCGCGCGCCGCAGCCAAACCCGCCGACGCGTCTTCGAGAACCACACAGTCCGCCGGATCGACGCCGAGCAAATGGGCCCCCCGTAGATACCCTGCAGGATCTGGCTTGCCGCGAGATACGTCCGCAGCATCCACCAAGGTGCTCTAGCTAACGCACTTCGATCGTGAGGGGTGGACTCTCGTTGCCGAGGCCGTCGTGGCGCCGCAAGCCGGCTCGCGCGGAATAGGATCCGCGAAGAGTCGGCGCCTGCCACGCGGTTTGTATGGTGCGACGTTCCCCAGGGTTAACCCAATCTTCGATTCCCACACATGGGTAGACGCGGTTACGAACGAGCGCTGATTCCTCACGTCCCGTCGGCGCGCGGACGACCACATCCATCGCCGGGCCACACGCCTCACCGAGTTGCACCGGTACGTTCGAACCGTTGAAGGCCAGGGCACGGAACGTCACTGAATCGCCCGGCGAGACTGTCGTGCGATTGGCCGTGACGGTGACTTGAACACCAGGTACGGTCTGCGATGCTCGCGGTAACAGTTCCCGCGGGCCCGTCACCTCGTGACAGGCGACGACGATGAGCAGGGTGAGACCGAGCGCGGTATATCGCACGATTGAATCGTAACCTAACCGATCAGAGTTGAGCTACGCGGCCCGATTGATCGCGTACTGTGGGTGATCAGCCGACCCGTCGCTTCCCACGACATTTTGGGAGCGCCCGTCGGTGCCGATCCTTCCACGAGGCGCGACGACAGGCCACGCGACACGATGTGCACGTCACCCTTTAGTAGCCGTGCCGGAATCAACCGGGCAGCGTCCCTGCCCTCCGCCGCCGGCGGCACGCGTACGAGCTGCACGCCCTGATGCGGGAGACGGGACTCACCGCCCGATCCCCGCAACTCCAAGTCGCGCGACTTGGACTCGTGGCGCAGGAACGCCGAGCGGATCGGCGCGTCTAAGTCCGTGCGGAGTCAACGCATCCTGGGTGACGCGACCTGCGCGCTTTGGTGCGTGCGTACGCGCGCGCCGTAGACGTCGTGCGGGTGACGGTGGCGGGCCTGGGGGCGCGCCATGTTCATGGCCCCCCAGTCGAAGCGAACATTCGCGTCCCAGGCGTCAGCACATTCCTCGGGTCGTACCGACGCTTCCCATTCGCAAGTCCCTGCCACGTCGACCCATAGTGCGCTTTCCAGTCGGCCGATGAATAGAACGGGGCGTACGGCGGATACGCCGTGCCACCCGCCTCGCGCGTTCTCAGGGCAAGCCCGCGCACCGTCGCAACCATCTCGGCATACCGGCCAGCGTCGGCCACCGAAACTCCGCGGAAGAGGAAGATTCCGAGCGCGAGCTCTTCACGTGGAATCATGAACATCGGCCGGCCAAACTTTCGCGTTGGAAGCACATACAGAGAGAATCGGCTGATACCGGCCGTATCCGCTGGCGTGTCGAGCATCTGCGCGAGGAATGCCTCAGCCCCAGTGTCCGGGACAAACATCGTGAGGTACAGCAACCGCCGCGACGCGTCACGTCGGGTGGCCGCCAGCGCGGCATTCCGTGCGTCTTCACGATGTAGGTAGCTGGCGTACGTCACGCCGACCGGTGCTCCACGAGACGTGAAGCGCAGGCCCGCTTCTATGGGTGCAAAGTCCACATCGGGTTCAGCGGAGAACTTCCCAACATCGATTCTGAACTTCCAGCCAGAATGCGCGTCTGGAGGCAAGACGTGCGCTCCCAAGTGTTCGACTCGCGCCTCGGTTGCCACCCGCCGCACGTCGGCGAGGAACGTCTTCAGATCGTCGTAGAAGAGATCGCGCCGCACCACCCATTTCGGCGCTGGTAGCAACCGCAGGCGCGCACCGATGATCAACGCGCACTGTCCCATTCCCCCCAGCGCCAGCTCGAATAGCTCCCTGTTCTGATCCGGCGAGCAGGCGACGATGTCGCCAGTTCCCGTGATGACGTCCAACCCCAGCACATTGTCGATCACGGCGCCGTAGAGATGCGAGCTGTTGCCGATACCGCCCGCGCTCAGGATTCCACCAACCGACAGGGACATCGTATCGCCGAGCGCCGGCGGTGTGAGTCCGTGCGGCAGCGTCGCGTGCGTGACGTCGTCCCATGACGCACCGGCCTGAGCGTAGACCGTCCCACCCGATTCGACGGTGACCGCGTTCAGGGTCGTTGAGTCGATGACAACTCCACCCTCGACCAGCGTCTGTCCATATTGCGAATGTCCCTGGCCACGCATCACGACGTGCGACGGTCGTGCGTTGGCGAGCCGCACGATCCTCACGACATCCTGTGCGGATCGCGGCCTGAGAACGGCGGCCGGCATACGATGCACATTGGCGCCGAAATCCGTGGCCATCTGCGCGCGCGTTCCTTCGTCGAGAAGCAGCGCTCCGTCAAGTTGTGGCACGCTGTCCCACGGCTCCTGGCGCACCGCCAGCGATGCGCGACCGCAGGCGCCGAGGCCTACCACTGCCGCAGCGCCGGCGGAGAGTTCTTTCAAGAAGCGACGACGGGTCGACTGAGGGCTCACGGCATCACCATCCGTCTATGTAGGTGAAGGGATCGTACGAGACTGTTGAACAGGTGACCGACGCGGATCGCGACGCTCAACATCGTACGCCGTGCGTAGCGCGTGGCGTCACCGACGGATGGCCCGATAACAGGCGGCGATGAAGCGACGGCGGAAGGAGCTAGCGGACACGTCATATCGTGCGCGATCAAGTCGCCATGCGCAAGAGCCGTCGACTAGCGATCCGGTACCTCCAGATTCCGAAACAACGCCTTCATTCAGTTTCCACGGAAGCTAGAACAGCTCACACCAAAGCCTGTTGCTTAACGTGGAGCTGATTGGTAACAAATGACGAATTATGTCAATCGCTCCACCATCTGATCGATTATCGCGCGAGTTCACTAGGTAAAAACGGTTAAGCAACAAGCCGTCGTTACGTGGTTTACGTATCGCAGGGGGTGAGATCAGCGTTGCCCTACCCTCATTAATAGGCCGACACATTTCGGGATCACAGCCCGAGCCGCGCCTACGCCGTCGTAAAGGTGAACACCATGCCGTAGCTGCTGGTCGCCGCCTGCCATCCGGCACTGATCAGCCGAGCCCGAAACCTGCGCGCCCGTCACCGATCCCTCGTGCACGACGACGAGCATCTCCATGCCCTGCATCATCGCCATGTTAAATGCGAGCGTGACCACGCCCGCCGGACTCACGCCGGCGCTCTGATTCGCCGGCGCGATGTTGAGAAGAAGCAGCGGAGCCTCGGCCGCGAGGGCTGTCGAGGAGGCGGCGCCGCTGGTGCATGCACCGAGGGCGAACGATCCGGCAAGGAGTCCGAGTACGAGAGGCCGGTGAGTCATGTCCACACCGTCAGGAAACAGCTGCATCGGCCTCCCCTTTCGACGACAGCGAAGCCGCCGCCTACCTCGCCTTCGATGGGGCCGGCGCCCTTGTTTATTGTCTGCCCACAGGCGAACTATTCATGCAGGATATCGTCTCGATGTTGTCATCAGCACGCCGACGCCGGCGTTAACGGATCTACAACAAAGCCTGTGAACTCCACGCTCCAGACTCGGTTGTATCTCCGAATCGCGTTCTTGTTGGTCGCCGCCACGGCTGGCCCCGTCCTGGCCCAGCAGCCCGTCGACTCCGCGATCACCGTTGCCCCCAAGTTCGATGGTGGGCATTTTGTAGCCGGTCAGTCGCCGATCGAGCTCACGCTGAGCCGCTGGCCCAGCGCCGCCGAGGGGCGGCTCGCGCTGTTCGTGGGGAGCGCCGATCTCACGACGCTCTTCGAACGCACGGGCGAAGGTCTCGTCTTTCGAGCGGATGGCTACTCCCTTCCCTCGGGCGAAAACGAGCTGAAAGCTTTTCTCGTGACCGGCTCCGTGTGGAAGGAACTGGGACGTTTCCCGATTCGCGTCCTCACACCGCGAGGGTTCGAGAAGGCCCAGGTCGATCCCGGCGTCGAGCTCAGCAACAAGGGGCAACTCGCCGAAGGACACTCTGGCTCATCACCCGCACCCGCGCGAGCCACGTATCAGGATTTCGGCACGACGCTCAGTCTTCACACGAACCACCTGAAGGACGCGTGGAGCGTAAAGTCGCAGCTGCACCTACTCGGCATGAGCCGTCAGGAAGAGACACTCCGCTTTGGTGAGAAGGGCGATCAGGCGTCCCCTGTCGACCTCGCGGACTTCCTCGTGGTGGCGGCGCACGGCGGCACGACGCTGTCCCTCGGGCATGTATCGGCCGGTGGCAATCGGCTGCTCATCAACAATTTTTCGAGCCGTGGTCTCACGGCCGTATTCGCCGGCGCGCGCGCGTCCGCATCGGTCGCGGCCCAGAATGGCACCAGCATCGTCGGCGTCGACAACATCGTCGGCCTGTCCAACCCCGATCATCGCGTGCTCTCGGCGACCGTGGGTGTCGAGCTCGTGCCGGCGGCGCGCGGAATCCTCCACGTCGATGCGACCGCGATCGCGGGCTCGCTGCAGCCGCTGACCGGAGTGTCGCAGGGCGGGATCGTCTCCACCGAGCGCAGCGACGGCTTCGGAGTGCAGATCGCGGCGAGCACACCGGGCCAGCGCGTACGATTCGCCGGCGGTTTCGCGAGCAGTAAGTTCGAAAATCCGCCCGATCCCTCGCTGAGCGGAAACCTCAGCGCGTCGCCGTCGCCCGCGGGCCGCAAGAATGCACGGTTCGCCGAGCTGGACGTTGCGATCTTCCGTGACGTGCGGGCATGGGATTCGCTCGCGGTGAACCTGAACGGCGCCTTCCGCTACGAGCGGACGGATCCACTCTATCGCAGCGTCGCGACGTTCACTCAGGCGGATCTCTCGCGTAGCACCTTCGAACTCAACGGCGGCGTCGACGTGATCACGATGCAGGCCACCTACACGGAATCCAAGGACAATCTCGACCGCGTCACAGCGATGCAGCAGGCGATGACGCAAGCGTCCGGTGCCGTGGTAAGCGCGCCGCTCGCCGCGCTACTTCGGGCCACCACGAAGGCCGCATGGCTGCCCGTCGTGTCGTATGGCCGGCAACAGTCGCACCAGTTCGGCACGGGCTTGGCCGCCAATGCTTCATTCGTGCCGTCTGACATTCCCGATCAACTCAATCTCGTGCAGGACGTGACGGCGCAGTGGCAGGTGGGTGCATGGCAACTCGGTTACCATTTCAGCCACGCAACGCAGGACAACCGGCAGCCGGGGCGTGAGAAGTCCGACTTCACCGCCGACATTCACGGAATCTCCGCGGCGGTGACCACGCCGTCGCACGTCGACCTCGGCGTGCAGCTGAATCTCGAACAGAACGACAACCTCGAATTCATGCAGCGCAGCCTTCTGCAACGCGTCAACGTGACGGCCAGATGGAATGCGAACCCGCTGCTGACACTCGACGGGGCGATCAGCGTTTCGGCGAACGCAGACGACGGCGCAGGTCATGATACGCGGGTCTCCGAGATCCGTGCTGGCGCGGCGCAGAGCTTCACACTGTGGCCGACGCGCGACAACACGCCGAACGGTCAGCTATTCCTGCGTTTTTCGACGCAGTCGAGCCGGCTGAACCAGTACGGTCTGCCGCTGCTCCCGCCCCCGTCGCAGTCCGGTGCGATGTGGTTCGTCTCGTCAGGCCTCACCCTTCGGGTCTTCTAGGATCGTGGCCATGACTAGTCGTTCGCTCCTTTCCGCACTGTTCGTCTTCGCGTCCACCGTTGGTGCGCAGGCCGTCGGCCGACCGGTGACGATTCAGGTGAACCCGAGCACCGTGCGCGTGAATGCGCAGGGTGCGACGACCGTCTTTCTGACGTTCGGCGGACTCGCCGAGTACGTGCCAGTCGAGGCGGCATGGTGCGGCAAGCTCGTGTCCGCCGCGCCAGCGGTCGGGCTGCGCTGCGACCCGGCGACCATCGCCTCGCAATCGCGCGCTACGGTGAATGGTGCCGCGGTGGTCGGCGGCCGGTTCACCGAGGCGATGTCCGTGGCGCCCGCGATCTCGCGCCAGGCGTATCAGGCGACGGTCGCCGGGCAGCTGCCCGGCTACTTCTACTATGTGCGGCGATTCGCGAGCACGGCGGTGAGCAAGGCGCCGTTGCCCGATCAATACGTGGCGGTGCTCTGCCAGCTGTCGGCGAGCGGCGGCGTTGGCGTGCCATTCACGCTCACGAATGTGACCGTGCGTTCCGACCTCGATGCGCCGGTGCTGTTCGTACAGACGGGCGCGACGCTCTCGCCGCTACGGGCGGAGTTGCAATACACTGGCACGGGCCGACTGCGCGGGCGGTGGGAGATCGTACTGCCCGGTGTAGAATGGCCAAGCGCGCGCGACTTGCTGACCGAAGGATCGTTGCCGGTGCAGGAGCGCGGACTGCAGCGCCGGTACACGGAACTCGAACGATTCAACGTGCTGCTCTCACCCAACGGCCGGTACACGCTTCCGGGGCCGAACCCGCAGCGGTTACCGACCGCCGTCGATGGCACCTACCTGGTCCTGCTTCGTATCGAAGCCTCGGACGACAAGGCAAGCGATACGAACCTCGGCGCGTTTGCCGCTCCGGGAGGCGCGGTTCACAACGGCGCGTCCGCCGGATTCCCGATGCCGACGCTGCGCTACGTGGTCGGCAAGACCGGCAGCGGACTCGCGGCGACGCAATCGCGACGGCGGGTGCCGCTGCTTTTACCGCGCGACGGCGCATCGGTGGCACCGGACGCCGGATTGACGCTGAGCTGGGGCGAGGAGCGTGGCGCCAAGAACTACCGCGTCGAGCTCGAACGCACCGCTGACGGCACGTCGGTGCTCGCGGCGATCGTCGGACAAGGCGCGCGCGCGTATGACGTTCCGCCCTTCGTGCGGGCCGGCGTGACCGACGGCAAGGTGCGGTGGCGGGTGATCGCGCTCGACGAGTCGGCGCGCGAGATCCGGTATTCGGAATGGCGATCACTGCGATTCATTCCGTGACGCGTGCACGGTCGAACACGGTGATGCGCAGAGAATAGTCTCGACGGTACGACCAGGGGCGGCGAATTGCCGTTCTTGCACATGCGCCCAGGCGCTCGGAGGCAGGATGAACGGTTCACGGTTCGTTGCGGTGATCGGTGTGACCATGATGTCAATGTTCGGCGGGGCCGCGCGCGCCCAATTGCCGGACGTCGCGATTCGCAAAACCGGCGGCGGTGTTGTGACGTCGGGCCAAACGGCGACCTTCACGCTCACCGTGTTGAACGCCGGGTCGTCGACACCGCTTGGCACGAGCGCCGACCTCAACGTGGTCGACACACTGCCGAGCAACTTCGTGGCGCCGATCGCGGCGAGCGGGAGCGGCTGGAATTGCGCGGTCGTGGGCCGCGTAGTGACGTGCCATTATGTGGGGTCGACCGTGAATCCCGGCGCGACCTTTCCGTCGATCACCGTGACCGCACGGGCGAGCGAAGTGGACCGATACGAGAACTGCGCGTCCGTCACACTTGGCAAGGTCAAGGACGCGAAACCGAGCGATAATCGCAGCTGTATTCGGGGCGAGGTGACCCCCGGCGGCGGCAGCGCGAAGTACGACGTCGGCGTTCGGAAGTCGGGATCGAGCTCTCTCGCGCCCGGCCAAACGGGAACGTGGACACTGAGCACGATCAACACCGGGCCTGCCTCGGTGAACGGCGGTAGTGGCGTGGTGGTC
Organism: Gemmatimonadota bacterium; assembly: GCA_043757365.1. Taxonomy (GTDB): domain Bacteria; phylum Gemmatimonadota; class Gemmatimonadetes; order Gemmatimonadales; family Gemmatimonadaceae; genus Fen-1231. The sequence continues at coordinate 14,938 of JAYVPN010000006.1, read as the reverse complement.
ATCGACACGTTGCCGGCGAATTTGACGACACCGATCTCGGCCAACGGCGCGCCGGGCTGGAGCTGCACGGTGTCCGGGCGCGTCGTGACCTGCAACTATGTAGGCGGCGCGATCGGTCCGAACCAAGCGATGCCCGCTATCACCGTCACGGCGGTTGGAGGCCGCGAGCCGGGAGACGGCAGGAACTGCGCGTGGATGAGCGTGAAGGCCGGGGCCGACAGCAAGCCGGCCGACAATCAGAGCTGCGTCACCGTGGTCGTCACCAAGGGCGGCGAGACTAAATATGATGTAAGCTTGCGCAAGCGTGGTCCCGAGACGGTGATAACCGGCCAAGTCGCGACGTTCACGCTGAGCCCCAATAACAACGGCCCCTCGGCCGTTAACAACCTCAGCGGCGTCGTGATCAACGACACGCTCGTCGCGGCGAGCTTCACCGCTCCGATCACGGCCAGCGGAGGCGCGAGCTGGAACTGCGTTGTCGCCGGCTCGGTGATCACCTGCACCTACATCGGGACCTCGCTCGTCGGCCCGGGCCCGATGCCGACCATCACCATCACCGCCGTCGCGCGCCGAGAGGGCGACGTGCAGAACTGCGCGTCGATCGCATTGACGCGCGTTGGGCCGGACGCGAACCCCGGTGACAATCGTGACTGCGTGCGTGTCGTCATCAAGCCCGGCACGTCGGACCCGAAGAAGTACGACGTGAGTCTGCGCAAGCGTGGTCCGGACTCCGTGAGCGCTGGCCAAGCGGCGGTCTTCGTTCTCAGCCCGAACAACAACGGCCCGACACAGATCAACAACGCGACGGGCATCACGATCGTCGACACTGTACCTGCGTTCTTCACGACGCCGATCACGGCTGTCGGCGGGGCGAACTGGAGCTGCACCGTTGTCGGACACGTGGTGACCTGCACCTACACGGGCACCGCGCTGATGGGCCCTGGGCCACTAGGTACGATCACCGTCTCGGCGGTGGCCGGATCGCCACGTACGGGACAGAACTGTGCCGTGATCCACCTTACGGCTGCCGCGGACGCGAACACCGGCGACAACCGGGATTGTATTTCCGTCGTTGTTAAGCGGCCGCCCACGCCGGCGCCGCTGACGATCACCAAAACGATTCTCGACGACTGCTACACCAACGGAAACGGCAACGACACGCAGTGCACGTTCCGCTTCACTATCACCAACGGCGGCAGCACGCCATGGAGCGGGCCGCTCGTTGTGAGCGACGTGGCGACGCCAGTGTCATCGCTGGCGCTCGTCGGCGGTCAGCCCACCGGATGGACGTGCACCGGCGCGAACCCGATGGTCTGCAGTTCCAATGGTCCGGTGACGATTCCTGCCATGAGCAGCACGTCGTTCACCCTCACGCTGAACATCATGTCGCCCGTGGTGGTAACCCAGAACTGCGCGACCTTGACGTCATCGCCGGCGCCGTCACCGTCGTCGTGTGTCAAGATTGGGACGGCGTCGACAGGCTCCCTCACGATCGTCAAGAACGCGGCGCCGAAGGACTCGCAGAACTTCTCCTTCCATGCGTTTGGTCCGAACAGCGGCAGCATCATGCCATTCCTGCTCGATGACGACGCGGGGGCCGCCGGCGCTAGCGCCGTGCTCTCCAACAGCAAGACATTCCCGGCGCTCGCGACCGGCAACTACAGCGTCTCTGAGGATCTGACGGCTGGCTGGACCGTGAGCAGCATCGCGTGCCTCCCGGCGAACAGCGGAACCGTGGATATCCTCAACCGCGCGTTCACGGTGAACGTGACCGCCGGTGCGAATATCACGTGCACGTTCTCGAACCGAAAGAATCCTCCACTCGGCGGCAGTGGCACGCTGACCGTCGTCAAGATCGCGCAGCCGCACGACACGACGGGCTTCCATTTCGCCACCCAAGGTGCGGGGCTGAGCCCGTTCTGGCTGGATGATGACGGCAACAACACGAACGCGCGATCGAATACGAAGGTCTTCACCGGACTCGCCGCCGGCGTTTCGTTCACGGTAACGGAAGACGCCACGCCCGGGTGGACGACGCCGTCGATCCAGTGTATTCCGTCGATCATCGGTACGTCGACAACGTTTACCGACCAGTTGAACCGCACCTTCACCGTGACGATCGCGGCGGGGGTGAACATGACCTGCACCGTCACGAACGTCAGGACGGGCTGGCCGAGTACCGCCACGGTGAACTTCTACAATCCGATGACGCCGTTCGGGCCGCAGACGGTCGACATTGGCGTCAACGGCACGGTCGCGTTTCACAACGTCAGCACCGGCGGGACCCTGACCATCTCGTACGTCAGCGGGCCGCTGTCATTCTTGCCGATCGTGGTGACGAATGGCTCCACTGTCACGTCGGCGGCTTTCACGATGCCCGGCACGTACGCATACAGCATCACGGGGTTCGGCATTAACGGGCATATCATCGTGCATTGAGCGAGGTCTGGCCGATTGAGAGCGTCGAACTCCACGGGCAGTCCGTGATCCAGCGCGGCCGTCATCTTCGACGGCCGCGCTGCCGCTTCTGATACCGTCAATGCGTGCGAAGCGGTACCGCAATCGCGAACCGCGCCACGGACCGCGCCACGGACCGCAATGGCACTCCACCGGCGAATGACCGCGCCGATTCGGTTGGCCGCACGAAGCCGGCGCACCGGAACAGGCGGAGCTGAATTTACTTTGACATCAATGTACATTCACTACACGCGCGTCGTTCTCCATCCATTCCGGCCAGACTATGGTTGTGCTCCTCGGTCCGTGCATGTTCCTCGCGCCATTGGTCATGGTGCTGGCGATCCTCGCCGTCCCGCTCTGGCCGGTCGTACTCGTCGCGCTCGGCGCGGCATGGCTGATCGTCTGGCCCGCTGAGTTCATCGCCCGTACGCTGGGCGTCCACGCCGTCGACGGCGCCTCGAAGAAAGTCGGGAGCTGGTTCCGTTTCATGCTGACACCGTGGAGCTACTTCGACGTGCCGGCGAAGGCGGCCCCTGCCGTCGATCCGGTGCCGCCCGAAACACCATGACACCTTGCCTCCCGGCACTCCCGGAACTATTGTTTTGACATCAAAGTAATACAGAGCATGCCCCGCGCCGTCGCCTCTGCCGCCCGCTCCGAAGCGCTCGCCATGTTGCGCGCCTTTGTCGGCGTGCTCAGTTCGTCTGCCCGCGCCGTCGAGCAGCGCACCGGCGTGACCAATGCCCAGCTCTTTCTGCTGCAACAGCTCTCTTCCGCCGGCCCGTGCTCACTCGGAGAGCTGGCGGCCCTCGCGCACACTCAACCCAGCACGGTTTCCCTGGTGATCGGTCGACTGCAGCGCGCCGGATTCGTGACGCGTGTTCGCGCCGCCGACGATCGCCGACGCGCGGTGATCGCTCTCACCACCGCCGGGCGCCGACTCGTCCGGCGCGCACCGACGGCGCCGACCGCACGCCTGCTCGACGCGATGAACGTACTCGACATTCGCGACGCCAAACACCTCGTGCGCGGCCTCGGGCCGTTGCTCTCCGCACTCGGCGCCTCGCACACGGCGCCTCCAATGATGTTCGAAGCATCCACGTCCGCCGTCGCGCGCCGCCGCGCGAAATATCCCGTCTCACCGTAGAGGTTCCCATGCGTCGCGTTCGTTCCCTCACTCTCGGATTCACCGCGCTCCTGACCGTCTCAGCTTGCCACAAGACGGCCGCTCCAGCCCCTGCACCGACGCTGCGACTGGCCGTCACCGACAACGGTGCGGCCGATCGTGCCCGCGCTGATGCCGCCCGGCGCGACGCTGTCGCGCGCGCCGACAGCGACCGGCGTGCCGCACTGGCCCGCGCCGAAGCCGAGCGGAATGCCCAACTCGTGGCCGATCGCGCAGCGCGTTCGAGCGCCGTCTACTTCGAGTACGACCGCGATGCCCTGACGACCGATGCGCTCAGCGTACTCGAGTCGAAGGTTCCGGTATTGCTGGCGCGTCGTACGGCTCGCATTCGTATCGAAGGCAACGCCGACGATCGCGGCTCCGACGAATACAACCTTGCACTCGGTCAGCGCCGCAGCGCGGTAGTCAAACGGTTTCTCATCGCGCGCGGCATCGAGGATGGTCGCATCGAAACGGTGAGTTTCGGAGAGGAGCACTCGGTGTGCAAAGCAGAGCTCGAGTCGTGCTGGTCGCGCAATCGCCGCGACGAGTTCGTGATCGTGGCCGGTGCAGATCTACTGCAGGCGACACCGCGCTGAAGTGCCCTTCGACTCCGAGACGCAGCACCGCTCGCCTGACGTAGCGGCCGCGCCCCCGCATGCGTTCAGCCGGCTGTTCGGTGAGCACCGGCTGCTACTCGACACGGTGCTGCTGGGACTCGCCGGTGCGCTGTTCGCGCAGCTGTTCACGGCGTTGCTGCGGCTGGCGAATTCACTGCTGATCGTCGGCATCGCCGGCTATCAGAGCCCGGGGCTGCCGACCGAGGGTGGGGTTCCAGATGAGGTCATCGGCCCCCATGGTCTGTGGCTGGTTCCTGTCGTGACGACGGTGTGTGGGCTTGTGGTCGGCGTGATGGTGGAGTGGCTCGCGCCGGAGGCCGAAGGGCACGGGACCGACGCCGTGATCCGTGCGTTCCATCGCGCGGACGGATACATGCGCGCGCGCGTCCCGCTCGTGAAGCTCTTTGCGTCGGCGATAACGATCGGATCGGGTGGCGTCGCCGGCCGTGAAGGGCCGATGGCATTAATTACCGGCGGCGTGGGTTCATGGTACGCTACGAAAACGGGACTGCGCGGTCGAGATCGGCGGATGCTGCTGCTGGTGGGTATGGCCGCCGGCCTCTCGGCGATCTTTCGCTCGCCGATCGGCGCCGCACTGCTCGCCGTCGAGATCCCATACCTCGATATGGAATTCGAGCCCGGTGCGCTGCTCTACACCGCACTCGGGTCGATCGTCGCGTATGCGGCGAACGGCATGATTGTCGGCTGGGAGCCGTTGTTCCGCTTTCCGTCGCTCGGCGCCCAGTTACCGAAGCCGCTCGACTACGGTGCCTACATCATCCTTGGCCTCGTGGCCGGCATCGTGGCGACGATCATCCCCAAGCTGTTCTACGGCGGCCGCGATTTCTTCCACCGTCTTCCCGTGCCGGCATGGGCGCGTCCGGCGATTGGTGGACTGCTCACCGGACTCGTCGCCCTCGTGGCGCCGAAGGTCATCGGCGGCGGCTATGGATGGATTCAGCAGGCGATCGACGGGAAGCTCGCGCTCGCGACGCTGCTGATGCTCGTCGTCGCGAAACCGATCGCGATGACGTTCACCGTATCATCGGGCGGCTCGGGCGGTGTCTTCGCGCCAACGCTGTTCGTCGGCGCGATGCTCGGCGGCGTCTGTGCGGCGTTGCTGCATCAGCCGTTCGCGCCGTTCGTGATCGTCGGCATGGCGGCGGTCTTCGCCGGCGCCGCGCATGTGCCGATCGCGACGATGATGATGGTCACGGAGATGACCGGCGGCTACAGCCTGCTCGTACCGGCGACCTTTGCCGTGATGCTCAGCTACTTGATTCAGATCCGGCTGACGCGCGGCCGCGCGGTGCGCGGCTTGTATGAAGCGCAGGTCACGTCGCGCGCCGACTCGCCGGCGCATCATGAGAGGCATCTGGAAATTGCACTGCAGATTTTACGCACTGGGGCTCGCGACCGACGAATCCGACGACGAAGCCTTGCTCGGCGCGATGCGCGGCGGGGCGACCGCATCGTTGACCGGCGACCGGAAAATATTCATCGGTCGTCTGCGGACGGCGAGCCTCGCGTCGGGACGCAGTATCGCCGACAGCTCGGGGTCGCTGACTGCGGCCGGCCTTCAGGTGCTGGCGGTACTACGCGACGAACAGATGGTGGCCCCGCGACCGGACCTCGTGTTGCGCGCTGGCGACGGTGTCATTCTCGTCATTGAGAAGGGCGCCGAACAGCACGCGAGTGCGTTGGCATCACCCTGGTAGGCTCATCCCGATGGCGGGGCGCGAAGGTGAGCACTTATCGCACACAACGATACAGCGGCCCCCGAGTCTCCAGACTCGGGGGCCGCTTTGTCTCGTGTGACCGGTTTTCGGTCTAGTTCTTCGCCGGCGTCGCTTCGAGCTCGCCGAGCCGAATCTTGGCCTCGCCGAGGTTCGGCGAGTCGAGCTTCGAGGCCAGCTCCGCCCAGATTTTCTTGGCGTCGTCTTTCTTTCCCGCGACCATCATCGCGCGCGCAGCATCGGCGCGGAACATGTCCTTGTCGGCCGGGAACTGCGCCTTGTCGGCCGCGGCGAGGTAATGCTTGATCGCCTCGTCGTATTTCTTGGCATCGAGATTACCGGTGGCGATCAGCCCTTCGATCGCCGCGCCAAACGGCGTGCCCGAGCCCGTCGACTGCGCGGCAACGAGCACCTTGATCCCGTCGTCGTACTTCTGCGTTGCATACAGCGTCTGGGCGAGCATCATCGAGGCTTCGGTTCCGGCGGTCGTGCCGGCATAGCGCTCGACGACCTTCTTTAGATCCGTCTCGGCGAGGGCGAGGTTGCCCGAGTAGAACGCATTCGAAGCCGCATTAAGGGCCGCGTCAGCGCGCTCCGACTTCTTCTGCTCCGACTCGCGCCAGAGCCAGATGCCGCCGGCGGCAGCGACCACGACGATGGCGCCGATCGTGATCTCACGGCTCTTGGCCTTCAGCGTGTCGATCATCGAATCGGTATCGAGGTCCATCGGCGGACGGGCCGCTTCTCCGGTCTTGGTCATATCTCGTCGGTTCGGTTCAGGAATCTCAGTGGTGCCGGCCGCAAGAACACTTGGCCGTAGCCTGAGAAAACTAACGTATCGGAGGGTCAAGTGGGAGGGTTCTGAGCCCCGGAACGCCGGCCGACGCCTTCCCGCGGCCAACCCCTACCGGGATCCCTACCGGACGTGCTTGTACATCAGCTCGAGGATCTCGTCGTGCATCTTGGCGGCCTTGGCGTCGCTCGCCTTGATCGCCGAGATGGCGCAGTGCTGGAGATGGTTACGCATCAGCTCGCGAGAGACGCTCCGCAGGGCCTCGTGGACCGCCGAAATCTGGACGAGGATGTCGGCGCAGTAGCGGTCGTCCTCGACCATTTTCTGGATGCCGCGCACCTGTCCCTCGATCCGCTTGAGGCGTTTGATGTTTTTGGTCTTGATCGTCGCGTCAACGCCGTGGGCCTTTCTCGGCGCGGCTTTCGTGACTGTCTTCATTGGAGAGCCGAGGTCGGGGTAAAGCGGCGGAGCCGCAGACTGTTCGTGACGACGCTGACCGAGCTCAGCGCCATCGCCGCGCTGGCGATCATCGGGCTCAGGAGCCAGCCGAATACCGGGTACAGCACGCCGGCCGCAAGCGGAATGCCGATCGTGTTGTACGCAAAGGCCCAGAAGAGATTCTGGCGCATTGTGTGCATCGCGGCTCGTGAAAGCTCGATCGCGTCCACGGCGGCATTGAGATCGCCGCGCATCAGGGTGATATCGCTCGCTTCTATCGCGACGTCCGTGCCTGTGCCAACAGCAATGCCGACGTCGGCCTGGGCGAGCGCCGGCGCGTCGTTGATTCCGTCGCCGATCATCGCGACGACGCCGCCGTTCTGCTGGAGCCGTTTGATCTCATCGAGCTTGCCGTCAGGCAGCACGCCGGCGACGACGCGCGGAATGCCCGCGGTGGCGGCGATCGCATCAGCCGACTTCTGCTGATCGCCGGTGAGCATCACGACGTCCAGTCCGAGGGTTCGCATTCGTTGCACCGCGCGGGCCGACGTCGGCTTGATCGGATCGGCGATGCCGTAGAGCGCAGCGGCTTTGCCGTCGATCGCCACGAAGACAATCGTGCGCGCCTGCTCGGCGAGACGGTCGGCATCGGTGCGCAGTGCGTCGGTGTTCACCGCCCAGTCGCTCATGAGTCCGGCGTTCCCGACGCTGACTGCGGCGTTCTCGACGACACCATACGCGCCGCGTCCGGGAGTTGCTTCGAAGGCCGAGGCGGTCGCCGGACCTCCGGTCGTGTTGGCCTTCGCGTACTGAATGATCGAGCCGGCCAGCGGATGCTCCGACGCGGCTTCGAGGGCCGCGGCGAAACGCATGATCGTATTGGCATCGTGGGCCGTGCCGGGCGCGACGACGAAATCGGTCACCGACGGCTTGCCCTCGGTGAGCGTGCCGGTTTTATCGATCACGACGGTCTTCACCGCGCTGGCACGCTCAAGCGCTTCCCCGCCCTTGATGAGCACACCGAGTTCGGCGCCGCGGCCGGTCGAGACCATCACGGCGGTCGGAACGGCGAGCCCCATCGCGCACGGGCAGGCGATGATCAGCACGGAAACAGCCGCGGTGATGGCGCGTACGAGGCCACCATCGCCGGTGGCGAGGTACCACGTGATGAACGTTGCGATGGCGATCGACAGCACGATCGGCACGAAGATCGAGCTGATCTGGTCGGCGAGCCGTTGAATCGGCGCGCGCGTTCCCTGCGCGTCCTTCATCATCGTGACGATGCGCGCGAGCATGCTGTCGGCGCCGAGCGTGGTTGCGCGGAAGCGGAAGGCGCCGTTGCCGTTGACCGTGCCGCCGACGACGCGATCGCCGGAGTGCTTCTCGACGGGCATCGGCTCGCCGGTGAGCATCGATTCGTCGACGGCGCTCGCGCCGCTGATGAGATCGCCATCGACGGGAATGCGCTCGCCCGGGCGGACGATGATTTCGTCGCCCTCGACGACGGTGTCGATCGCGACATCCGTTTCGATGCCATTGCGGACGACACGCGCCGTCTTCGGCTGGAGGTCGATCAAACGGCGCACGGCCCCGGCGGTCTGTCCCTTGGCGCGCGACTCGAGCGCGTTGCCAATGAGGATGAGCGCGATGATGATGACGACTGCTTCGTAGTAGAGCGCCGGCTCAACGCCGTTATTCGTGAAGAGCTGCGGAGCGATCGTTGCGACGAGCGAGAAGAGATAGGCCGACCCGGTGCCGACGGCGATGAGCGTATTCATGTCCGCCGAGTGATGGCGGAAGGCCATCCAGGCGCGCGTATAGAAGTGGCGACCGGCCCAGAGCATGACGGCGGTCGTGACGAGCAGTTCTGCGTAGGCGAGGAGCGGCGAGTGCATCGTCACCGACATCGGGAGCAGCATCGGGACGAACATCAGCGCGAGGCCGATGATGAGACTCGTGACGCCCTTCCGGCGATAGTCTTCGTACTCGTCGCGACGGGCAGCGTCCTGGTGTGACTGTTCGTCGGCGGCGGTTTGGCCGGCGGCCGGAATCGACGCACCGTAGCCGGTGGTTTCAATCGCGTCGACGAGCGCTTGCGGCGCCGTCGTCGCCGGATCGTAGGCGACGGTCGCGGTGTTGGTCATGAGGTTCACGACCGCCGAGGACACACCCGGCGTATTGTCGAGCGCGCCCTGCACGCGGCCGACGCAGGCCGCGCAGTGCATACCGGTGACCGGAATATTGATCGTCGTGGCGGCGGTTCCCACGGGCCTACTCCTTCTCGTCGGGTTTCGTCTCGCCGTGACGGCGGCGAACGGAGCGGAAGAAGTGCCAGTTCAGCCACGCGATGGCGGCGATACCGGCGATGAGAACGATCCATTTGTCGAGCGACATATACCCCTCCTGGGTATCAGGAAACTAATACCCCGGGTGGGTATGTCAAGGCTTGGCGTCGACGCCTCGTGCTTCGGCCCGAAACTCGTTCACCACAGAGCACACAGAACCGGCATCCTGCCGCACAGCGTGGCCGTTCCCCCAAAGCACGTGGGGGATGGCCACACCTATCTCTAGGAAGCACGTGATGGTCGTTCTGTGTGCTCTGTGTGCGCCGTGTGCTCTGTGGTCAAAGTCGGTGGGCCGACATCACTTGGCGGGCCCGTCACCACCTCACCTCTTCGCGCACAAATACTTCATCGCCACATCCGCATACGTCGACTCGAACGGCTTCGCGTACCCCGGGATCCCCGGCACGCTCCGGTCGAAGATCTTCCCCGCCTTCTCATTGAGGAACATCGTCGTCTCCTTCGCCGCTACCGTCCCCTCCGCGCACTTGAACATCGCGATCGATCGCACCGACGTGATCGGCCCCTTCGGCGTGTCCACGGGCTTCGTGTACACCGTCCGCATCGTCGCGGTGGTGATGCCGTCTTTCACCTTCACGCTCTTGGGGTCGATAAACACAGGATTCCCCGTCGACGTCGTGCCAATCGGCTTCCATCGGCGCTGCTGCAACGGACGCATCGCGCCGTTCGACGACGGCAGGACCGCGAGTACCAGTAAGAGCTTGAGCATCAGAGACTCCGTGGGTCCGGCGAGAAAATAGCCTCGGGCGGATTCGAACCGCCGACCTAGCGTTTAGGAAACGCTTGCTCTATCCACCTGAGCTACGAGGCTGTACGAGCGAACGGTACGCGGAACGCGCGCCGATTGAAAGGGTTTCGGCAGGCGAACACCCGTAGGACTACCTACGCAAAACCAACAATAGACCGTGGCGTGTCGCCGCGTACCATTCCATAGCCACCTTTTCGCCCGGATCGCGACCGAAATGATTCAATCCGAACGGCCTCATCTGCTGCTGGTAAATCTCGGTACTCCCGAGGCGCCGACGCCCGAGTCCGTTCGTGTATTCCTGCAGGAGTTCCTGAGCGATCCGGCGGTCGTCGATCTGCCGAAGTGGCTCTGGAAGCCCGTGCTCGAAATGATCATCCTGAAACGCCGGAGTCATAGAGTAGCGGAGGCCTTCGCGAGCATCTGGCGCGCCGAGGGCTCGCCGCTTCGCGTCGCGACCGAGCGCATGGTCGAGGCCGTACGTGCGCAGGCCGATGGCGAGTTCACGGTCAGTTCCGCCTACCGCTACGGCCAACCGTCGCTTCCGAACGAAATGCGGCGCCTCGCCGCTGAGGGCGGCGGTCCGGTCATCGTCCTTCCGCTCTATCCCCATCGCACCGACGCGACGACGGCGACCAGTTTCTGCCACGCGCAGGAATCCGCGGAGCACGCCGGCATTCTCGATCGCTATCGCCAGACGCTGATCGCGCCGGACGACGAAGGCTTTATCACGGCGCTCGCGAACCGTTGGCAGGACCTGCTCGACGATGCCGAGCACGAACCGGAACACATGGTGATCTCGTATCACGGCATTCCGAAACGCTACGACCGACGCGAACATCGGCAGTACACTCGGGACTGCGCGACGACCTCTGAGGCGTTCATCAAGGCGACCGGCTGGCCGCGGGAGAAGGTCACCACCGCATTCCAGTCCAAGTTCGGACCGGAACCGTGGCTGACGCCCGCGACCGCTGCTGTGATCAATGCGCTGCCGAAGCGAGGCATCACCCGCGTCGGGGTAATTGCACCGGGCTTCATGACAGACTGTCTCGAGACGCTTGAGGAAATCGGCATGCGCGCCCGTGAGGAATTCATCGAACACGGGGGACACGCGCTGTATCTGGCACGATGCGTCGAGGATCATCCGGCGATGATCCAGAGCCTGGTACAGTGCATCGTCGGCAGTCTCGAACCGGCCGAGCGCTAGCCCGATGCATACCGACCTGATGCGCACGATCGGTATCGTCGGCCTGGATTGGCGGCAACAGCGCTCCGCCCTGCTCGCCGAGTTGACGATCCCGCGCGAGGCTCGGGTCGGCGAACTGCCGTCGCTGCGCGAGCGCACCGGCCTGCGCGAACTGGTCTATCTCGCCACCTGCGGCCGCGTCGAAGTCATCTTTGCGCTTGACGAAGCCGACTCCATCGCCGAGGCCCGCCGGCGGATCTTCTCTGCCCTGACCGGACGCGGGCCGCTCGATGACGAAGCAGAGCAGTCGATTCGCACGTGGCAGGGCGATCGGGCGATCGAGCATCTCTTCACCGTCGCCTCCGGACTCGACTCGGCGCGGATCGGCGAGAGCGAAGTCGCCGGCCAGCTGCGGGATGCGTTGGCCGACGCGCGCGCGGCCGGCACTTCTGGCCCCGCGATCGAGCGCGCCTTTACCGAGGCGTTCCGCGTCGCGCGGCGCATCAAGCCGATCACCGAAGGGCGCATCGGCAACGTCTCGCTCGGTGATATCGCCGTGCGCCATGCCATTGAGCGGTTGCACCTGACGGCCGGCGCCGTCGCGGTCGTGGGGGTTTCCGCGATGACGGAACGCTGCGTTCGCGCATTGCTGACCGTTGGTGCGACGGTGACGATCGTCAATCGCACGCTCGCCCGCGCCGAGGAACTGGCGGCGAAGGTTGGCGGCGCGGCGCGGTCGCTCGACGATTTCCGCGCGAATCCCGGTGCCATCTGCGCGATGATTTTGGCCACCGGCGCCGGTACGCCGATCTTTTGCGTCGCCGACTTGGAGCGGATATCAGCGAACGCACCAGCCAATTTACCGCCCCTGCTGATCGACCTTGGCGTTCCGCCGAACGTCGCCCCGCCCGACGCGGCGGCGGCGAGGACGCCGCGCATCGGCATAGAACGGATCAGCGCAGAAGCCGCCGTCGACCGCGACCGCGTGCTCGCGGAGTTCGCCGAGGCACGGATGATCATTGACGTCGCGGTGGTCGAGTTCAAGAAGAAGTCGGCCGAACTCCTCGCGGCGCCGGCGATCATCCGTCTTCGAGAGAGCTATCGTCGCACGGCGAGTGAGCGCGTGGAACGACTCATTGGAAAGTCGCTGCCGAATCTCGATGAAGCCGATCGAGCGACGCTGCGACAGTGGGCCGACACGCTCGCACTCCGCCTTGCGCACGTCCCGACGGTGGGGCTTCGTGAACTGGCGTCGACGTTTGGATCCGGCGCGACCGATGCGTTCTGCGGCGCGGACGACCAGCGGCTACGGCGCGATTTCGTGGAACGTGATCCCGCTGTCGTTGTCATTCTTCAATGCCCAGCGCAGGGACCACTCGTCCTTGAAGAGAATAATCGGCATTCCTTTGGAGTCGAATAAGAGCATGCGGCCGCTCTCGTTCGCCGACTTCTCGATCTTCTCGCGCGGCCCCGTCACCCAGCGCGGGTAGCGCGCCGAGATCTTTTCGATCTTGGTCGTCACACCGTATTCGTGTTCGAGGCGGTGCGTCATGACGTCGAACTGGAGCTGGCCGACGGCGCCAACGATCGGAACCGGGCTGGTGGTATCCGTGCCGGACGTGAAGAAGACCTGGGCGGCGCCTTCTTCGGTGAGCTGCCGAAGCCCGGCGTCGAGCTGCTTGCGTCGCATCGGGTCGGTGAGAATGACGCGCGCGAAATGCTCCGGCGCGAACCGTGGAATGTCGGCGAACTCGAGCTCCTGCGCTTCCGACAGCGCATCGCCGATGCGCAACACGCCGCGGTCCATAATACCAACCACATCGCCCGGCCACGCTTCCTCGACCGCCGTGCGCTCGCGCGCCACAAACGTTTGCGGGGCGGCGAGGCGGATCATCTTTCCCGTCCGCACGTGCTTCACGTGCATGCCCGCAGCGAACCGGCCCGAGACGACGCGCACGAAGGCGACGCGATCGCGGTGCCGCGGATCCATGTTCGCCTGAATCTTGAAGACGAACCCGTTGAAGGTGTCGAGCGTCGGCTCGATCATTCCGATGGTCGATTCACGCGGCGTCGGTGCCGGCGCGAGCTCGAGGAACTCCCGCAGAAACGGCTCAACTCCGAAGTTCGTGAGCGCGCTTCCGAAGAACACGGGAGACAGTTCGCCGGTGCGGACTTCCTCCTCGTCGAACGGATGACCGGCTTCGTCGAGCAGGCTGATATCGCTCAGCAGGCGATCATGCGATGCGTCGCCGAGGAGGGCACGGATTTCGGGATCCCGTAACGAGCCGACGCGAACGGCGGCCCGTCGTGCCCCGTGCTCGGTGTCCTTCTCGAACAGGTGAATCTGCTGCTGGCGCCTGTCATAGACGCCGACGAATCCGGCAGCGCCGTCTTCGGCACGATAAATCGGCCACGTGATCGGATGACACTTGATGCCGAGGTCGGCCTCGACGTCGCTGATCAACTTGAGCGGATCTTCGCCAGCGCGATCGCACTTATTGACGAACGTGAAGATCGGCGTGCGACGACGCTTGCAGACGGCAAACAACTGGCGCGTGCGCTCTTCGACGCCACGACGATTGTCGAGGAGCATTACGGCGCTGTCGCCGGCGACGAGCGTGCGATAGGTGTCCTCGGAAAAATCTTCGTGTCCCGGCGTATCGAGCAGGTTGATCGTGTAACCCTCATACTCGAACTGCATCGCACTCGATGTCACCGAGATGCCACGCTCCTGCTCCATCTTCATCCAGTCGGACGTCGCGTGGCGCACCGCGCGACGCGACTTCACCGAGCCGGCGAGGTGGATCGCACCGCCATACAGCAGCAGCTTCTCCGTCAGCGTCGTTTTACCGGCGTCCGGATGACTGATGATGGCGAACGTGCGACGGCACGCCGTCGCGGCGACAAGCCGGGCGTGTGACGCCGCGTCAGCGGCTGGCGAAATCGTATCGGTCATGAATTGCGGTTCGAGAATAGCATCGATCAGTACAGCAGCAGCGCGTCGGCGCGATGCGCGCCGAGCGCCGAACGACCGCCAAGAAAGCCCAACTCCATCAGAAAGCTCAGTCCGGTCACAGTACCGCCCGCGCGTTCGACGAGCCGGCACGCGGCGGCCGCGGTGCCGCCCGTCGCAAGCACATCGTCAACAATCAGCACGCGCGATCCGGCGCCGAAGGCATCGGCGTGGACTTCGAGCGCATCCGTGCCGTACTCGAGCGCATATGATTCACGCACGGTGGCCGACGGTAACTTGCCGGGCTTTCGCACCGGCACGAATGCGGCGCCAAGCGTCTGGGCAACCGGCGCGCCGAGAATGAACCCGCGCGCTTCCACTGCCGCGACGTGCGTGATCGCCGCGTAGGTAAAGGGCGCGGCGAGCGCGAGCGTCATATGCGTGAACAGTTGCGCATCCGCGAGAATCGGCGTGATGTCCTT
>JAYVPN010000005.1:0-10819 GCA_043757365.1 Gemmatimonadota bacterium | reverse complement strand
TTTTCGGCGTCACGGATTTCGGGTGCGATCCGACCTTTGCACCGCTCCGCTCCGAGCCGCGGATCGCCGCGCTGGTGAAGGAAACCCAACAAACGGTCTGTACCTGGACATGGAAGTGGCCGATCCCGGCGCGGCCCCTACGAGGCAAGTGATGAGCGAGGCCATGCGACGACTCGCCACGACGATTTCCGACCGCTACACGGTCGAGCGCGAGCTTGGGGCCGGCGGCATGGCGACGGTCTACCTCGCCGAGGATGTGAAGCATCACCGCAAGGTGGCGATCAAGGTGCTGCACCCGGAACTGAGTGCGGTGCTCGGGCCCGACCGCTTCCTCAAGGAAATCGAACTCACCGCGTCGCTGCAGCACCCGCACATTCTGCCATTGTTCGATTCCGGTGCCGCAGACGGTCTCCTCTATTATGTGATGCCGTACGTCGAAGGCGAAACTCTGCGCGGGCGGATGGAACGGGAGCACCAGCTGCCGATTGCGGATGCGGTGCGCATCGCCAGTGATGTGGCCGACGCCCTCGAGTACGCGCACAAGCGCGGCGTGATTCATCGCGACATCAAGCCGGAGAACATCCTGCTGCAGGATGGCCACGCGCTCGTTGCCGACTTCGGCATCGCGCTCGCCGTCCAGAGTGCTGGTGGCGCGCGCATGACGCAGACGGGGCTTTCGCTCGGCACGCCGCAGTACATGAGCCCCGAGCAGGCGATGTCTACGCGCTTGGCGCGGTGACGTACGAGATGCTGGCCGGCGAGCCGCCATTCACCGGCAGCTCCGCGCAGGCCATCGTCGCGAAAGTGCTGACGGAGCGGCCCGTTCCGCTGCGCACGGCGCGTAACACGGTGAGCGTTGCCTTGGAAGACGCGGTGCTTGTCGCGCTCGCCAAGCTGCCTGCAGACCGCTTTGCGAGTGCGCGAGAGTTTGCGCAGGCGATCACCGCCACGACGCGGTCGATCCCCACGGCGGTCAATGCGCCGGCGCGTGTCGCACGTCCGACATTGCGCCGCCCGTGGACGGTGGCTGCCGGCATCGGCGCGATGGCGCTCGCCGTCGGTTTCGTCGTGGGGCGGCGATTCGGGCCAGCAAGCGGCGCACTCGAAGCGGGGCTCTCGACGAAAGTGACGTGGGATCAGGGCATGCAGGTAACGCCCACGCTCTCGCCTGACGGCAAGCGGGTCGCGTATGCCGTCACCAATGGTCTTCACTCCCGCATCTATGTGCGCGCCGTCGATGGTGGACGCAGTGCGTCGCTCACCGATGATTCGACGGCGGTCGAATACCGCCCGCGATGGTCCGCGGAGGGTACGCGAATTTTGTTCGTGAGCGACGGGCACGCAGTGAGCGCGCCTGCCGGTGGTGGCGCGATCCGGCAAGAAGTGTCCGCAAAAGCCGAGATCACCAGCGCCGTGTGGGCACCCGACAGCAAGCGCATCGCATACGTGATCGCCGACTCGGTCTTTGTACGTGAGGCCAACGGTGGTGAGCGTCGCGTGGCGACCCTGTATCAGCCCGACCATTGCGACTGGGGCGTGAATGATCGCATCGCGTGCGCGGTGGGCAATCCGTGGTACCTGCGACCGGGCAGCCTGTTTGAGAATCTCTCGCCGTCATGGATCGCCATCATTAATCCGGTGCTGGCAACGTGGAAGGCCGCGACCGATTCCAGTATGGTCAACGAGTCACCGCGATGGTCGGCCGATGCACACGCTCTGTTCTACGTTTCGAATCGGCACGGGCCGTACGATGCGTACGCGATGCGGGTGAGTGACGATGGTCTTCCCGTTGGCCCCCCGCGCCGCGTCACCACCGGGCTCGGAGCGCGCGTCATCTCCTTGTCGGCGGATGGGAAGCACATCGCGTTCGACGTGATGACGCGCTCCTCCAATGTGTGGTCCATGCCACTTGCCGACGTGGGACGAACGACGGCCAATCGCGTGCAACACACGGTGGGCGTGGAGACCGTCGAGCTGTTTGGGACCACGCTCGATGGGACGTCGCTCTATTACGATGCCGACATTTCCGGCAACGGCGAAATCTGGCGCATGCATCTGCCGCACGGCACAGCCGAGCAACTGACCGATCTGCCAAGTGCAAAGTTTGCACCAGTGCCGTCGCCCGATGGAAAGTCGGTCGCATTTCATTCGTTTCGCAACGGCTCTCGCGATGTCTTCGTGATGCCGCTTGACGGTGGGCCACTCGAGCAAGTCACCAAAACGCCGCTCCAAGAAGTCTCACCAGAATGGTCGCCCGATGGCAGGCTACTGATGTATGGTCTGCTCCCCGGTCGCGGCGGTATTTTTCTCGCACATCGTGACGCGAGCGGCGCGTGGGTTACGCGCGAACGACTCGGCTACGGTTCACGCAGTCGATTCTCGCGCGACGGTGCACACATCGTACTAAATCTGTTCAAAGGCGGTGGTGGCTGGCTGATGCCGACCGATTCGGGCGCGCCGACGCCGCTCTTCGACTTCAACGCGCCTGGTGCGCCGAAGGTGGAAGGGTGCGACTTCGGACCTGCCGACGTGGTCTACTGTGTGGCGCACGACGCGCAACAACGGCTGGTCTTGTATCGCATCGCATCGGGCGCCTTGCCGCAACCGCTTGGGCCACTCGATGACGAACTGCTGCGTGCCGAAGGCCGCGGCATTCGTCTGACGGGCGATCGCATCTTCTTCACGCTGCGCGAACAGCGCGCAAACATCTGGCTGATGGAACTGCGCGGGACACCATGAACGACATGTAGTCGCAGCTCGTTTGCGTTGTGCTGCACGGGCCGCTACTTCTGTCCGAGTTTCCACGCCAAGCGCCTCGCCATCTGGACGCAGTGGCTGGACATCCCGATTCTCGCGCCAAAAATACGCGCCAAAGAGCAGAAAAGTCGAGAAAAATGTCAATCGTTGACCAAACGAACTGCATTCGCAGTGTCGGGGGTTCGATTCCCTCCCTAGCCACGATGAGAAGTGCCCACCTCGCAAGGGTGTGCGCGAGGTGGGCACTTTCGCGTCTCGTGTATCGATAACAGGCAATGGAAACGGAAGATTATGATCCGCTGGGTGGTGCGGCTTCGCCTGGAACGTCACACAGGGCCGCGGCATTCGCGGCCCCCCGGCCGAACGACTATTCGCGCGACCGTGAACGACGCTTCGTCATCAACATCTGGGGAGCCGACGCGCACGAGATCGACCTCGCGCTCAAGGCAGTTGCTTCAGCGACCCGACGTACAAGCTCGCGTCCACCGGTCCTTCGAAAGCGATGAAGAGCGTGCACGAGTTCTTACCCGCACATCTCGCCTCATGCGGCAGACCTGCTGGACCATAAGCGTAGTGGCCCGCGGTCAAAACCGCTGCAGCCGCTCCCATGTAACGAACCGTCAGTCGGCCTTGGACCAGGATCATGCGCTCGGCCGAGGTATGGGAATGGGCAGGGATCGCGTAGCCGCCCGGTACGCGCAGGAACACATCGGCGTTGGGCTTCGACGGATCGCCATTCAGCACAGCAATCTGACATCCCGAAGGGAAGATCGCCGGGCAAGGCCCCCACTGGAGGGCGCTGGACACGCTGCGGGTGATCGGCGCAGTCTGGGCGCCCAGCTGCGCGCCGGCAGCGAGCTGGGCGAGGCTGGACAGCAACAGGGCCACTCCGAATGCTGAGATGCGGGCCTTCTTTATCACGGATTCTCCCGATTTACGGTTTTGCAGTAGCGGCGTGAGGTGATGAGTACATACCTATCCCGCGTCAGATGCGGCCGCTTGGAGACGGTCTGGAGATTAGATGGAGATTGGCTGGAGAATTTCCCGGCGATGGGCTACCGTTTCGGGTCATGATCTACCGGTTCACCAACTTCGAGCTTGACACGGATCGCCACGAGCTGCGCGCTTCAGGCGTTCACGTTCCGGCGGAGCCGCAGGTGTTCGCGCTGTTGCGACTGCTCGTTGAAAATTGCGGGCGAACTGTCACGAAGGACGATATCCTCACCACGGTCTGGGGGGGACGGATCGTCTCGGACTCCGCACTCTCCAGCCGGATCAAGTCCGTGCGGAAGTCGATCGGCGACGATGGCCGCGCGCAGGCGTTGATTCGCACTGTTCACGGGATCGGCTTCTGCTTCGTGGCGAACGTCACGACGCGCGTGATGATCTCCTTACCGGAGGTGGAGAGTACCCCGGACGTGGAGCCGGTGCCTCAGTCACGCCCGAGCATCGCGATACTGCCCTTTCAATGCCCGGGCGCGTCGGAGCCGGAGTTTCCAATCGCGGAAGCACTGCCGGCTGATCTCATCGCGGCGTTGTCGCGACTGCACTGGCTGTTCGTGATTGCGCGGGGCTCGTCGCTCCGCTTCAGGAAGCCTGACACGAGCCTCGATGAGGTTCGCAAGGCGTTGAACGTTCGATACTGCCTCGCCGGTGTCGTCGAGATTTCAGGGAGCATGATGTCGATCTCGGTCGAACTCAGCGACACGAGCGACCGAGGCATCATCTGGAGCGAGCGGTTCCGCGGCAAGCGCGACGCTGTACACGAGATACGCGAACAGATCATCAACGCCGTGACGAGTGCCGTCGAAGTCAGGATTCCCATCAATGAGGCTCAGCGCGCGCTGCTCAAGTCGCCCGAAAATCTCGATGCCTGGTCAGCGTATCATCTGGGCCTGCGTCACATGTATCGGTTCAACAAGTCTGACAATGAAAGGGCCAGCGGATTGTTTGAACGCGTTATCGCGATGGAGCCGGGGTTTGCACGGGCCTATGCCGGACTGTCGTTCACCCATTTCCAGAACGCGTTCCTGCGATATGTGGACGATGCGGAATCGGCACCACTTGCGCAGCGGTACGCAGCCGACTGCCTCGAACGGGACCCCCTCGATCCTTTCGGCCACTTTACGATGGGCCGGGCGCGCTGGCTGCTCGACGATCTGGAAGGCAGCCTTCCCTGGCTGGAACGGGCCAACGCGCTAAATCCGAACTACGCGCAAGCGAGATATTCTACGGGATGGGCCGAGGCTCTGCTAGGGAGCACGGACGCCAGCGAGCGCAATATCACTGCAGCGCTTCTCCTGAGTCCGATTGATCCCTTTGTCTACGGCATGCTGGGCGTACGGGCCCTGTCTCACCTGACCCTCAACGACAAAGCGCAGGCAGCACACTGGGCGGAGCGTGCGGCTAACTCACCCGGTGCTCATCCGCTGATCGAAATGATCGCGGCGACGGCGCACGGTCTGAACGGCGATGAGGCCCGGGCAAAGGTCTGGGCCGCATCAGTCCGCGCCCGGGCAGGCCACCTGAACAAGACCGATTTCCACCGTGCGTTTCCCTTTCGCAATGCGCAGACGAAGGAGAAAGTCTCGAGAATGCTGGTTCAGCTTGGCTTCTAAGCGTGATATACGAGTTCGTTTGCGGCAACCCCACGCCTACCCAACTTCCCATCGTCGAGGTCTGAAACTCGGCGTGTCGGGGGCTCGATTCCCGCCTAGTCACTGAACCGAAGCAGACAGGCGACGGAAACCCGTACGCCGGGCTCCCGTCTTTGTCGTTTCTGGCAGCGATTCCCTGCTCCATATTCATCGCGCACCCTCACCCGCTTCTTGAGCGACCGATGACGATTCGATCCGACTCCGCAGCCCTGTTTTCACTCGCACTGCTCGCCGGATGCGCGACGGCAACGCAGCAAACACGGCCGTCCACTGGTGCTGGTCCGGCGGCGGCACCGACTGCGTCACCGAGTGCGCCTCCGGCCACGGGCCGCCAGACGCTTCCGCCCGCGACACCACGTGCCGGAGGCGGCAATGGACGGCCATTCACCGGACTGATGGACTCGGTGCGCGCGCGGCAGCTCTATGTGAGCAACGATCCGAAGGATCTGCCGAAGTCGAACTTCGGCGCGGCCGAAATCGCGAAAGCGAAAACCGACAGTATTTATGCGGCGCGATTCAACGGCGTGCTCGACTTCACGAAAGTCACCTATAAGAGCCGCGCCGACGGACTCGACATTCCGGCGTATGTCTTCGCGCCGCTGAACAAGCGGGGCGTGAAGGGGCATGCAGCGCTGATTTGGGTGCACGGTGGCGTGCACGGGAACTGGGATCAGAGCATGCTGCCGTTCGTACAGGAAGCGGTGGATCGCGGTTATGTCGTCATCACTCCCGACTATCGCGGCAGCACGGGACACGGCGAAGCGCTGCACATGATGATCGATTACGGTGGCAATGAAGTCGTCGACGTGATGTCGGCGGCCGATTATCTGAAGTCGCTGCCGTATGTCGACATCGACCGCCTCGGCATGATGGGGTGGAGTCACGGCGGTTTCATCACGGCGCTCAATGCAATGAAGCCGAATCCCGAGATCAAAGTCGGCGCGTCGATTGTGCCGGTGACGAATCTGATTTTCCGTCTGTCGCTCAAGGGACCAACCTATCAGCGGGACTACGCCGCCGAGCCGACGATTCGCGGTCTTCCGTTCGAAAAACCGGAAGAGTACATCAAGCGCTCACCGCTGTATCACGTCGAGGAGTTGAAGATTCCGCTGCTCGTGCATGTCGCGACGAACGACCAGGACGTGAACTACGTGGAAGATCAGCAGCTCGTCTGGAAATTGATGGCGCTGAAACCCGATCTTGCGGAGACGAAGGTGTATATCGATCCCGCGCCGTGGGGAGCGTCGGTCGGACACGCGTTCAGTCGTCGGGTGGATCCAGTGACGCTCGAGCGGGTCGACTCGCCGGCGCAAATCGACTCGTGGAACCGGACGTGGACGTTCCTTGAATGGAACTTGCGGCCGTACGAAGATCGGTCAAAGCCGCAACCGCCGGTGCGCGTTCAGCCGTAAGCGCGCGGACTCTCGCTACGTGGCGCGCGAGATTTTCGGGATGACGAGTTTTTCGGCGGTATGCGTTTCAGAAAAACGGGCGACCTTCACGTAGCTCAGGCCCGCCTGTTTTCCGGCCGCGAAGATGTCGGTGTCCTTCACGCCTGTCGCGCCGTTCGGGTGGACGACCCACAGCGCGCCCGCCGGCGCGAGCGATGTCGCCGCCGCAGCGATCTTCGTGAGTCCGGTGGCGGTGTCGATGCCAATCACGATCAGTGACTCGTCCTTCCCGGCGCGCCTGACCACAGTGCCGCCGACGGCGGTGACTTCATCACGGAACGATGCGTCGGAAAGTCCGTTGACGACGACGCGAGTTCCGGCGCCGATACCCATCTTCTCGAGGCGAGTCTTGGGTGGTTCGCAGAGTTTTGCGGCGAACTTTTCAGCCGAGTTGCCGACGACAATGGAGATCGTGCCAAGTTTCGAGACGATGTGTACGGTACCATCGCGTACAGCAACGCCAGTGATCGCATCTCGGGGAACCGACGCGCGTACGTCGCCGCGCAGAATGAGCGCGTCAGTTTCGAGGAGCACCTTGCAGGTACCCGACTGCTCCGGCGAGCCTTTTGGCACAAAGCGGGCACGGCCTGAGAGTTCGAGTCCCATATCAGAAAAAGAAACCACCGCCGCCACCACCGCCACCGCCGCCGAGGTTGTCGAGACGCGGGTTCACCACCGAGTTGAAGATCGACCCGAAGGTATACGAGAGGCCGACAAAGGCGTTGTACTGATAACTCGTTTGAAGCGCCCGCTGCTGTGTGAGCACTTCATCACGTGAGAGCGTGCCGGCGGCGAGGTAGAGCTGGTCGCGCACTTGCGACGCGAACGCCGACAGCGTGAGCGACAAACCGCGGGTGATTCGGAGATCGGTAAAGCCGCTGATGGAAAGATTCTGCTTGGAGCCGTCGTGCAAGTACTGCGACATACGCGCCTGCACGTCCACCGACCCCCACTGCTGGCGCGTGGTTCCTGCGACCACGACTTGATGGCTCGGCCGGGTCTCTTCGTCGAGAAAGTAGATCGTCCGTTCCTGATAGCGGTAATGCTGGACGCCTACGGCGTAGATGGCGACGAGCTGATTCTTTGTCGCCTCGGACCACGGAAAAATATTGTACTCGGCTGAGAGACTTCCTCGTAGGTAGAGCTTCTGGTTGGAAAAGTCGGTCGAGCCGCCTTCGGTATTGACGCCGGCGGACCAATGCGACGACAGGCTGCGCACCAAACGCGCCGATGCACCGTATGTTCGGAGTGCGTAGCTACTGCTCGTGCCGTCAGTGAACGTGTATCTGGACTCACGGTAACTGGCGTTCATGCCGCTCGTGAATTTCCAATCCGGCGTGATTCGTCGGGCGGTAATGCTCGTAGAAATCCGCGAGTTCTTCGATTGCGATTCGCCGCCGAAGTTTCCGTTCGCGCTGATGCGATAGATCCAGGCGTCCCACGGATCGTTCGCGGCCATTGTTGACGTCGCCTGCCCCGAGGCCGGCGCGTCATAGGCCAGCGAGAGACGGGGCGCGTAGGCCGTTGCGGTGAGATATCGCACGAGCCCAAGCTTGAAGATGCGCGCGAGTTCACGTCGACGCCCATCCTCGGTGGTATTCGGCGTGATGCTCGTGACGAGCGTATCAACGCGACCGCCAAACGGGCCGAGCCCGGAGACGGTGAGCGTGTATTGGGAACCGCCAGCTCCAGTCGTCAGCGATGTGACCTGCAGATAGACGAGCGCGTCCATCCGATCGCGGGTGAAGCTGACGTACGGCATCTCTGTAATAAAGAACTGACTGTCGCAGCCGATTCGGTGGCAGTCGAGGAAAACCCGGAGGGGAGCGGCGCTCGGGGCGATCGGCTGTGCGCCGAGCGAGCGTGGAATCCCGAAAAGGAGCGTGAGCACGACGAGGGCGGTGAACGCCAGTAGGTGCCGCGTCATGTGCCGCGTCATTCGACCCGCTGCTGGCGCAGGCCGAGGCCGACGATGCGCTGCAGCAATTCCGGATACTCGACACCCGCGGCGCGCGCGGCGGAGGCAAATTCTTCACGTTCCGCGATCTCCGGATTCGGATTCGCCTCGAGAAAGTAGAACTGGCCGTCGCCGCCGAGCCGGAAGTCGATTCGGGCGTAGCCGCTGAGTTCGAGCGTCTTGAATATACGCTTGCTGACGTGGATCAAGTGGGCGTGTTGTTCGGGGGTCAGCTCGGCGGCGCGGATGTCGATGCCGTGTCGCTGTTGGTATTCGATATCATGCTTCACGCGCGCGGTAGCGATCAGCGGCGCATCGTCGGCGCGCTTTTCGGCGACGAGCTCCCACGCCGGAAACGTCGTGAGGCGTTCGTTGCCCATGATGCTGACGTAGATCTCGCGCCCTTCGATGAATTGTTCGGCGATGGCATCGGTGCCGATCTTCTCGTGCACGAATCGCACGCGCTCGGCCAGCTTCTCGTCGGAATCGACGACGGAAGCGCGAGCAATGCCGACAGAGGCATGCTCAATGAGCGATTTGACGATCAATGGAAAAGCGAGCCGCGGCGGACGCTTGACCTTGCGTCCGATGGGGAAGACCGCAAAGTCAGGCACTTTGATACGGTGATACGCAAGCAGTTTCTTGGACAGCGCCTTGCCGCGCGAGATGATCATACCGCGCGGATTGCAGCCGGTGTAGGGCACTTTGAGGAGTTCGAGAAAGCTGACGACGTTCTGGTCAAACAGCACCTCGCCGTGAAACTCTTCGAGCAAGTTGAAGACAATGTGTGGTTGCCACTGTTCGACGGCGTCGCGGATCGGTAGCAGCTCGTACTGCACACCGAGCACGTGTACTTCGTGTCCAAGGGCGCGAAGATGATGGACGACGTCGAATTCCGTCTTCCAGACGTTGATGTCTTTTTCACTGTGGCCGACGAGAGTGTCGGGTGGGACGAGTTGCTCGTGGACGAGGGCGAGGATACGGAGTTTCTTCATACGGTCACCCAGTCGCTACGGCCGTGTTTGGCGATGTATTCCATCGTGCGTGCAGTGAGCAATACCATGAAGTCGGTGAGAAGTTGTCGTTCCGGACCGGACACGCGAAGCTTGAGCACGCGGCAGCGGCCGATCATGTCGCCGAGAACGGCGTCGAGCGTGAATTGGTATTCGCCAGTCCACTTCGCGACGACGCGCCGAATGCCGGTGCGGTGACGGCGAAGAAAAATGGCCGCCGATTCCTGCGTCCGGTGACGCGGGGCGCTGGAGAAGAGGCGCTGCAAGTCTTCATCATACGTCTTGGGATATTCTACCGAGTAGAGGGCCCGTCGAACGGTGTAGTGTTCGAACAGTGTACGCGAGTCGGCGCGCAGTGGATCGACGTGCCGTTTATTGCGGACGGTCGGCGGCGCGTCGGCCAACTCTTTCATGAGACGATCGACGTACTCCAGTTTTTTCATCGCCGGCCAGCCGGCGTAGCGTCGACGCCAGTCCGCGCGTGGACGGAGCCAGACGGCGAACGTTTCTGCGAAGTCTTCGTCCGGATGACTTTGCGCGTACCAGCGTCTCAGGTGCTGGACGTATTTCTTGCTTGCCGGATTCGGCTTATACGATTCCGGATATTTCGTTGATGATTTGCCGAAGAGCCGCTGCCATTCACGGCGGCGGTGTAGGTCGTAGCCGTGCTGGATGGCGTGGCCGCATTCGTGCCGCATGATCTGCAAGCACTCGGCGTGCGTGCCGCCTTCGACTTCGAGCAATTCCTTGCGCTCGAGCCGGATGAGACGCGGATGCGCGAGATAGAATGGAATCGCGAATCCCGGCACGTTGGCGGGCGAGAACCACTCGTCCGATAGCCAGATATGCGGATGCAGACGGATGCGGCGCGCGTCGAGTTCCGCATACAGCTCGTCGACGCAGCCGGCGAGCCACGTGCCTTCGATCGTCACCCCGAGATCGCGCAGCCGAAGCTGCATCAACCGTTCGGCCGACCAGGTGGAC
>JAYVPN010000004.1:0-10820 GCA_043757365.1 Gemmatimonadota bacterium | reverse complement strand
CCAGCGGCGCGCTCTTCTGGCCGGTTGATGCGTACACGGCGGCCGTCACCGAACTCGATGCCATGGGCTTTCGCGTGATGACACACGCGATCGGCGATCGCGGCATTCGCACGGTCCTCGATGCGTATGCGGCGGCACGGCTGGCAAACGGCCCGCGTGACCGAATACAACGCATCGAACACATCGAAACTATCGATACGGCCGACATCCCACGCTTCGGTCGCGACGGTGTGATCGCGAGCATGCAGCCGTTGCATGCCTATCCGGAGGACGGCGGAGCTGAGGGGCCGTGGTCACGCGCGATCGGGGCCGAGCGCGCGTCGCACGCATGGCTGTGGAAGCAGATCGCGTCCGGCGATGGCCGTCTCGCGTTCGGCAGCGACTGGCCGGTGGTGACGCTCAATCCGTGGCCCGGCGTGCAGGTTGCCGTCACGCGTCAAACTGAGCGCGGCACGCCACCGGAAGGCTTTGTGCCGACGGAGAAACTCGATGTCGCGACGGCAATCGGCGCCTACACGATGGGCCCGGCGATCGCCGGCGGTCGCGAGAAAAAGGAAGGCTCGATCACGCCGGGCAAACTGGCCGACTTTGTCCTCCTCGACCGCGATCCGTTTTCGGCCACGCAACTGCAACTGGCGCAAATGAAAGTCGCACTGACGATCGTCGGTGGACGCGTGGTCTATCGGCGACCCTAAGGCCGGCATCATTATTAGCACGTACACCTTTCACTTGGAGCGCTGATGCGTCGATCCGTTGCTTTGTGTGCGCTGGCGAGCGTACTCGCACTGTTCGCGTTACCAGCGGCCCTCTCGGCGCAGGAGACTCCTGCGCCGCTTGGCCCGGTGGGCCTCTGCCGAGAGTCCGCATGCCGCATTGTGTACGACTGGGGCGGCGGGCAAAGCACATCATCGTATCCCAGCGACCGACGCTACGGCACTCCCTCTGATCTAGAGACCATGCTCAGGTCGGCGCTCACCGAGCGCGGATTTCGACTCCGGACCGACGGAGATGATGCGCAGCGAATCACGATCCGCGTCAGCATGACGTCGGCGATCTGCGACGAGATGCCCGGCACGAACACACAGCGCGACTGCAAGACGATCAGCGATCTCATGGTGCAGTTCGCCGCGACGGCGACGAATCCAAAGCCGCCGAACGCGATGATGATCCGCAACCGGTGCGGGGCGGACCGGCTGATGAACATCGCGCAGATGGCGCACTACGCGGCGGATTTTCTCGCGTACGAACTGGCGCCGGACAAGAAAGGGCTGAGCCGGGCGGTCGGTCGCTGCTAGCGTTGCGCGGGGCGGCGGTGCTTACTGCGCCGCCTACCGCGCCGCCTACCGCGCCGCCTACTCGCCGAGCGCCTTCTCGATCTTGCCGACCGTATTCTGAACCTTTCCGGCGATGCGCTCGGCAGAACCCTTGGCTTCCAGCTCCGGATCGTCGGCGATCTGGCCCGCTTTCTCGATGATCTTGCCCTTCGCTTCGTGCAACGCGCCCTGCGCTTTGTCCTTGGTGCTGTCTTTCATGGTCGTGGCCCGCGTGAGGGAGTGAACAAGCTGGGTGCCGCTCTCGTCCTAGCAGTCTGCCGGAAGTCGCAAACGCAGGCCATCACTCGGCGGGACTAGTCCCGGGGTGACGAGGTGCCTCATCACAAAGAAACTGAGGAAAATCGACAGACGCGGTGTAACAAGCGCGCCGTTGGCACGTAAGGGAAGCGCCGAGACGCTACCTCGGCCCGACGCGCCCGTTCACGGCGCCGGTACCAGTAGCCGGTGGAGATCTTATGAGTCGACGTGCCAAGTGGTGGACCGTAGGGGCCGCGATCTTCACGGTGGTGAATGTCGGCGGCGCGATCTTCGCGGCGTGGCAGAACGAGCTCCAGCACGCAGCGGCTCATGCCGTGCTGGCCATCGTCGGCGTGTACGGAACCATGTTGCTGGCTCGTCGCAGGAACGTTGCGTCTGCGTCGACGCCGTCGGGTACGAACGAGGTCGACGATCGGCTGTCCAACCTGGAACGTTCCATAGATGTCGTTGCAATAGAGATTGAGCGCGTCGGCGAGGGGCAGCGATTCATGACTGAGCTGCTGACGAAGAAAGCGGATCATCTCAGCGAAACAGAAGCGCCGCGATGAGCTAGTGGATGGAGGCCTCTTTCGGTGGAGGGCACGTGCGGCCGATGACTGCCTGCAATTCGCTGCTTGATCTGCCGACGGCCGCGAGCCCGTGCTGCGCACCGGCATTCCACACACGCCACCCGTTTAATCCGGCTTGTCTCAGCGCGCGCTGCGACGATGGGCCCCACCTCGACAGGAGACGCCGCGCTGCTTGGCATCGCGCCTCACCGTCGGCGTTTGCGTTCGATATGATGGCGGTAGCGGCCAACCGAACCGCGTCGCCGCCGAGTGTCGAGAGATGGACGACGTCGAGTCCGGCAGAATCGAGCGATGGGCGGCTCTCGGCCCGCTCGATGTTCACGCGCGCGATGATCATGTCGGGATTTGCGATGTTCAGGGCTACGAGCGTGACGATTCCACTGACTGTGGCACCGGTAAGTAGCCAACGCCCTCGATCGCGCAACACGGTGACCGCGATCAACGCGATCACAACCGTCAGCCACGCCATGAAGACGAACGAATAGAGGCGGTCGGTAGTGAGGCCGTAGTATGAGACGTACAGCCGCATCCGCAGCGCGGCCGAAATCATCATCGCGCCGAGCAGCGCGGTGAGTGGTAGCGCAAGCATCGTATGGCGGTGTCGGATTGCCGGATCGGTGCCGATGACGGCGCGTGTGCCGAGGAGGAGGGGCACCAGGAGCACCGCGATCCAGACGACTTCGAAGAATCCGCGGCGCGCATAAGCGGCCGCGGTGAGGCCGGTGTGCGCCTGCAGATAGGCGTCGCCGCCGAAGAACCAGGTGAGCTGCGTTCCGACGAACGCCGCGAAGAGCACATTGAGCGCGCCGAGCGACATCGAGATGTCGAGCGTCGACAGCGAGAAGCCGAATTGTTCGGGCGCGGCGGTGGTTGTGGCGTCATCGAACCCCGCGCGGCTCCAGCCGCCGACGATCCAGGTGAAGAAGCCGATGACGAACAGGTGCGAGATGAACCGTCCGATGTCGAACGGCGGAATCGCGAGCAGGCTCGTGAGGAGCGGATCGGCGTGGAGCAGGAGCGCGCCGAAGAGTGCGAGGAGCATCGAGCTGATGACGACCGCTCGGGCGATCGCGCGGGTATCATGCGCGCCGACGGTGAGCGACCGCGCGCCGAGTCCGGCGCGGAGCGCGACGGGGATGACGCCGGCCGCAGTTGTGCGAGCGACAGCGACCAGCGACCAGATCGCGTCACGCACCCGGGCGGCCGTCAGCTTCCATGCGGGGACTCGAACCGCGACCGCGGCCATCGCGAGGCAGAGGGCGGTGGCGAAGAAGTCGAGTGCCTGGAGGGGCTCCGACTGTCGCCAAGCCATCGCGGTTGCAAAGAGGACGGCGCCGCCGAGCCACGCGACGGTCTCGCTCGGTGCGGTGCGCCCGATACGCGCAGAGAGTGCCACGGTTCCGGCGGCGAGGAGGGCGATCCAGATGGCGAAGCCGACTCCGCCGGGCCCGTCGCGGACGAGGAGGTCGGCGGCGGCGCCGAGAACGAGGGCGAGCGCAACGGTGGAGCGGGCGGCTGAAGTTTTCATAACAAGTACTTTATGACACAAAGTAGAATCGCGCAATATCTCCTTTAATCGAACCATCGCTTGTGAGGCTGGGGACGGACGCTGCATTCTCAGCAGACGCCCCGAACGCGCAGTGGACAGGCTGGAGGAGAAGATGAAGAAAACACCCGCCCCAAGTGATGCCGTTGCCGCGAAGAACATCACGAAGCGAATCGTCGAACTGGGCGATTGGCGCGGCGAGACGCTCGCGCGGATGCGTGAATTCATTCATGAGGCTGACCTCGATGTGCTCGAAGACTGGAAGTGGATGGGGACGCCTGTTTGGTCACACGACGGCATCATCTGTACGGGCGAGACATACAAGCAGGTCGTGAAGCTGACCTTCGCGCGCGGTGCGTCGCTCGATGATCCGAAGAAACTGTTCAACTCCAGCCTCGAAGGGAACACGCGCCGGGCGATCGATATTCGCGAAGGCGAGACGCCGAATGCGGCCGCGTTCAAGAAACTGATTCGGGCGGCGATTGCGGCGAACTCCGCCAAAGCGTAATGTGGGCCCAATCACCGACCACTTCACACTCGGGGTTTCCATGCGATTCATGCTCGCCTTCGCTCTCGTAGCTTCCGTCGCGTGCTCCGCCAACCGACCGGCCCCTGCGCCAAGTCCCGTCGCGACGGAGCGCGCGACGCTGGGCCAGGTTTACTTCTGGCGCGCCAAGCCGGGGCTGATCGCCGAGTATACGCGATACGTTCACGATGTGGCCGAACCGATCGATCACGAGGCTCAGCGCACGGGTGCCTTCCTCTCCGTCACGACATACATCGCCTCGGACACGACCGGCGCGTGGACGCACATGCGGGTATTTCTCCTGCGCGATTCTACGCAGCTCAACGGTCTAAGCCCGGCGCTTGCGGCCGCGGGTGCCCGCCTCGAACCGGACAGCGTGCGCCGTCGCGTGCGGTCGACGTACGCCGCGACACTGCGTGAGTCGGCGGGTTCGATGCTGACGCATCTCTTTCGCTAAGCGCGATCGGGGCGCTCGGCTGCGCAGTCCACCGGCGACTATCGCGGCGGTGTGAAGCCGAGCGCCCTCCAGATGTCGGCTGACCGATACAACGTTCCGCCCTTCATCACGAGGCGTACCGTCCGCAAGTTGCCGATCGCGTCGAGCGGGTTGGCGTCGAGTACAATGAGATCGGCGCGTCGCCCCGCTTCGAGCGTGCCGCGGTCACTATCGAGCCGCATCGCGCGCGCCGCGCCGATCGTGCCGGCTTGGAGCGCTTCCATCGGCGTGAAGCCCGCGGCGACGTAGAGTTCGAGTTCACGGTTCACACTGTAGCCTGGCACACCGTTGTCGGTGCCGGGAACGATCATGACGCCGGCGTCGTGCATCTCCCGGATCAGAGCAAGCGTCCGCCCGAGTCGCGCGTGCGCGGTGGCCGTATCCAAACCGGCGGTTCCCATTGCGCTGATTCGCTGACGCAGTACGGGCGGTAGCATCATGACGCCCGGGACGAGTGCGGCCACCGGTTCGGCAGTCGAGTGAGAGTTCAGTTCGTTCCACGAGACCGTCGGATCGATCACCGTGTGATGCGCTTTGAGAAACGCGATGACGCGCCGTACGCTGTCGGAGCCGGCATCGCCACGCACCGGCTGATGGGCGATCTGATCCATTCCAGAATCGATCGACGCCAATAGGCCGAGCGATCGCGGTACGTGTCCGGTGATGATCATCCCGAGCTTATGCGCCTCGGCGGTGATGGCGCCGACGACCTCCGGTTTGAGGAGGTCGTAGAGCTTCATCTGTTCGAAGCCGAGCTCGTGATAGCGACGCGTGACCGCGCGCCCTTCGTCCGGTGTGGCGGCGTTGATTGCGCCGAATGCGTTCGGTCCACCACCGTCGACGAGCCCCGCGAGCAGCATGCGCGGCCCCAGCGCGCGCGATGAATCGACGGCGGCGCGGAACGGAAGAATAAGTTCTAGTTCGTTCCCCATATCGCGCACGGTGGTCACACCGGCGGCGAGATACACCGGCCCCCATTCGACCTGCATGAGATGCGTGTGCGCATCCCAGAGCCCCGGTGCGATCGTCTTGCCGTCGACGTGCACAATACGGGCTCCGTGTGGCACCTTCACTTCACCGCGCGGGCCGGCGGCGACGATCCGGCCGTCGGCAACGACGACGACCGCATTCGGCACCGGTGCTCGACCGGTGCCGTCGATGAGCGTCGCACCTGTGAGTACGACCGTGCCTGAAGCAAGCGGCCGCACGCGCTGTGAAAGGCGCGTCAGTTCCGCGACGCGGTCGTGCGCCGCGATCGACATCAATCGCGAGAAGAGCGGCTGCAGCTCGCCGCGCACCGCTTCGAATGTGAGGTTGCCGGCGCGCGTCGCGATGCCGGCAAGTCGGCCAGCGCCATCGATCCAGACAGTTTCGCCGCCCCAGGCGACGCCGGTCACCGTGAAGCGATCGAGCACCATGCGGCGTCTGTCATCGAATTGGAGAGTATCGCGGCCCCGCGCTTCGATGTTTACGAGATTCGTCGGCCCGCCGGGCACGACGGCCATCGTGCGTGGACGGCCATGCGACATCCAGTAGCGCAGGAGCAGCAAATGCTGCGCTACCGGCGCGTGCGCTGATATCGCGAATGCCACAGACGGCAGCTGCGCCGTCGACGTGACAGAGCGCGAGAGGACGGAGGCGTTACGGCCGGTGATCTCGACGCGTGTTTCAACGGTCGCGCTCGTGTCGGTGAGGCGCGTGATTTCGAGTCGCTGCGGTGTGTAGTCGCGGGCGGTAAGCATCGCGCCGGCGATGTGCGTGCGACGGCCGCGATCGATGTAACTGAAATCCGACGTGAGGCGGTACCCTCGCGCCACGGTGTCGATCTCGTAGCGTTCCCATCCCACTGGATAGCCGATGTAATAAAGCCGCAACGAATCGCGGAGAACCGTCGAGCCAGGGGCTACGTCGCCCGCCGAGAGGCCGGCGTTCACCGATGGGGGTGTCCCAATACGCGCCGGAACGGGCGCGACGGCAATGGTGGCGAGCAGCGCGACGGCAGAGAATGAGCGCACCGGCAATTCCTGTGTGATAGTGGCAAGTGGAGTCTGAACGACAGCCTGACGGTGACGAAGCATCGCACGGACGACCGCGCCGCGCAAATCGGAGGCGATGCCGCCGATGCAACGCATCACTGCCCTCTGACGCGGCTCACCGGAGCGTCGTAGATTCGCGATGTGACCGCCGATATCGGCACACCGTTCACATCCCCAGGAAAATCCTATGCTTCGCCGCCTCCTCGCGCTCGTCTCCTTCGCGCTCGCCGCCGTCACCCCGCTCGGCGCTCCGCTTGCCGCGCAACAAAAGCGCCCCGTAGCCGCCACGCCGGCCGCGATGATGATCGACACCGCGCTCTACTCGCAGCTCGCCTACCGCCACATCGGCCCGGAAGGCAATCGCGTCACGAGCGTTTCGGGCGTCGTCGGCGATCCGCTGACGTACTATGCCGGTGCGGCCTCAGGCGGCATCTGGAAGACCACCGACGGTGCCGCGCACTGGGCACCGATCTTCGACAAAGAGCTCGTCTCGTCGATCGGTTCGCTCGCCGTCTCGGCGTCCGATCACAATGTGGTATGGGCCGGCACGGGCGAGCCTTTCATTAGATCGCACATATCAGTCGGCTGGGGTGTCTTCAAGTCCACCGACGCTGGCCGGAACTGGTCGAAGATGGGGCTCGAAGCGACCGGACGCATTTCGCGCATCGTTATTCATCCGACGAATCCGGAGATAGTTTACGTCGCGTCGATGGGCCATTCGTACGGCCCGCAGCAGGAGCGCGGCGTCTATCGCACGATCGACGGCGGCAAGTCGTGGGAGCGCGTGCTCTTCGTGAATGATTCCACCGGGATCTCCGATCTCGTGATGGATCCAAACAACCCGCGCATTCTCTTCGCGGGCTCGTGGCAGCTTGAGATTCACACGTGGGGACGCAAGAGCGGCGGCGCGGGTTCGGCCATCTGGACGTCGCGCGACGGTGGTACCACCTGGAAGCGGCTGAAAGGCAACGGCCTTCCGGAGAAACAGGTCGGCAAGATCGGCCTCGCAATTTCAAAGGCGAACTCGAGCCGAGTGTATGCACTTATTGAAACCGGCGACGGCGTGCCGTCGTGGGATTTCCCTGATCGCGAACAAGGGCGACTTTGGCGCTCCGACGACGGCGGCGAAAAATGGGAGCTCGTTTCGAGCGACCGTCAGCTGATGGGACGGACGGCATACTACAGCCGAATGGGCGTGATGCCCGACAACGACAACGAACTCTATTTTCTCACGTCGAACTGGGCGAAGACGCTTGACGGTGGTAAGACGATCACCGATCCGCCGGGTCGCGAAACGCCGGGCGGCGATCACCACGACATCTGGATCGATCCGACGAACAGCAACCGGATGGCCGTGAGCCACGATGGCGGCTTCTCGATGTCGGTGAATCGCGGCAAGACGTGGCTGCAGCTGCAGCTCC
Source organism: Gemmatimonadota bacterium (assembly GCA_043757365.1). Taxonomy (GTDB): domain Bacteria; phylum Gemmatimonadota; class Gemmatimonadetes; order Gemmatimonadales; family Gemmatimonadaceae; genus Fen-1231. The sequence continues at coordinate 2,634 of JAYVPN010000004.1, read as the reverse complement.
CGCTCGCGCAGATGTATCACGCCACCGTGGATGATCGCATTCCGTATTTCGTGTACGGTAATCGTCAGGATGGTCCGTCGACGCGCGGCCCAAGCAACAATAAGACGCCCGGCCCGATTCCGCGCGGCGACTGGCGCTCGGTTGGCGGCGGCGAGAGTGGCTGGGCCACTCCCGATCCGGTCGATACGAACATTGTCTGGTCGAGCGCGTCGGGCTTTGGCAGCGTCAGCGGCATCGTCACGAAACTCGATCTGCGCACGGGTGTTACGCAGTACACCGAGATATGGCCGGAAGCGGCGATCGGCGGTTCGGCGGCTGACGCGAAGTATCGTTTTGTCTGGACATTTCCGCTCACGATCTCGCCGTTCGATCACAACACGGTATACGTCGGCAGTCAGCATGTGCATCGCACGACCGACGGCGGAAAATCGTGGAGCGTGATCAGCCCCGATCTCTCGCGCAACGATCCGACGCACCTGCGCGCCTCAGGCGGCCTGACGCCGGACAACATCGGCGTGGAATACTCCGGCGTTCTGTTCGCGATCGCCGAGTCGCGGCTCGAGAAGGGCGTGATTTGGGCGGGAACGAATGACGGGAAAGTGCAGTTGACGCGCGACAACGGCAAAACGTGGACGGATTTGACGGCGAACATTCCTGGGCTCGTGGAGTGGGCGACGATCAGCAATATCGAGCCGTCGCGGTACGACAAAGCCTCGGCGTATCTCACGGTCGACGGCCATCAGGTGAACAACCGCGATCCGTGGATCTACAAGACGACGGACTACGGCAAGACGTGGACGCTGATCGTCAACGGCATTTCGAAATCGCCGCTCAGTTACGCGCACGTCGTGCGCGAAGATCCCGTGCAGCGTGGCCTGCTCTTTGCCGGAACGGAGAACGGCGTCTGGGTGTCGTTCAACGATGGCGCCCAGTGGCAGCCGCTGCAGGCGAATCTTCCGCACGCGCCGGTGTACTGGCTCACGGTGCAGGAGCGATTCTCGGATCTCGTCGTCGCGACGTATGGGCGCGGTTTCTGGATTCTCGACGATATCACGCCGCTGCGTGCGCTCGCGGCAGCGGCGCAGAAGAACGTGCACCTCTTTGCGCCGCGCGCGGCGTATCGATTCCAGTTCGTCGAGGCGGCGTTCCAAGCGTCGTATGATCCGTCGGACGGACAGAATCCGAAGTATGGCGCGTCGCTGCACTACTGGCTCAAGAGTGTGCCGACCGACAGCGCGAATAAGGACAGTGTCACGCTCGAAATTTTCGATGCCGCCGGCGCGAAAGTACGGTCGGTGAAAGGACCAGCGAAGGCTGGTCTCAATCGATTGTACTGGGACTTGCAGGGAGAGAAAACGACCGAGGCGAAGCTGCGGGTGAGTCCGCTGCTCGCGCCATGGTTCCCGGTGAAAACGGAAGGGACGCCGGCGCCGGGTGTGGGCCGGTATCAGGCTTCGGTTGCACCGGGGATGTACACCGTGCGCCTCTCGATTGGCGGCGAGACGATGACGCAGAACCTCGAGGTACTGAGAGATCCTGCGTCCGGCGGATCACTCGACGACATTCGCGCTCAAGGCGCTCTCGTACGTACGCTCGTAGCGCACATCGACTCGACGGTGGTAATGATCAACACTGTGGAGAGCGTGCGCGGGCAGGTGGCGGCGCTGAAATCATCGCTGAGCGGGGATTCGAAAACGGCGGACATCCTTGTCGCGGCGGACGCGCTCGAGAAAAAATACATTGCGCTCGAGGAGGAGCTGTTCCAGATCCGCATCACCGGGCGCGGACAGGACAACGTGCGGTATCCGTTCAAGCTCGCCGAGAAGTTGATGTATCTCGCGCAGCAGGTTGGGGCGGGGGATTTCGCGCCCAATCAGCAGCAGCGTGAGGTGTCGGAGCTGCTGGCCGAGCGAATGCGTACTCTGCGGAAACAGCTCGACGCGCTCACGATGAGTGACCTTGCGGCGTTCCGGAAGCTGCTGCGCGACCGGAATGTGCCCGTGCTCATCATGTGATGCGAAGCGGCCTCCTCGTCTTCGCTTTCCTCGCCGCCTGCAGCAAGGGGTCAGACGGCACCACCGTGCCGGTCGCCGCAAAGCCGACCACCTTCACCGCCGACTCGTGGACGCAGCCGGTGCCGTCCTGGGGCTCACCGGTCCGGCTCGGGCTTCCCGTTCCGCTCGCCTCGATTGTCCTCGGCCCCGGCGGCGGCTTCGGCGCGTTCGGCGCGCACGAGGGCGGGCACGTCGAAGGATTGAATCACATCTGGATTCCAACCGTCGCCGGCACAGCCGTACGCAGTTGGGCCGCGGGTAAGGTGACGAAGATCGAGGATATGGGTGATCGTGGACTCGGCAATGGCGTCCACGAATGGTTCATCTCCATCGACTACGGGCAGGGGCTCGTCGGGAAACATCTCGATGTCGACACGCCGCTGGTGAAGGTTGGCGATACCGTGCGTGAGGGCGACGCCGTCGCACGGGCGCCGAGTGCGGAGTTCATGCTGATCGACAACAATCGCACCGATGGCGAGCGCACCGATACGAACGGTGGCTCTCCCGTTTCACCGTTCGATTATCTGCGCCCCGATCTGCAGCAGCAGGTGATCGCGCGTCATGTCGCCGAGGTGGTGAC
>JAYVPN010000003.1:0-10823 GCA_043757365.1 Gemmatimonadota bacterium | reverse complement strand
GCCTCGGCGTCCTTGACCATCTTGTCGACTTCGGCGTCGGAGAGACCGCTCGACGCTTCGATGCGGATCTTCTGCTCCTTGCCGGTCGTCTTGTCCTTTGCCGTCACGTGCAGGATGCCGTTCGCGTCGATGTCGAACGTGACCTCGACCTGCGGCTGGCCGCGCGAAGCGGGCGGAATCCCGGTGAGCTGGAACTTGCCGATTGTTTTATTGTAGACGGCCAGTTCGCGCTCGCCCTGCAGGACGTGGATCTCGACCGTCGTCTGGTTGTCGTCGGCCGTGCTGAACGTTTCCGACTTCTTCGTCGGAATAGTTGTATTGCGCGGGATGAGCACGGTGGTCACGCCGCCGAGCGTCTCGATGCCGAGCGAGAGCGGCGTGACATCGAGGAGCAGAACATCTTTCTGCTCACCGGTCAGCACCGCACCCTGAATGGCCGCGCCGACGGCGACGACTTCATCCGGGTTCACGCCCTTGTTCGGCTCCTTGCCGAAGAACGCCTTCACGACTTCCTGCACCTTCGGAATGCGCGTCGAGCCGCCGACGAGGAGAATCTCGTCGACTTCCGACGGCTGCATGCCGGCATCGGCGAGCGCCTTTTTCATCGGCTCGAGCGTGCGCTGGACGAGATCGTCCACGAGCTGCTCGAACTTGGCGCGCGTCATCTGGTAGTTGAGGTGCTTCGGACCGGAGGCATCGGCGGTAATGAACGGAAGATTGATATCCGTGGTCATCGTTCCCGACAGTTCGATCTTCGCCTTCTCGGCGGCTTCCTTCAGGCGCTGGAGCGCCATCGGATCCTTCGAGAGGTCGATCGCCTGATCCTTCTTGAATTCTGCGACGAGCCAGTCGATGACTTTCTGGTCGAAGTCGTCGCCGCCCAAGTGCGTGTCACCATTGGTGGACTTGACTTCGAACTGACGCGTGCCGTCGACGTCGTACAGCTCGAGGACCGAGATGTCGTACGTGCCGCCGCCGAGATCGAACACTGCGACTTTTTCGTCCTTCTTGCCCTTTTTGTCGAGACCGTAGGCGAGTGCCGCGGCCGTCGGTTCGTTGACGATGCGAAGTACGTCGAGGCCGGCGATCTTGCCGGCGTCCTTGGTGGCCTGACGCTGTGAGTCATTGAAGTACGCCGGCACCGTGACGACCGCCTTGGTCACCGGGTGGCCGAGGTAGTCTTCCGCCGTCTGTTTCATTTTCTGGAGGATCATCGCCGAGATTTCGGGCGGCGTGAACCGCTTGCCCTGGACTTCAACCGAGGCGAGATCGTTGGTGCCACTTTTGACGGAGTACGGGACGCGCGAGATTTCCGCCGCGACTTCCGGCATCTTGCGGCCCATGAAGCGCTTGATCGAGAAGACCGTATTCGTCGGGTTCGTGACTGCCTGACGCTTCGCGATCTGACCGACGAGGCGCTCGCCATCTTTGCTGAAGCCGACCACCGACGGCGTCGTGCGCCCGCCCTCGGCGTTCGGAATGACGACCGGGTCGCCACCTTCCATCACGGCCACGACGGAGTTGGTCGTACCTAGGTCGATACCAATCACCTTGTCTGCCATTCGATCCTCAGGAGTATCTTGAAGTTGGAACACAAGTTTGCCGGGTACCGCGCCTCAGTTTGGCGCCTCCCACTGGCGGTATGTTAGGCAAGGACGGGGCCATGAATTTCTGTCACAGTGGCTGGAACTTGTTGTAAAACATGGGGTTATACTGTGACAAAATGGCATTTCGCGCTTTTTGAGCGACTTTTTAGAGGGGGCAGTCGGTGATTCCGATTGGCGTCGAGAACCCCAATCTGCGCACGCCGTGGATGACCTATTTCATTCTCGCGGCGATGTTTGCGGTGTGGGTTTTGGTGCAGGGCGCGGGTTTCGACGACCGCGAGCTGGCGGCGAGCGTCTGCAACCTTGGCCTCGTCCCCGGCGAGATCACGCATTTGGCGCCGTTGGGCACCAGCGTGCCCATCGGGCCGGGGATAGGGTGCGCTGTCGACAATGAGGCGATCAACTACCTGACGCCGGTCATTTCGATGTTTCTGCACGGCAGTTGGGGGCACATCCTTGGCAACGCCCTCTTCTTTTGGGTGTTCGCCGACAACATCGAAGACGTGATGGGGCGCGGGCGCTTTCTCGTGTTCTATCTCGTGTGCGGAGTAGTCGCCGCGGCGACGCACATCGCGATCGATCCGTCGTCGCCAGTGCCGACGGTGGGGGCGAGCGGCGCCATTGCCGGCGTTATGGGCGCGTATCTCGTGCTCTTTCCGCTCGTGCGCGTGCGGGAGTTCTTTTTCTTCCTGATCTTTTTCAAGGTCTTCCGCATTCCCGCGTGGATCGTGCTGCTCTACTGGTTCGTTCTGCAACTCGACGTCGGGCTTCCGCAGATCATGAGCCAGAACCCCGAGCTCGCCGGTGGCGTGGCGGTTTGGGCCCACATCGGCGGCTTCCTGGCGGGGGTCTTGTTGATCAAATTCTTCGAAAATCCGGAGTTGGTCCGCCGGCGCCGACTCGCGTTCGGGAGCTCCGGGGTTCCGGCGGGCTAACCCGTTGGCGTGAGGGGCTTTCCGTAACAGTTCTGCCACATCCGTTACAAATGGATAGGGGGCCGTTTGCGCCCCTTGTTCGCGGCACGGTAGCTTTCAGTCTCCCCACTTCACGCGATGATACGCGCCCCGGAGGCTAGTGCCCGTGCGGCTTATTCCGAAAGATGAAGGGTTCTTTGAGTTGTTCGACAGTTTGGCCGTGAAGATGACGAAGTCGTCGGCGCTGCTCGACGAACTCTTCAACGAACCGAACCGGCTGCAGCACTTCGCGGCCGAGATCAAGAAGATCGAACACGAAGCGGACGACATCACGCACGAGATCATGAACCGGATCGATCGGAGTTTCGTGACGCCGCTCGATCGTGAGGACATTCATCTGCTGGCGACGCGCCTCGATACGGTCGTCGACCTGATGGACGGCACGGCGCGACGAGCGACGATGTTCCATCTCGCCGATCGTCGTGAGCCCGCCAAGCAGCTGACGAATGTCCTGATGCGCGCCACGCATTTGATCGCGCGCGCCGTGAAGGAACTCAAGAATCCGAGTGTCGTCGCGACGATCGGTCGCGAGATCAAGCTCCTTGAGGAAGAGGGCGATGCGCTGTACTCGGCGGCCGTTGGCGCCCTGTTTGAAGGGACGCCCGATGCGCTCGACGTCATCAAATGGAAAGAGCTGTACGACAACATCGAGCATGCGATTGATGAGTGCGAAGATGTGTTGAACGTGCTCGAGAGCATCTCCCTCAAGAACAGCTGATTCTCTCGTGGTTACTTACGTTCTGGTGATCGTCGTCATCGCGTTCGCGTTCGACTTCATCAATGGCTTTCACGACTCGGCGAACTCGATCGCCACGATCGTCGGAACCCGAGTCCTCAGTCCGCAGGCTGCCGTCGCGTGGGCGGCGACGTTCAACTTCGCCGCGGTGTTCTTCGTCGGAACGGCGGTCGCCAAAGCCGTGAGCGGCGGATTCATCGATCAGGCGATCGTCAATCCGAATGTCATCTGTGCGGCCCTGCTCGGCGCCGTGATCTGGAATCTCATCACCTGGTACTTCGGCATTCCGTCGAGCTCCTCGCACGCGCTGATCGGCGGGTATGCCGGTGCGGCGATCGCGAAAGCCGGTTTCGGCGCACTGCTGTGGGGCAAGAAGTGGATCGAGACGCTCTCGGCGATCGCGCTCTCGCCGACGCTCGGTCTGCTGATGGGCTTTCTGTTGATGGTCATCGTGATGAACCTGTTCCAGAACGCCACGCCGCGTCGCGTTGACAAGGTCTTTCGTCCCGGCCAGCTCCTGAGTTCGGCGTTACTCTCGCTCGCGCACGGCTCGAACGACGCGCAGAAGACGATGGGCATCATCGTCGGTCTGCTCGTCGCATCGAAATCGTACTTCGCGGGTCAGACCGGTGCGCTGCACTTTTTCTATCTCGAAGATCTGTCGACGATTCCGCGATGGGTCGAAATCGTCGCCTACAGCTGCATTTCTCTCGGTACGCTGTTTGGTGGCTGGCGCATCGTGCACACGATGGGCTCACGGATCACGCGCCTGCGTCCAATCGGCGGCTTCTGCGCCGAGACTGGCGGCGCGCTCGTGATTCTGACGGCATCGCGATTCGGCATTCCCGTCAGCACGACGCACACGATTACCGGCGCGATCGTCGGCGTCGGCGCGACGAACCGACTGAACGCCGTGCGCTGGGGATTGGCGAGCCGCATCGTCTGGGCGTGGATCCTGACGATTCCGGCGGCGGGGCTCATGTCCGCGGTGTCGTATTGGCTTCTCGCGGCCGCGTCGCCGTAACGCGATGAATCCGCCGAAGTCGCCGTTTTACTTGAATCGGGAGCTGTCGTGGCTCGAATTCAACGCGCGCGTGCTGGCGGAAGCATTCGACGAACGCAACAAGTTGCTCGAGCGGCTCAAGTTCCTGTCGATCTTCAGCACGAATCTCGACGAGTTCTACATGGTGCGCGTTGCCGGCCTGCGCCGACAGGTCTCGGCGCGCGTGCAGCAGACGCTGCCGGACGGCAATACGCCGCGCGAGCAACTCGACCGCATCGAAGTTCGCGTGCGCGAGATGCTCGAACACGCCCGGCGCTGCCTGCATGAGTTGCTGCTCCCCGAGTTAGCGCAGCACGGCATCCATTTGCTTTCGATGACCGACCTGAGCACCGACGAACGCGCGACGATCGACGGCCTCTTCGAGAATCAGATCTATCCGGTGCTGACGCCGCTCGCGGTCGATCCGGGGCATCCGTTTCCGTACATCTCCAATCTCTCGATCTCGCTCGCGGTCGAACTGCGCGACGCCGAGCGCGGGACGGAACACTTTGCGCGCGTGAAGGTGCCGAAGTCGTTGTTGCGCTGGGTGCCGGTTGCGGGGCGGCCGAATCATTTCGTGCCGCTCGAGCAGGTCATCAGTTCGCATCTCGGCACGCTGTTTCCGGGGATGCAGGTCGTCAGTTCGCATACGTTTCGCATCACGCGGTATTCGGATCTCGAAGTATCCAAGTCTGAGGAGCCGGAAGATCTGCTCTCCATGATCGAGGAGCAGGTCTTCCAGCGTCGCTTCGGCGAGGTCGTGCGCCTCGAGGCGCAGACCGGCATGCCAAAGGCCATTCGCGCCCTGTTGCTCGAGGAATTACGCGAGAGCGAAGATCCCGAGTTCGAGCCGCTCACCGAGCATGAAGTGCTCGAGCCCGGTCCGCTGCTCGATCTCGGCGATCTCATGACGCTGGCGGCGCTCGACTTCCCGGAACTGAAGGACGCGCCGTTCACGCCTGTGGTGCCGATCGAACTGCGCGATCCAGACAAAACGATTTTCGACGTCATTCGCGAGCGCGACCTGCTCGTGCATCATCCGTTCGACTCGTTCACGGCGACGGTCGATCAGTTCATCGAGGCGGCGGCGCGCGACGACAAGACGCTTGCCATCAAGATGACGCTCTATCGCACCTCCGTCGACGGCGCGATCGTGAAGGCGCTCACGGAAGCGGCGCAGCGCGGTATCCAGGTCGCCGTGCTCGTCGAGTTGCAGGCGCGGTTCGACGAAGCGAACAACATCAATTGGGCGCGAACGCTCGAGTCGTTTGGCGTCCATGTCGCCTACGGCCTCCCGGGACTGAAGACGCACGCGAAGCTTGCGCTCGTCGTGCGCCGCGAAGCCGACGGCATTCGTCGGTACGTGCATCTAGGCACCGGCAACTACAACTCCAAGACGGCGCGGCTTTACACCGATCTCGGACTCTTCACCTGCGGCCAGAGCATCGGCGCCGACGTGAGCGACATGTTCAACATGCTCACGGGCTTCTCGCGCCAGCGCGTCTACCGCAAGCTACTGGTGGCGCCGAGCGGGATGCGGCAGCGCTTTCTGCAGATGATCGAGCGTGAATCGGCGAACGCGCTCGCCGGCCAGCCGGCCCGTATCATCGGGAAGATGAACGCCCTCGTCGATGCCGACGTCATCGAGGCGCTCTACGCAGCTTCTCAGGCGGGAGTCGAAATCGATCTTATCGTGCGCGGCATCTGTTGTTTACGACCGCAGGTGCCCGGCGTTTCCGAACGCATCCGGGTGATCAGCATCATCGGGCGATTCCTCGAGCATTCGCGTCTCTGGTATTTCGCGAACGATGGAGCACCGGAGTTTTATTTCGGATCCGCCGACTGGATGCCGCGCAACTTCGACCGCCGCGTCGAATGCGCCGTGCCGGTGGACGACGTGCAGCTCCACCCGCGATTGATGTCGCTCCTCGAGACATGCCTTGCCGACAATCGCCAGGCGTGGGAACTCTCAGCCGACGGCAGTTATGCGCAGCGGGATGCGGGCGGCGAAAAGGAAATCTCGACGCACAAGGTGCTTATGAGAGATTCGTGGGGGTTGCTTCGCGATTCAGGGGCGGGGAAGAGGGTGATTGGGGCGGAAGTGTTTGGATAGGGGAGACAGCGCTCCCACTGTTCTCCCACTCGAGCTAGCCCTATTCAACAGTCTCCTGCATTTCTGCAGCACTGACCACTGTCCCGTCCGCTCCGATAATTTCCACCGGCACGCCGATCAATTCACTCAATAAATCCGACTTCCGCGCCGCTCCCCACAGTTCGAGCCGCAACGACTTCGCCTTCGGCGACGGCACCGGCGTCAGCCGAAGCGCACGGTCGAGCCAGCGCACTTTTATGCGGTCGACCGCCCCGACATGACCGCGGTCGAAACCGTCGGCAACGCGAAGGATCCCGGATAACCGCTTGATGCGGTTGCGCAGCCGCTTGTCGAGCTCACCGAACGCCGTGTGTTTGCTCTTGTCCGGTACGCCGCCGCGATGGTACCGCGCAACGTGCGCCACGATCACCTGCTCGGCCGGCGACATCCCGAGGAGATCGGCGTGCATGATCAGGTGGAACGAATGCTTGTTGTGCCCCTGATAGTTGATGTGATAACCCACATCGTGAAGCAACGCGGCGTCGGCGAGGATGCGACGGTCGAGCGTGCTCAGGCCCAGTCGCGCGCCAATTGAATCGAACAGCTGCAGCGCCAATCGCTGAACCTGACGCGCGTGCGGCTCCTCGTACCGGCACCGCTCGGCGAACTCCCGCACCGAGCGTTCGCGCGCTTCACCCGGATCGGCGATCGTCGGACTGACACGCGCGACGTCGAGCAGCAGGCCCTCGCGAATGCCGTACGCCGACGCCGAGAGATCGCGCGGCTCGACACGCGCCAGCACCTCGGCCGCGACGGCGAGCCCTGCGATGATGATGTCGGCGCGACCGGCGTTCAGGCCGGGAACCGCCAGACGTTCTTCGGGCGTCATCTGTTGGAGCATTTCGAGCACGTGCTCCACCTCGACGCGCGGGATGCGCGTGCCGTGCACCGACCGCGCCGCGCGCATCCCCTGCCGGGCCAGATAAATCCCCGCGAGGTTCGTGAACGTTCCGCCCGAGCCGATAACGTTGGCGCCGCGCCAGTCCCGGAGTGGCAGCGCTTTCTCGATATCAGGGCGAATATGCTTGCGGAGCTTCCGAACGTCCTTGGCGGTCGGGTTGGCGCCGAGAAAGCGCTCCGTGAGACGGAGGGCGCCGAACGGCAGCGATAGCAACCGCTCCACCAGTCCATCGGCCGCCGCCGCGAGCTCAAGCGAGCCGCCGCCGATGTCCATGACGACGGCACGACCCGACCCGAGCTCGAAGTGCGCGAGCGCCGAACGGAACGCGAGTCGCGCTTCCTCCTCGCCCAGCAGCACGCGGACTTTGAGGCCGGTCTGCTGCCGTACCTGCGTGAGAAACGCGGCGCCGTTCGTCGCGTCGCGCACGGCGCTTGTGGCGACGGCTTCGATCCGCTTTGCACCGAGCTGTTTTGCGAGTGTCGCCATCCGAACGAGCGATTCGATGGCGAGCCGCATCTGCTCGTCGCCCAGCGCGTTGAGCTTGCCAAGGCCCGCGCCGAGCCGAGGCGCGGCTTTCATTTCATCGACGATCCGGATCGCGCCGCTGCGGCTCACATCGGCCACGATCTGGCGGATCGAGTTCGAGCCGATGTCGATCGCGGCGATCCGCTGCTCCCCTTCCTCCCGCGACGGGCGGTACGGGCTGTCCGAGGAGGCCAGGCGAATCGGCGTCAGCGTCATGTGATGAATCGTATCCTGTCGCCGCCCTCGGCGGGAGGCGTCACCGTGACTACCGCCCCCCGGCCACCGGCGCCGACGGGAAGTTCGCCGCGATCGTCGTTCCGACGCCAACGACGCTCTCGGCGCGCACCTTGCCGCCGTGCGCTTCCACCAGGTGCTTCACGATGGAGAGGCCGAGACCGGTGCCGCCTTCATTGCGCGAACGCCCCGGATCCACACGGTAAAAGCGCTCGAAGATGCGCGGCAGGTGCTCCGCGGCGATTCCGCTTCCGGTGTCCCGCACCCCGACCGTGATGCCGCCGCCCTCGCGCTCACGCGAAAAGACGACAACGGCGCCGGTGGCGGTGTGGCGCACTGCGTTGTCCACGAGATTCCCGAGCACCTGCCGGATCGCCGTGTAGTCGGCGTAGACACTCATCGCGCTTGGTGAGATGTCGACTTCGAGCGGCAGGCCCTTCGCCGCGGCCGCGTCACGCGCCGCGGCGATCGTGTCGGCTGCCACCGCCACCAAATCGACCTCCTCGGGATTCGGCACCCAGCCGCCGGACTCGATGCGCGAGAGGTCGAGCAGATCGTCGACGATGCGCTGCATGCGCCGCGTATTATTGAGAATGCGTTCGGCGAACTGTCGCCGCCGGTCCGCCGGCGGATCGTCGTCCACGAGTGTCTCGGCGAAGCCGCCGACGATTGTCAGTGGCGTGCGCAGTTCGTGCGACACATTGGCGACGAAATCGCGGCGCACGGCCTCGAGGCGACGCACGCGCGTCAGATCGAACAGCGCGAGCACCGCGCCTCCGTCCGAGAGCGGACGCGCCGTCACGTTGAGCGTACGCCCGGCGATCACGACTTCGACTTCTTCCGTCGTTTCCCCGGTGAAGGCGGACGCGAGCGCATCGCGCAGCGCCGTCTCGCGCGGCAGGAGATCGACCGCGAACGGAAGGGGATCGCGCACCCCGAGCAGCCGACGACCGGTCTCGTTGATCCGCACGATCATCCGCGAACTGTCGACCGCGAGCACGCCCTCATTCAGCGATTCGGTCAATTGCACGAGCAGCGTTTCGTCGGAGCGCAGTGCTTCAAGTCGCGCCGACAGCTGCTCGGCGAGTTCGTGCAGTGCAACCGCGAGATCGCCCACTTCGCCCGGCGCCGAGAGCACCGGTCGACGCGACAGATCGCCGGCCGCGAGCGCGCGGGCGACATCGCGCAGTTCGACGATCGGGCGCGAGACGGCGCGCGAAAAGAGCCAGGCGAGACCGAGGGTGACGATCAACGCAAACGCGCCGGCTGACGCGACGTCGCGGCGCGCATCGGCAACGATCAGGTCGAGCGATCGCGTCGGAACCGAGACACGGGCCACGCCGAGCGACGCTTTGACGGCGACGTACAGTTCGACGTCACCGCGCGACGGGCTCGGACGAAGCGATGATCCGACGAGACCGCTGCGCGCGGCGACGACTTCGGGGCGCGCATTGTGATTTTCGAGCTGTCCGAGCTTGTCGCGGTCGAAATCCGTGTCGCCAATGACGACGCCGTCGGGACCAATCAGCGTGACGCGATGCCCGAGCGCGTCGCCGGCGACATGCGCCAGCTCACTCGCATCGACCTGAGGGGTCCATTGCGTCGCGACGAAGCGCGCCTCGCGCGCGAGATTGTCCGAGAACTCATCGTGCAGTCGCGCCGCGAGCTGACGGTCTTCGACGGCGACGATGAAAACCACGAGGAACCCAACGACCCCGAGTGCGCCGAGCAACAGTCGTTGGGTAAGCCTCACGCGTCGTTCGCCGATCCCGCTTTCATGCGGTATCCGAATCCGCGCACTGTCTCGATGAGATCACCGGCCGGCTCGAGTTTGGTGCGGAGGCGCTGCACATGCATGTCGACGGTGCGGGTTTGAATATCCGGCGCCGCTTCCCACACGGTTTCCAGCAGATGCGCGCGCGCCTGCACGCGCCCTCGACGCTCGGCGAGCGTCAGCAGCAGCTTGAACTCGGTCGGTGTGAGTTCGACTTCGTTGCCGTCGACGGTGACCTTGTGCGCCGCGCGATCGATCGTGATCGGTCCCGCCTGGAGCGTGTCGCCGGCCGTCGGAGCGGCGCCGATGCGGCGAAGGATCGCGCCGACGCGGAGCACGAGCTCCTGCGGGCTGAATGGTTTCGTGAGGTAATCGTCGGCGCCGAGTGAGAGTCCCTTGATGCGGTCCGGCTCTTCCTTGCGCGCTGTCAGCATGAGGACGGCGATGCCGCGCGTATTGTCGTCGGCGCGAAGCTGCTCGAGGATTTCGAAGCCGCTCATCCCTGGGAGCATGAGGTCGAGGACGATGAGCGACGGACGTTCGCGACGCGCCATCTGCAGCGCATCCGGACCCGCCGCGGCGGACGACACGCGGTAGCCCGCCTTGGCGAGATGGTAGACGACGAGCGCGACGATGTCCGGTTCGTCGTCGACGACGAGAATCCGTTCGCCAACGACCGGTAGGATGGCGGCAGCGGTCATCGGGTGCCTCCCTGGAGTCGGCGCAGGATCGTCGCGACGATCAGGTCGATCGCGACTTTGTTGTGGGCGCCGCGCGGGACGATGATGTCGGCGTATCGCTTGCTGGGTTCGACGAACTGCAAATGCATCGGTTGCACCGTCGTGAGGTACTGCTCGAGGATTTCCTCGAGCGGCCGG
>JAYVPN010000002.1:0-10919 GCA_043757365.1 Gemmatimonadota bacterium | reverse complement strand
GATTCGCTCCGAGGACGCCGAGCGCCGCCATCTCGGGTATCAGTTCTTTCGGGAATCGCCCGTCGACGTAGCAATCGCCGATGATCGGCAGCACGCGTTCGTCGACGAAGCGACGGACAGAATCGCGGATCGCACGTTCCTCTTCGGTGAGTGCGGCGTCAATATTGAACAGGTCGCCGTCACGCGGCTTCAACTGTGGCGAGGCGAGATACGTATCGGACATTGCAGAACCGGTGTGCGTGGTGCGCGCTCAACCTTCGGGACCTGGGAAAGATACCACAAATGAACCGAACGAAACTGTGGGTACTGGCGGCGCTGACCGCCGCCGCGTCGATCCCCGCCGCCCCTCTCGCGGCGCAGCAGGGAACGGTCTCTCTTCGGGGCACCGGCTTTCAGGTGAGCTTCGATTCGTCGAGTGGCGGGATCGTCGCCCTTCGAACGTCGCGCGACTTCCTCGACGGTCCGGATCGCAAGAACACGCTCTGGCGGCTCGTCTTTCGCGATGCCTCGGGCGCAACGGACACGCTCGATAACACGCGTCCGGGGGCCGGCGTGCCGTCCATCAAACGAACGGAAACTTCGGTCACGCTGACGTGGGCGCGCGCTTCGGCGGCGCGCGCTGCCAGCGCAATGCGTGTCGAAGTCACGGCAAAACTCGTCGAGAACGGCGCGGCCGCCGAACTCACGATCGACGTCGCACCGGTCGCCGGCTCTGCGGCGCCGCTCGCGCGCGTCGATTTCCCGGTGATCAATGCCATCGGCGGCGGCGTGAATGACGCCGTCGCGCAGCCGCGAAACAACGCCGGCGTGCTGCGCCGTCACCCCACCGATATGATGGGCGGCAGCTACCCCAGCCTCGGCATGCCGATGCAGTTCATGCTCGTCGAGCGCGACGGCGACGGCCTCTACCTCGCGGCCGAAGACGGAAAATCGTGGCCGAAGCAGTTCCGCCTCGTGCCGGGGAAGAACTTCACGCTCGGCACTGAAGTCGAAAACTCGGGCACCGCAGGCGCATCGTTTCACGCGCCGTTTCCGTTCGTCATCGCCCCGTACAAAGGCGGCTGGATGGTCGGCGCGAAGCGCTATCGCGCCTGGGCCGTGAAACAGCAGTGGGCCACGAACAGCCCGATGCGCAGACGCGCCACGCCATCGCGCGTCGAAGAGGTAAACCTCTGGGTCGTCGACGGACTCGACACGGAAGTCATTCCCGGGCTCAAAGACCTGGGAACTCCATCGGACGTCGCCGATCGCGCGATCGAAATCCAGCGCATGACCGGCGCGAAGCTCGGCGTGCACTGGTACCGCTGGCACGAGATCGGTTTCGACGCCGACTACCCGAATTATTTTCCGACGCGCCGGGGATTCGACGTCGCTGCGAAGCGCGCCACCGCGGCCGGCGTCCTCGTAATGCCCTACATCAACGGTCGGCTGTGGGATACGACCACGGCGAATTTTGCGGCTGCTCGCGGCGCCACAACGAAAAATGCCGACGGCTCCCTGCACGTCGAGTCGTACCGCACCTCGGGGCGACCACAGGCCGCCATGTGCCCAACGACAAATCTCTGGCAAGACAAACTGCGCGAGACGGTACATCGCATGATCACCGAGGACGGCGTCGGCGCAGTCTACATCGATCAGATCGCCGCGGCCACCGCGCAGCCGTGCTGGGATCCGACACACGGCCACACGCTCGGCGGCGGTGGCTACTGGTCCGCGGGCTATCGCTCGTTGCTGGCCGGCATCCGCGCCGGTTCACGCGATGTCGATCCGCAGCTCAGCCTCACCACCGAGCTTGCCGCCGAGCCGTACATGGACGGCGTCGATGCCTTTCTCATCCAGACGCCACGCAGCTCGGATGACATCCCGCTGCTCAACGCCGTCTACTCCGGCTACACGATCTACTTCGGCACGCCCGAGCCACTCGAGCAGAGTGATGTTTCGTGGGCGCTCGGCGTCGCCCGCGACTGGACGTGGGGCGATGTCCCGGGATGGATGTTCCCGCATCATCTGCTTGAGCCCCAGAACGCGAAGAAGCTCGCCTTTCTCGGTACGCTCGCAAAGGTGCGTACTCTGGCCAAGGATTTCCTCGTGCGCGGCGAACTGATCGCCCAGTATCGATCGGATTCTGCGCTGCGGAGTGCGACCGGCGATTGGGCCGGCATCGGCTGGGGCGGCCACACGACCGGTGGAGCGAAGCCGTTCACGATGCCGGTGATCCAGAGTGCGCTCTACCGTGCAGCCGACGGTCGTCTCGGCCTCGTCATCGCGAATGCCGACAGCGTTCCGCACCGGTTCTATTACAACATCGACTGCGCGAAATGGAAATGCCCGGCCGCGAAAGTCGCCGCGACCTATCGCGGTTCTGGCGTATCGCCTCGACTCGTCGCGGCAAAGAGTGCTATTCTGATGCCGGCGTTCGGCGCAGCGGTGATCGAGGTCTACAAAGACGGCAATACGAACTACGGCAAGCCGAAGGCCAAGGCGAAATCGAAGTCCAAGAAAAGGCCGCGCTAGCAGCGCGGCTCGTTCACTATCGCAGTCGGCGCGTCGCGCTGGGGCTGGCACCTACTTCGCGGCATTTACGCTTGAACGCCGCGCCATGATCGACCGGCAGTCCGGTTTCGTCCTGCCACTGATGCACCATCTCGTGCATCAGCGTGTGCGCGACTTCGACGAATCCATGACGCCGAAAATGTCCGCTCGAAATCGCGATCTCGGCGAGCTGACCGCCGCGCCGCGCGGTGTAGTGGCCGAGCCGCGACTTCATCCGTCGTGAAATGCGGATCGGCACCTCCGCCAAGAGTCCGTCGAAAAACTTCGCGTTGTAGCGCGCATGCAGTGCCGTGAGCCGCTCGGCGAGCGGCTCGTCGTCGGGATGCGTCGGCTCATTGCGCGGCGCCGGAGGCGGACGGTCGATCGTCGACGCGAATTCGATGATGCACCGCTCCGCCTTCCGCCGTGTCGCCCCGCCGCGAGGGCCGACCATGAGAAAGTCGGCGATCGCCTGATGGACCGCCGGCGGCGCGTCGAGATACGCTCTGTGCACGCGTAGCGTGCGGTCCTTCACGCTCACCATCGTCCGACGGTTCTCCGTCAGAATCACATCCGTCACGCCGCGCAGTCCGAGCGCCGTGAGCCGCGTCAGCATTTCCGATTCGTCGCGCGGCGATGTCGAGGCCAGCTCGAGCGCGAGCTGCGCGACCCCGCGCGACGGCCGCAGCCGCCGAATCAGCGCGTGAAGCACTTGCCGTGACCCGGAATGAACGTTGCGGCCGCGACGTTCCATACCCATGGCGTAACGGCGATCGTCTTCTGGTCCGCGTCAATAACATTGAGCGACGAGGGGCCCCCGCCGCGGACGCGATTCGATAATGTATTCGCACACGCCACCACGAATCGCCGTCCGGCCGCCGTCTGATGTTCGATCCGATCTTCGTGATCGTGCCCGCACATCACGAGATCCGTGCCGGTTGCTGCGGCCGATGTGACACCAAGCGCCCGCGACGCGAGCCCCCATCGATTCGACCGCTGGCCGCGCAGTAGATTGTGATGAAGCACGAGGACTTTCAAATCTCCCGCTGGCGCCGCGTCGAACACTCGCTTCGCGTTCGCCCACTGCTCATCGACCACCGCGCCGACGACCGACAAATCGCGCGGCCGCGTCGTCAATGTGAACGGTCGAATACCCTGCGCCGAGTTCAGTCCAACAATCGTCATCCCCGAGAGCCGGAGCTGCGGCTCGAGATCATCGCATATGAACTTCCGGTAGCGCGTGTACATCGCAGTG
This sequence comes from Gemmatimonadota bacterium, assembly GCA_043757365.1. Lineage (GTDB taxonomy): Bacteria > Gemmatimonadota > Gemmatimonadetes > Gemmatimonadales > Gemmatimonadaceae > Fen-1231. The sequence continues at coordinate 7,132 of JAYVPN010000002.1, read as the reverse complement.
ACGCTGCCGAGCCCCATCGGGGCCATCCACCACGCAACATCGTGATTCCCGGGAACGACGAGCACCGGCGCCCGACGCTCGGCGAGCTGAATGAGCTCGCGCGCCCGCTCGAACTCGCGTGACCGCGAGCGCTGCGACAGATCGCCGGAGACGACGATCGCGTCGAAATGCTCGGCGACGATGATCCGTTCGAGCGCCTCGACCTGCACCGCAACGCTTGGCGCGCCGAAGTGTAGATCCGAGACGTGCAAAATGCGTTTCAAGGTTTACAGCTTCGCGATTACGGCGTCCGTGTACTGCTCTGTCGTCGCCGAGCCGCCGACGTCGCCGGTGACGGTCTTCTGTTCGCGCAGCGTCGCTTCGATGGCCCCACGAAGCGTGCCGGCGCGCGCGGTGTCGCCGACGTGATCGAGCAACTGACAGCCGGCGAGCATCACGGCCGTGGGATTCGCGATCCCCTTGCCGGCGATATCCGGCGCCGTGCCGTGCACTGCTTCGAAGATCGCCGCCGACTCGCCAATGTTCGCGCCCGGCGTGACGCCGAGCCCGCCGACGAGCCCCGATGTGAGATCGGACAGAATGTCTCCGAAAAGGTTCGTCGTGACGATCACATCGAACCGCTCGGGACGCATCACGAGTTCCATCGCGCAGGCGTCGACGATCTTCTCGTCGCAGGCCACACGCCCCTCGTATGCCTTGGCGACCGTACGCCCGGTCTCGAGAAAGAGCCCCTGCGAGAACTTGAGAATGTTCGCTTTGTGCACGAGCGTCACGCGCTTGCGGCCATTGGCGAGCGCGTACTCGAACGCGTAGCGCACGATGCGCTCCGACCCATGCCGCGTGATCACCGCCATGCTCTGCGCGGCGGCGTGCGGATCGCCGGCGATCTTCACGTAGTTCTCCACGCCGATGTACAGCCCTTCAGTATTTTCGCGAACGATCACGATATCGACGTCCTTGAACCGCAGGCCGGGAACCACGGACTTGGCCGGACGAACGTTCGCGTAGAGATCGAACTCCTTGCGAAGCGCCACATTGATCGAGCGGAACCCTTCGCCGACCGGAGTCTCAAGTGGTCCCTTGAGCGCCAGCTTCGTCTTGCGAATCGAGGCGAGCGTCGCCTCGGGGATCGGATCGTTGTACTTCGTCACGGCGGCCATGCCGGCGAGCTGAATGTCCCAGGTGATATCGGCGCCGGCGGCCTTGAGCAGGCGGACCGTCGCGTCGGTGATGCTCGGGCCGATACCGTCGCCCGGAATGAGAGTCGCGTGCAGTGTCATTTGTAAGTCGCGTTGTACGGTAGTCGGTGCAGGAGTTGCAGGAGCGGTCAGCGCGCGATCACAAGATCGGCGACGCGCGCAGCGATCGCCGAGAGTATCGACGCCGAATACACAGTCGCTGGATCACTCGGTGCTTCGCCGACCCAGTCGAACCGGCCGGTGCGGCCGTCCACGAGCGCGAGCCGCAATACGACCCGCTGCCGCTCACCATCGCGTTGAAAGACGACCTCGACGGGAATGAGCGCATACCGCGCATCGGCGAGGGCGATCATGGCGCGAAGATTCGACGCCATCAGTGGAGGAATGTGATCGCTCGGCCGATAATTCTGGCCGCGCAGCGGCTGCGCGCCGATCGAGTACGGATCGCCGACATATCCGGCGTTCCGCTTCGCCTGGCGAATCACATCCGCCGGATACGCCCATCCCTTCCCGATGCCGCGTTCCGAGATCGCCGAGGCCACGGAATCGTCGAGTTCCTTCCGGAAGGCGGTCCATCCCGACGGCTGGATCCACGACAACGAATCGCCACGCCACAGTTGCACGGGAAGCACGATGAGGCGCTGCGAGGCGAAACCGGCGAGCGGTGATCCGAGCCCCTTCGCAGCGGCGTCGGCGGCCTTGTTGTCCGGTTTCGGATTTTGGGCGCAGGCCGTCGACGCGGCGGCGAGCGTGGCTGCACAGAGAACTGCTCGGGCAAAACCAGTCATCAGAACTCGGGGCGCGAGGGGTCCGGCAGCGATCTATTAAAGGTAATCGTACCACGGCGGCGAGTCATTGTTTCGCGCTGGTTGCGGGCACTGCGCACCGTTCGGCATCTTCTCCCCCATGAACGCCCTCAAACCGTTGGGATGGGCCCTCGTCGCCCTCGTCGGCGCGGTCTCGATTGGCTACCTGGCCGTCGTCCGCGGCGAAACCGTGAACGCCGCGTGGCTGATCACCGCCGCCGTCTGCGTCTACACGATCGCCTATCGGTTCTATAGCAAAATCATCTCCGCGAAGATCTTCGCGCTCGACGCCAATCGCGCGACGCCGGCCGAGCGACTCGCCGACGGCCGCGATTTCGTCCCGACCAACAAGTGGGTCGTTTTCGGCCATCACTTCGCGGCGATCGCCGGCCCCGGCCCGCTCGTTGGACCGACACTCGCCGCGCAGTTCGGCTTCCTCCCCGGCTTTCTCTGGATCATCATCGGCGTCGCCCTCGGCGGCGCGGTGCAGGACTGCGTCATTCTCTGCTCATCCATTCGGCGCGATGGCCGTTCGCTCGGCCAGATGGCGAAAGACGAAATCGGACCGGTCGCCGGCTACACCGCGCTTGTCGCCGTACTGGGCATCATGATCGTGCTGATCGCCGTGCTCGCGCTCGTTGTGGTCAACGCCCTCAAGTCGAGTCCGTGGGGGACGGTCACCATCGCACTCACGGTGCCGATCGCGATGTTGATGGGCGTCTACATGCGATGGATTCGCCCCGGCCGAGTGCTCGAGACGACGGCGATCGGCATCGTCCTCCTCGTGCTCTCGCTGTACGCGGGCCGATGGGTGGCGGAGCAGCCGAACCTCGCGCCGATCTTCACGCTGAGCGGCACGACGCTCGCGTGGTTGATCATGATCTACGGCTTCGCCGCGTCGGTGCTTCCGGTGTGGCTGCTGCTCGCACCGCGTGACTATCTCTCGGCGTTCGTGAAGATCGGAGTCGTCGCGGCGCTGGCGATCGGCATTCTGTTCACGCTGCCGCCGCTGCAAATGCCGGCGATCACGCAATTCGTCGATGGCTCCGGCCCCGTGTTCGCCGGCAAGGTCTTTCCGTTCGTCTTTATCACGATCGCGTGCGGCGCGATCTCCGGCTTCCACGCACTGATCGCCAGCGGCACGACGCCGAAAATGCTCGAGCGCGAAACCGACGCGCGTTTCATCGGCTATGGCGCGATGCTCACCGAATCGATGGTCGCCGTGATGGCGCTGATTGCCGCCTGCATTCTCACACCGGGCGTCTATTTCGCAATCAACGCGCCGCCCGGGATCATCGGCACGACAGTCGAGAACGCGGCGCAGGTGATCGGCACCTGGGGCTTCGTCGTCACGCCCGCAGAGCTTACGGCGCTCGCCGCACAGGTGCAGGAATCGTCGCTGCTCTCACGCACCGGCGGCGCGCCGAGCCTCGCGGTGGGAATGGCCCACATCTTTGCGAACGTGCTCGGCGGCGGCGGGGCGATGGCATTGTGGTACCACTTCGCAATCATGTTCGAAGCGCTGTTCATTCTCACCACGCTCGACGCCGGCACGCGCGTCGGCCGCTTCATGTTGCAGGATCTCGGCAAGCACGTCTGGGCGCCGTTCGGCCGTGTGAGCTGGTATCCCGCCGTGATGATGGCGAGCGCGATGATCGTCGGTGCGTGGGGTTTCTTCCTGTATCAGGGCGTGAACGATCCGCTCGGCGGCGTGAATTCACTCTGGCCGCTCTTCGGCATTGCCAACCAGCTCTTGGCGGCCGTCGCACTGTGCGTCGGCACGACGGTGATCATCAAGATGGGGAAGGCGAAGTACGCCTTCATGACGCTGCTTCCGCTCGCCTGGCTCGCTGTCGTCACGCTGACCGCCGGTTCGATGAAGATCTTCTCGAGCGATCCGAAAATCGGCTTCCTCGCGCATGCGGCGATGATCAACGCCAAGCTCGCCGTCGGAACGTTGCCGCCCGGAATCAAAAGCGCCGGCGATGCCACGCGAGTGATCTTCAATGACCGCCTCGATGCCGCGGTCGCCGGATTTTTCGTTCTCGCGGTGATCGTCATTCTCGCCGACTCGATCAAGGAGTGGGTGACGATCCTCAGCGGCAAGCGGAAGGCCGTCTCGAGCGAAGTCCCATTCGTGCAGAGCACGATTCCGATATGACGGTACCAACTTCCGCGTCTCCGATGTCAGCGATCGTGCGGATCATTCACACGATCCGCACGATCGCCGGCGTCCCGGATTACGCTGCCTACCGCGCGCACGTCGAGGCGCACCACCCGGAGTGCGAGCCAATCAGCGAATCAGAGTTTCTCGAAGAGCGCCTCGAAGCGCGCTACTCGCGCCCCGGCAATCGCTGCTGCTAAGCCGCGGTTGGTTCCGGTCGATGCGCCGGCACCAGCACGAGGAGGCCAGCGAGCGCGACGAACGCGAACGCTGCCCCCATCCCGAACGCCGCGGTCGGCGACCACCGGTCCCAGACGAGCCCGAACACCAGCGACGCCGGTAGCGCCGCCATCCCGATTGTGAAGTTGTACCACCCATAGGCCGTACCGCGCCGCGACGCCGGCACGAGATCGGCGACGAGCGCCTTCTCCGTCCCCTCGGTGAGCGCAAAGTGCAGCCCATACACGATGAACAGCGCCCACACCTCCCACGCCTCCGTGACGCGCCCGAACAGCAGATACACACCCGCGTAAATCGCCCACCCCATCGCAATCACCGGCTTTCTGCCGATCCGGTCCGACCACGCCCCGCCCGGCATCGTCGCCATCGCCTTCACGAGACTGAACACCGCCCATAAAATCGGAATCATCGCAATCGGCACCCCAACCTGCGACGCCCGCAATAACAAAAACGCGTCCGTTGAATTCCCGAGCGTGAATACCAGAAGCACGACAAGGTACTTCCAAAAAGAAGCCCCCAAAGAAATCTCCGCGCTCCGACCCGCAGTATCCGTCTCAATCCGCGCCCCGAGATCCCCGCCCGTCCTCGATAAAATCCGTGGCCGCCGTTCATCCCGAACAAACACAACCAGCACGATCAACGCGAACACCCCCGGCACCACAGCCCAAAAGAATACCCGACGCATCGGCATCCCGACTTGCTGTAGCAACACCCAAGCAACAAGCGGCCCAATCACCGCCCCAGCGTTATCACCGGCACGATGAAACCCAAACGCCCGCCCCCGCTGCGAAGGCTCGATCGAATCAGCCAACAGCGCATCCCGCGGTGACGATCGAATCCCCTTCCCCGTTCGATCGGCCAACCGCACCGCGAGCACCTGCATCGGCGACGTCGCCAGTCCGATCAGCGGACGCACGAACGATGCGATTCCGTATCCGGCCCAGACGAGCGGCAATCGCGATTTCACTTTATCACTCCACCACCCGCTCGCGAGCTTCAACATGCTCGCCAGCGTCTCAGCCGCCCCCTCGATCGCACCGATCGCCGACGCGGGTGCGCCAAGCACGGTGGAGAGAAAAATCGGTAGCAGCGGATAAATCATCTCGCTCGCCGCGTCAGTCAACAGACTGACCGCGGCGAGCGCCTTCACATTGCGCGAAAGCGGCAGTGGCTTCCCCGCCGGCGACGGCGAAGCGTCAGGTGTTGCCATGCACCTCGGAATCGTCACCGACGGTGACTTCGCCGAGCACGTTCTCGAGCGTCACGCGGTCGCCGATGAGCGAATTCTCGATTGCACACTTATCGATCTTCGCCTTGTCGCCAATCACGCTGTTGCGGATCGACGAGTTGGTCACGACGGAGCCGGCTCCAATAGACACATTCGGCCCGATCGTCGACCCCGTGAGCGTCGCCCCGTCCTCGATGTACACGGGCTCGACAATCCGCCCGCCGTGCGCGGACGTCGGCACATGCGCCCGGCCGCGCGTCAGCATCGTCGCATTCGTCTCGAGCAGCGTGTCGAGTTTTCCGGCATCGTACCAGCCAGCAACGTCCTCGACTTTGATCTTCGCGCCGTGATCGATCATATACTGAAACGCATCGGTCAGGTAATACTCGCCCTTGTTCGCCGGCTGCTTGAGCGTGTGGTCGATCCCCTCGAACAACAGCTTCCAGTTCTTCATATAGTACAGCCCGATGTTCGCCCGCTTCGAGATCGGCGTCGACGGCTTCTCGATGATCTTCGTCATGTGACCGCTCGCGTCGGTCACCACCACCCCGAAACGCTGGTAGTCCTCGACTTCCTTCGTCCAGATGATGCCGTCGTCCGGACTCGCGGCGATCGTCGTCAGATCGGCGTCGAAGATCGTATCGACGAAGATGATCAGGACCGGCGCATCGATAAACTCGCGCGCGAGCGCCACGGCACCGGCCGTGCCGTCCTGCACCTTCTGCTCGATGAATTGGGCCTTCATGTCCGAATACTTCGTGCGCACGTGCTGCTCCACCGCATCCTTCAGATGCCCGGTTATATAGATGACCTCATCCACGTTCCCAAGCTTGCGCACGTCGTCGAGCACGTAATCCATCACCGGCTTGCCGGCCACCTTCAGCATCGGCTTCGGTACTGTGTGCGTGTGCGGGCGAAGGCGCGTCCCTTTCCCGGCGAGCGGAATGATCACTTTCATCGTGATACCGTGGCGAGTTCGTGGTGCATGCGTGCTATCGACGCGCCACTACGGCGCGCTCGTCCCTTCGCGGCCGTAACGGTCGCTCAACCGCACGACATCATCCAGCTGCGGCGTGCTCGCCTCAAGTACATCGCAATCCGTAACGGCTTCCATCTGATGCACGGTCCCGGGCTCATTGCGGTAGCTCTCGCCGGCCTTGAGTTTCACATCCCGAAGCTCGCCGTCGATCTTCACGCGGTACATCATCTCGCCGCTGAGCAGATGGATCGTCTCATCCTTCTGGTTGTGATACTGCAGCGACAGCGCCTGCCCGGCCTTGATATGAAGCACCTTCCCGACATACTGATCGGTCACGGCCCAGATCGTCTCAGAACCCCACGGCTTCGGTACCGTCCGCACTTCGAATCGTCCACTCACGTTTCAGCTCCCGTAAGGCCGAGTACTGATCGAGCTCGGCGCCGTTACACACGCGTTGATGCACGTACCGCATCCCGTGCAGGCGGCGCCAAGCACCGGCCGCCCACGATCATCGAT
>JAYVPN010000001.1:0-37645 GCA_043757365.1 Gemmatimonadota bacterium | reverse complement strand
GCCCTGCCAGCTATTTCTGCCGCCCTCCGCGAGGACGATCTGCTCTTCATTACCGCCGACCACGGCAACGATCCGACGACCGCGTCATCCGATCACGCCCGGGAGAACGTCCCCCTACTGACCCTCGGGCCGCGCACGCGCGGGATCGCCATCGGTCGGCGCACCACCTTCTCCGACCTCGGCGCGACCGTGGCGGATTGGCTGGGGCTCGAGTTCCGTGGCGCCGGACGGTCGTTTCTTCCGCTGGTGACCGGCCGTTGACGGACGCGACTCAGAGGGCGGCGCTCTGTGAGGCCGCCTCGGCGGCGATGCATCGGGCGTACGCGCCGTATTCGAACTTCCGCGTCGGCGCGGCCTTGCTCACCGCCGACGGCGTGATTGTCGCGGGCTGCAATGTCGAAAACTCGTCGTATCCGGCCGGCAGCTGCGCCGAGCGCGGCGCGCTCGCGGCGGCCGTCGCCGCGGGGCATCGCGAGTTTACGCACTGCGTCGTCGTCACGGAAGCGGACGATCCGACTCCGCCCTGTGGAATTTGCCGTCAGGCGCTCGTCGAGTTCGCGCCGCGCATCACCATCACCAGCTACACTACGTCGGGCGCGGAGGCCAGCTGGTCGCTTGCCGACCTGCTGCCGCATCCGTTCACGCCTCAGTCCCTGCATCACATATGAACCGTCGTATTGGAATCCTGCTCGCGTTGTTTCTCGTCGCAGGGATTGGCGCGTGCGCCGAATCCCTCGATAGTGGTGCTGCCTGCCCATCGTTGTGTCCGTCGCAGAAGGTGCCGATTCTCGACACCCTCATATCGCCGGTGCTCGCCTTCGACAGCACGTACGTCGGGTATCCGTCGCGTGGCACGGAAAACGGCATGCTGCTCGCAACCCGCGGCGACACGATCGAAGTCCGCGGCGTCGTGCGCTTCGATACGCTGGTCACTTACTACACGGCGGTCAACGACACGTCGAAGACGATCGTGCGCGTCGATTCATCGCGGCTGCGCATCGTCGTCGACACGACGCGGGCCACGCTGCCGGCGTCGGTGCGGTTCGAACTCTACGACGTCGATGACACGCTCGCGCTTGACACCGCCGCCGCGCCGGTGCTCGCCAAGTTCACGCCGGAGCGCCGCATCGGTGGGGCCACGTACGAGAAATCGCTCGTTCACGATACGCTCTTCCTGCCGGTGTCCGACTCGGCGATGCTGAGCAAGATCAAGGCGAAAGCGCATCTGCGTATCGGCATCCGCGTCGATGGTAGCGGGCCAGTCAATCTGCGGGTTTACACCGTGGAGTCGGGGACCCCCGCCGTGCTGACGTACCGAGGCTCGCAGGATACGACGGTCGCCAAGCTGACGATCAACGTCGCGTCGGCGACGCCGGTCGGCCAAGTCGACGTCCAGCGCGATCTCAAGGATTACCAACTCGTCGCGAAGTACAACATGCCCGCGTCAGGTGGATCGTGGATGTCCGTCGGCGGGGTGCCGGGACGACGCGCCTATCTGCGTTTCACCATCCCGCGCCGTTTCACCGATTCCGCCACGGTCGTGCGTGCGACGCTGCGCCTTACGCAACAGCCGACCCGGTTCGGCAGTGCCCGTGACACGATCGCGCTCCACGCCCAGGTCGGCCTCGCCTCGCCGCAGATCACCGACCTGCGCCGTGCCGCGAGCATCATCGGCGCACCGGGGTTGCTCGTGTCCGACTCGTTGCTGACTTCCCCATCCGACAGCGGCGTCAAAACGTTCGAGCTGTACAGCCTCGTGCGCGCGTGGGGCGCGCAGGCGCTCGTCATCAACCCGCCGCCGCGCTCCGTGATCCTCCGCGCGTCGGCCGAAGGCACATTCCCCGCGGAGATCCGTTTCTTCTCCACGACCGCCCCTGCCGCGCTGCGCCCGGTGATGCGCATCTCGTACATCCCGAACGTTTCCTACGGAGTGCCGTGATGTCGCCTCTTTCGCCGTCGCGCATCGCCCGCTTCGCGTTCGCCGTCCTCGTCGCCGTCGTGCTGTCGGTGGCCGCCGCACAGTTGGCCAGTGCCCAGGGATCACTCTCGGTGCAGGGCTTCGGCTATCCGGGCGGTCAACTCAGCACGCGCGCCCTCGCTACTGGCGGCTCGCTTGCCGATTTCGATCCGCAGTCGCCGATCAATCCGGCCGCCCTCTCGCTCGGTCAGCGGTCGGCCGTCTATGTGCAGTACGATCCCGAGTTCCGCTCCCAGGCCAACGGCGGGAAGAACATCAGCAACACGACGGCGCGCTTCCCGGTCTTCGCGGCCAGCGGCCGGTACAACGATCTGACCTTCGGTCTCGCGATTTCGAACTTTCTCGACCGCACGTGGACCAACATCTACACCGATACCCAGGTCGTCAGCGGCCAGAGAATCGCCTCGAAGCTCACGACCGGGAGCACGGGCGGCATCAGCGACATTCGCTTCGCTGCGAGCTACAGCTTTGGGACGCGGTTTCATGTCGGCGCCGGCGTGCACTTCTATCCCGGCGAGAATCGTATTCTCATCGGCCGCGATTTTGATAGCACGCTGAATGCGGGAAGTTTTTCTCAGTCTACAACACTCACGTACAGCGGCACGGCGTTCTCGGTCGGTTTCGTCGCGACTCCGGTGCTGCACCTTAATATCGGCGGTTCGGCGCGCCTCGGTCGGGCGATGGACGTCCGCCTCGGTGATTCGACGACGCTCGGCAGCGGCAAAGTGCCGTCGCGCTTTGGCGCCTCGCTCGCCTACGATGGCATTGCCGGATCGGTCTTCTCGGTGCGATGGAGCAACGAGAAGTGGAGCGATTTGAAGGGGCTCGGTTCGTCCACGCTCCCGTTGCACGATGCCACCGAACTCGCCGGCGGCGTTGAAATCGCCGGCCCGAAAATCGATGGCGTGCCGATTGGCGTCCGCCTCGGATGGCGTCAGCGCGACCTGCCGTTCTCGGCCGGTCCGACCGTCGTGAAGGAGCAGGGATACACCGGCGGTCTCGGAATCCCGCTCGGCAGCGGCCGCGCCGCGCTCGATCTTGGCCTGCAGTTCGCCACGCGTACGCAGGGTGCGCTGAGTGAGAAGGGAACGATCGTCAGCGTCGGCTTCTCGATCCGGCCCTGAATGCCGTGAAGCGGTGGTGCTGATGGCAACGACGGCCGCCCCCTCCACCGGATCCGCACCGCTCATTCTCGTCGCCGATGATGTCGACGCCAACGTCGAGTTGCTCGTCGACCAGCTCGAGACGCTCGGGTTCCGCACCGTCGTGGCGCGGAATGCACCCGATGCAGTCACCGCATGTTTCGAGCACCGCCCCGATCTCGTCATTCTCGACGTCTCGATGCCGGCCGGTGCGCTCGGCGTCCCCGATCGCGACGCCGGCTTTGAAGTCTGCCGGCGCCTCAAGCGCGATCCGCGCTCGGCGCGCATTCCGGTCATTTTCGTCACCGCGCTCGGCGACACCACCGATCGCGTCAAAGCGATCGAGGCCGGCGGTGACGACTTTCTCACGAAGCCGCATCATCGTCTCGTGCTCAATGCGCGCGTTCGGGCGCTGCTGAAGCTCAAGGGCGCCACCGATGCGCTCGAAGAAAGTCTCAAGCGCCTCCGCGAATTGCAGAAGGTGCGCGACGATCTCATGAAGATGATCGTGCACGATCTCAAAACGCCGCTCACCTCGGTGCTTGCGACGCTCGAGATGATGCGCGACGGCGATTTCGGCGCCGTCACCGACCCGCAGGCGCGTGCACTCTCGGACGCCGAGGGTAAGGCCGAGGATCTGCTCGCGCTGATCGAAGATCTGCTCGAGGTCGCCCGCATCGAAGAGCAGACCATCACGCTTCAACCCGAGCCGATCGCACCGGCGGCGCTCCTCGCCGAAATCGTCTACGATTGGGGGCTTCGTTTCCAGCAGGAGGGAGCAGGCGCCACCGCTGACGCCGCCGACGACGCACCCGTCTTTCGCGCCGACAAGGTCCTCGTGAAGCGCGTGCTCTCGAATCTCGTGCAGAATGCGATCACACATTCGGCCGGGCCGGTGCAGCTTACGCTGACCGCGCGCAGTGATCCGAACGGCATCCTGTTAACTGTAGGCGATAACGGCCCGGGAATCCCCGAAGAATATCAGGAACTGATTTTCCGGAAGTTCGAACGCGTCCGCTCGGCGAATGCGCCGCGCGTCCGCAGCTCGGGGCTCGGTCTCACCTTCTGCCGCCTCGCGATCGAAGCACACGGCGGCCGCATCTGGGTCAAGAGCACCGAGGGGGAAGGGAGTACGTTTTACGTGCAGCTTCCGATCGAGCCGAAGACTCCGCAGCGAATCTCCAATCGCACGGGCGAGTTCGCCGTGCCGAGCCGCGCGTGAAGGCGTATCTCCGCACCTTCGGCTGCCGGGCGAATCAGTACGATACCGAACATGTTCGCGCGATGATCGAAGCGGCCGGCGGCACGATCGTCGATTCCGCCGCCGAAGCAGACGTCGCGCTCTATAACTCGTGCGCGGTGACCGCCGAGGCCGAGGCGGACTTGCGCCAGGCGATTCGCCGCGCGCCGCTGCCGTCGATCGTCATGGGCTGCGCATCGGCGCGCGATGATGGAACGATCGCCGCGCTTCCCGGCGTGACGCACGTTGTTCGTGGCGCCGACCTCGATGCGATCGCGATGGCGCTCGGCATCGATCGCTCCCACGCCACCACGCGCGCCAGTGAACAGACCGGCAGTCGCGCCCTGCTGCGCATTCAGGACGGCTGCGACGAACACTGCACCTTCTGCGCGACGACGCTCGCACGCGGAGTGAATCGGTCGCGCCACGCCGACGACATCGTGCGTGAAGCCGCGGCGCTTGCGCGCACGCATCCGGAAATTGTGATCACGGGCATTCACATCGGCACCTACGGCGCCGACAACGGCTCGTCGCTCGGCGCGCTCGTCGAGCGCCTGGTGCGCGATGTTCCCGACGTGCGTTTTCGTCTCACGTCGATCGAAGCGACGGAGGTGGACGTGCAACTCGCCGAGTTGTTTGCCGGCGATCCGCGGCGTGTCGCGCCGCATCTGCACGCGCCGCTGCAGAGCGGATCCGATTCCGTGTTGAGGCGCATGGGGCGTCATTGGTATTCCGCATTGAGTTACGCGATGGCGGTCGAGAAGCTCGCAGCACGAATCACTCCATTCGCGCTCGCCGCCGATATCATCACCGGCTTTCCCGGCGAGACCGAGGCCGATCATCGGGCGACCGTCGGGCTCGTGGCCGCTCTCCCGTTTACCTCGCTGCACGTCTTTCCGTATTCCGAACGCCCCGGTACCGCCGCTGCAAAGCTCCCCGGTGCGGTGCGTGGAGACGTGAGCCGGGCTCGCGCCGCCGAACTTCGCGCACTCGGAGAGGATAAGTCGGCCGCGCATCGTGCGAGCCGCGTCGGTCAGACCGCCGACGTCGTCGTGATCGGCGACGGGAGGAAGCGCGAGGGGCTCACGGAAGATTATCTTACGGTATCGCTGTCGGATGCCTCGCTACCGCGCCGCACCCGTTTCACTGCGCTGTTGCGTAGCTCCTTCAGCGCCGCAATGGCGCCCGGAAAGCTCGTCGCGCACGAAACCCCGGTTCGCACGGTCAACGGTGAACCGTAAACGGTACTTAACAAATGCCAACAGTCTATATCGAAACCTACGGCTGCCAGATGAACGTCAGCGACTCCGAACTGATGCTCGGAAAACTGACCGCGGAGGGCTATACGAGCATCGACGGCCCCGAAGGCGCTGATGTGATTTTGCTGAACACGTGCGCCATTCGCGATAACGCCGAGCAGCGTGTCATCGGCCGCCTGGGCGAGATTCGCCGCTTCATGGGCAAAGACACGATCCTCGGCGTCACCGGCTGCATGGCCCAGCGCCTCGGCCCACGGCTGCTCGAGTCCAACAGTCGCGTGTCACTCGTCGTTGGGCCCGACGCGTATCGCGCGCTACCGCATCTCATCGAAGCGGCCCAGAAAGGCGAACGCTTCTCCGCGACCGATTTCGATCTCGAAGAGCATTACGAGGATTTCCAAGCCCGACGCTTCGACGGGGTGAAGGCCTGGATTCCCGTACAGCGCGGCTGCGACTATCGCTGCACCTACTGCATCGTGCCGTACACCCGCGGCCCCGAGCGGAGCCGTCAGCTCGCCGACGTCGTGCGCGAAACGCAAGAAGTCGTCGCGCAGGGATTGAGCGAAGTCGTGTTGCTCGGGCAGACCGTGAATTCGTACACCGACGGCACGCACGATTTTGCCGATCTCCTCCGTGCCGTCGGCGCGGTGAAGGGAATCCGCCGCGTTCGCTACACGAGCCCGCATCCGAACGACTACAGCGATCGCGTGATCGCCGCGATGGCCGAGGTGGACACGGTATGCGAACACGCCCATCTGCCGATGCAATCCGGCTCGAGCCGCACGCTGAAGCGCATGCTGCGTCGATATACGCGCGAGGAATATCTCGCCTGCGTCGGCCGTTTGCGCGCGGCAATCCCCGGCCTCGCGCTGACCACGGACATCATCGTCGGTTTCCCCGGCGAGACGGACGAGGAGTTCGAGGAAACGATCACCGCCGTGCAGGAGGTGCGCTTCGACGACGCCTACCTCTTCAAGTTCTCGATGCGCGAGGGAACACCCGCCACGCGGCTGCCGCCCGAGCTGATCGTCCCCGGCGAGGTCGTCGACGAGCGGTTCAACCGTCTCGTCGCCACCGTTCGCGGCATCAGCCGCGAGCGCAACATGGTCCGTCTTGGCGAGCGCATGGAAGTGCTCGTTGAGAAAGAAGCGCGGAAGGGTGCCGATATGCTCCAGGCACGATCGCGCGATTTCAAAACCGTGATCATTCCCGGCGACGTGTCGATGATCGGACAGTATCTGACGGTCGAACTCACCGGGACCACCGGCTCGACGTTTACTGGCGCGGTCGTGCAGAATCGTAAACCGCTGCCGATGGCTGGATAACCGACAGACTCCAGGACCGACTGCGGTGGTTTGATGGGTAGCGCGCGCCAGCGATGAGCGTCGAGGCGCGTGCACTGCTTAATCATGCGCGGTGCCGCTCATCGCGTGGGCCGTCAGTGCGTATGCCGTGGGACTACTCGCCGGTTTTTCGGCGAGCGCGCCCGGCGTGTTATTGCTCGGTGCGGCGACGGTCGGCCTACTCGGGATCAGAGCGGCGCAGCAGCGTCGCGTCGCACCGCTGTCGGCGGCGCTGTTGTTCGCGACCGGTGTGCTCGTCGCCCGCGACTGCGCGCAGCGCGATGCGCGCTGCGCCGACGCAGCGGCTTCGCGCGCCGATTGGCGCGCTGCGCGCTCGCGCACTCCGTGTGCTGCCACCGAGGCCGACTCCCCCATTGGGAGAGCGCTGTCGCGGTGGCGCGAACGAACCGGCGCTCGCATCGACACGCTCTATCGCGGCGATGCGCCCCTCGTGCGCGCTCTGCTGATCGCTGATACGCGCGACATTCCCACCGAAGTGCGCGATCGATTCGCCGCCGCCGGCCTCGTGCACATTCTCTCCATTTCTGGCTTACACGTTGCGATCATCGCCGAGGCGGCGGTGTTGCTGTTCGAACTCGCGCGCGCCACGCGGAGCCGCGCCCGATGGGCGGCGTGCATCGTCACGGTGTTGTATGTCGCGGCCATCGGCGCGCCACCGCCCGCCGTGCGCAGCGCGGTGATGCTCGTCGCCGTGACGGCCGCGCGCGCGCTCGAGCGGCCCGTCTCGCCCTGGGCCGTGCTCGCCGTGAGTGGCGGCGCACCGCTCTTCGAGCCACGCACCGTCACCGACCTCGGCTGGCAACTGAGCGTCGCTGGCTTCGCCGCACTGACGGCGGCGGGAATCTTCGTGAAACGCCGGGTGCCGCACACGCTCCGTGGATGGCGACGCACCCTTACTCGCGACCTCATCATCTCGACGCTCGCGTCGCTCGTGACCGCGCCGCTCGTCGCGTGGACGTTCGGCCGCGTCAGCCTGATCGCGCCGTTGACGAATCTCGCGGCGTCGCCGCTGATCGCATTGCTGCAGCCGGCGCTCTTTCTTTCGCTCGCGCCGCTCGGCGCCGTCGCCGCCTTCGTTGCCAGCGCGGCGCATCCGCTGCTCTCCGCTCTCGATGCTGTCGCGGCAATCGGCGCCGGTGTGCCGTTCGCGTCGTTCACCGTCGCCCCCGCATTCGCGGTGGCCGTCGCGGCGGGCGTTGGCGCGCTCGCGTTCATCGTCGCCGCGACGGCGCGCGACGCGTCGCGGCCGCTCGGCGTGGCTGGGGCAGCGCTCACGATCATGATCGTCTGGCCGCTCGCGCCGAGCGGAACAGGGCTCGCCGAGCTGCACATGATCGACGTCGGTCAGGGGGATGCGCTCGCGATGCGCACGCCGCGTGGCCGTTGGATTCTGTTCGATGCCGGACGCACTTGGAACGGGGGCGATGCGGGGCGCCGCACCGTCATTCCGTATCTGCGCCGATTCGGCGGCGACGTCGTGATGTTTGTGCTCTCGCATCCGCACGCCGATCACGTCGGTGGCGCGGCGAGCGTACTGCGCGCGCTGCATCCGGCGCAGTTTCGCGACGCGGCATTCGCCGGCGGCAGCGAAAGCTATCGTGCGAGCCTCGCCGCGGCGCGCGAGCTCGGCGTGTCGTGGATGCGCGTGCATCCCGGTGATTCGGTGGCGGTGGATGGAATCACGATACGATTTCTCGCCCCGGATTCGTCGTGGACAGCGCACCTCACCGATCCCAATCTTGCCAGTACGATCGCGGTCGTTCAGTACGGTGCTGTTCGGTTCTTGCTGACCGGCGACGCCGAGCGTGCGGAGGAGGAGTGGTTGCTCTCGCACTACTCATCCGTAGAACTACGGAGTGATGTTCTCAAGGTGGGACATCATGGCAGCCGGACAAGCTCGAGTGCGCCGTTTCTCGATGCCGTTCAGCCGCGCGTCGCGCTCGTATCGGTCGGCGCAGGAAACAGTTACGGGCATCCCAGTGCGGAGGTGATGGACGCTCTGCTCGTGCGCGGTGCGACGATCGTGCGCACGGATCAGCTCGGCACGGCAGTGGTGTCGACCGACGGACGCGAACTATTTGTCCGCGTCGGCGGACGTTCGTGGACGGTGAGCGGCAAGCGCTCAACACTATTTCCGCCTCGTGCGTCATACTGATGTAGTGGTTCGGCGGGCGCGGAGGGTAAGGGGGCCGGGGGGCCTCTCGTCCTTCGCGTTCCGTCGTTAAGTGATGATTAAGTTCGGTGAAAATAGCTCGACACCGTAGGACTCACGGAGGAACGGGACTGGCATATCGCCTCCGGACGGTAGACATTACGAGGCTGTACCATTTGCGTAGCAGTAGGCACCGATCGCTGTGACGGAATGATGCGTCGGTGGGTACAGCGTAGTAGGTCGTCGACCATCGAACTGTTTCATTGGTGAATCATTGATGTGTTGCTGGCTCTGTTCGACGTCGCACGTAGTGCGACCACCCCACCCCACTGAAGGAGAGGCTGATGTTCCACCGAGCGAGTATTCGTCGCTTGGCTCTGGCGGCCACGTTTGTGGTGCTGGCGCTTCCGACGCGCGTGTTTGCGCAGACGGGCACCATCACCGGCAAGGTGACCGACGTAGCCACGAAGCAGCCAATCGCTGAAGCCCGCATTGTTCTGCCGGGCACGGCGTTCGCTACGCAGACGAGCAAAGATGGCGAGTTTCGCTTCACGAACGTGCGCTCGGGCCCGATTGTCGTCGGCGCCTTCCGTCTTGGCTACAAGGCCGTGTCGGATACCGTTCGCGTCGTTGCCAATCAGACGGTGACGGTGAACCTCCAGATGAATGCTTCGCTCGTCAACCTGTCCGAAATCGTCGTGACGGGAACTGCCGGCAACCAGGAGCGGAAGGCACAGGCCGCGCTCGTGGCTTCGGTGAAGGCGTCGGACATCATCAAGGATGCACCGATCACGTCGGTCGCCAACCTGCTCCAGTCGCGCGTTCCGGGCGTTGCCCTGAGCTCGCAGTCGGGTACGGCGGGCACGGCGACGCAGATCCGCATTCGCGGTGCGTCGTCGATCAACCTGTCGAACCAGCCGCTGATCTTTATCGACGGCGTACGTATCAACGAAGGTCAGATCGGGTCCGGTCAGAGCGGCCAGCAGTACGACCGCATGAACGACATCAACCCCGAAGAAATTGAAAGCATCGAAGTCGTGAAGGGTCCGGCCGCCGCGACGTTGTACGGCGCCGATGCTTCCGCCGGCGTGATCCAGATCATCACGAAGAAGGGTCGCCCGGGTTCGAACAGCTTCCAGCAGTCCGTCCGGATCGAGTCCGGCACCGAGGATCGCAACTACACGCCGCCGGACAACTACGCCCTCTGCAGCGCGGCGTCTGTTGCGACGACCAGCACGAACCCGCTCTGCCGTGGGCAGGCCGTGGGCGCGTTGGTTCGCGACAACCCGCTGATGCGCGTCGGCGCCTTCCGCACCGGCACGGACCTCACGCTCGGCTGGAGTGCACGCGGCGGTGGCCAGAACTACGGCTACAACCTGACGTACGGCTCGCAGAACACGAAGGGTGTGTTCGCGAACAACCAGTACGACCGCTACAACGTCCGCACGAACTTCAACTACGTCCCGAACAGCAAGCTCACGATTGATGCCGGTGTCGGCCTCACGCAGAGCAAGACGCAGCTCCCGGACAACGACAACAACATCTACGGCTGGCTTGGTGGCGCCCTTCTCGGCAGCCCCCTGACCCGCACGGATGCGGTGAACGTCGCGGCGAATGACGGCTGGTACGGCTTCAACCGTCACTACAACGCGATCGCGTCGATCGACCGCACGCTGCTCACGCACCGCATCACGTCGAACATCACGGCGAACTACCTGCCGCTCCCGTGGTTCTCGAACCGCTTCACGCTCGGTCTGGACTACGCGTCGGACGAGCAGAACCAGTACTTCCCGAAGAATGACAGCATCTGGTACGGTGGTGCTCGTGACGGTGGCGAGCGGAACTCCACAAACCGCGGCGCCGAGCGCTACACGTTCGACTACCTCGGCAACGTGCGCAGGGAAATCGGCACGCGCTACGAGGCCAACCTGTCCTTCGGTCTCCAGGTGATTTCGACGCGCAACAACTTCATTAACGCGTCCGGCCTGACGTACGTCACGAACGCCAACAACTCGATTGGCTCGGCGGCGACGACGACCGGTGGCAGCGGCTTCACGGAACAGCGCCAGTTCGGCTACCTGACGCAGCTCCAGCTCGGCATGGACAACAAGCGCTTCCTTCAGCTCGGCGTCCGCATCGACAAGAACTCGTCGTTCGGCACCACCGCGCCGGCGTTCGTGCTTCCGAAGATCGGTTTCAGCTGGGCGATCTCGGAAGAAAAGTTCTTCGAGCGCTATACCAAGTACGTGAACACGTTCCGCGCCCGTGCCGCCTACGGCACGACGGGCCGCTCGCCGAACCCTGGCGACGCGCTCACGACGCTCGTTGCGGCCGCGTACAACATCAACGGAACCACCGGCGCTGGCGCCGTCCCGGGCAATCCGGGTAACGCGGCCCTGAAGCCGGAAAAGGGAACGGAGTTCGAAGCCGGCCTCGACGCCGGATTCTTTGATAACCGCGTCTCGGCCGAGCTCACGTACTTCGTCAAGAAGACGAACGATCTCATTATTGCCAAGCCGATCCCGCCGTCCCTCGGTTTCAATGCGAACCCGCTGGCGAACATCGGCAACATCACGAACAGCGGCGTTGAACTCGCGCTGAACATCAACGCGATCCGTCGACGCAACGTCCAGTGGGACGTGCGCGCCGGCATCAACACGCTGCACAACGAACTCACGAGCCTCGGCACCCTCTCGCCGTTCCCGCTCGGCGGCGCCGGTCGCGCGCTCGTCGGACAGCAGCTCGGCGTGTTCGTCTCGAAGCGGATTCAGTCGATCGACGTCGCGAACAACAAAGTCATCGTCGCCGATACACTGACGCCGATGGGCAACCTGTTCCCGACGCTCGAATGGAACCTCACCAACACGGTGACGCTCTTCAAGAACCTGCGTCTCTCGGCGCTGCTCGATGCGAAGCGCGACTTTCTCGTGCAGAACTTCACGGCGTATTTCCGTGAAACGCAGCTCGTCCGTTCGAACGACCGCGTCGACGTGACCAAGCTCTCGGCCTACGAGCGCCTCCGTCGCTACGGCAATCTGACCCCGGGTCAGCCGGCGTTCGTCACGATCACCGGCAAGTCGGAATCGGTCAGCAACGTTATTGACGCCTTCCTTGAGCAGGGCGATTTCACCCGCCTGCGCGAAGTGTCGGCCACGTACACGTTGCCGACCGCGTGGGTCAAGGGACTCGGACAGGCAGTGCAGGGCGTTTCGATCACGTTTGCGATGCAGAACGTGAAGCTGTGGACGAACTACTCCGGGCCGGACCCGGAAGTGAACTCCCAGACCGGCGCCTTCTCGCGTCAGGACTTCCTGACGCTGCCGAATCCGAAAAAGACGGTCATCCGTGCCAACTTCACCTTCTAACCGCGAAATGATCATGAATCAGACGATCCGTCGCGCGGTTACGCGCACAGTTGCCGCCTCGGTGCTTCTGGTGAGCGCCGCCGCCTGCTCCGATAAGTTCCTCGCCGTCACCAACCCGAACGTCATCGACGCGTCAACGGTCGATCCGACGTCCGGTGCCGCGACGCTCGCCCTCTCCGCCCAGCAGAACTTTGCGACCGCGGTGGGCTGGCTCTCGATGTACAGCGGCTGGTTCGCCGGCGAGGCGAACGTGTCCGATACCTTCCCGACGCGCAATGAGTTCGGTTTCCGACTCGTCGTGCCGGAGAACGGCTCACTTCAACAAGACGTGTGGCAGCCAATTTCGCTGGCCGCGGCCTCAGCCAAGATCGTTCTCGATCTGACGCTCCCGACCCCGACCACGAACATCAACATTGCCCGCGCCGCGACGTTCCGTGGGTTCGCGATCCTCTACATGGCGACCGATTTCTGCACCGGTACGCTGTCGGCGGGGCCGGAACTCACGTCCGCGCAGATGCTCGATTCCGCCAGCTTCTGGTTCGGAAAGGGCATCGATGTCGGCACGGCCAACGCGTCCGCCGAAGGCATCGCCTTGGCGAATGCCGCCCGTGTCGGCCGCGCCCGTGCGAAGTTGCAGAAGGGTGATAACGCGGGCGCAGCGGCTGATGCCGGTGCGACTCCTTCCGGGTTCGTCTACAACCTTCGCTACACGGACGACCTCAGCAACCGCACGCGCCTCTCGAACCGCATCTATCAGTTCTCGTACGACCGCGGCTCGATCAGCGTTGCTCCGGCGTTTCGGGTGACCAACGACCCGCGCCTCACGTACAACGCCAAGGACGCCGGCACTGCGCAGCCGCAGGACGTCGTTCCGGGTGGCTGGTTCCAGCAGACGAAATTCGGCGGCTACGCGACGAATTATCGCCTCGCATCGAAGCTCGAGGCGGATTACATCGCCGCCGAAGCGTCCGGCGATGTGCCGACGATGCTGACGCTCATCAACGCCCGTCGGGCCGCGAATAACCAGGCCGTCTTTGCTGGTGCGATCGACAAGGCGAGCGTCATGATCGAGCTCTACAACCAGCGCGGCATTGAGTTCTACCTCGAAGGCAAGCGTTTGGCGGACTTCCGCCGCTCGCCGGCCTCGGTGTCGAACATCACGGCGGCTGGTGCGCCGTACTTCAAGCCGGGCTACGCGAACACGGGAACGCAGACCTGCTACCCGCTGCCGCGTCAGGAAGTTGACAACAACCCGAACTTCAAGAAGCCGTAAGCATCGGCGCCGTTCGGTTGGAATGACGACAAAGGCCGCAGGGGATTTCCCTGCGGCCTTTGTCGTTCCCACCGGCGTACTCTCGCGGTCGCCCTCTTGCACCGTCACCGCCGCCTCACGACCTTTCGCGCATGGTCAAGCACACTGCGACGTCCGTCGTCACGATCGAGCGCTACATCATCGAGCAGGAACGCCTGCACCCCCAGGCCACCGGCGAACTCTCCGGCCTCCTGTACGATATGGCCGTCGCGGCGAAAATGATCGCCAACAAAGTCCGCAGCGCCGGACTCGCCGACATTCTCGGATCGGCCTCGACCGAAAACATCCAAGGCGAGATCCAGCAGAAGCTCGATGTCTTCGCCAACGAGACCATCGTCAAAGCGATGGATCACGGCGGCCGCCTCTGCGCGATGGCCTCCGAAGAAGAAGCCGATATCATCCCGATCCCGCACGGCTTCAAGTCCGGCAAGTACGTCCTCCTCTTCGATCCGCTCGACGGATCGTCGAACATCGACGTCAACGTCCCGGTCGGCACGATCTTCTCGGTGATGACGAAGATCTCCGACGGCGAGGCCGGCACAATGGAGGACATGCTCCAGCCCGGACACCGCCAGGTCGCCGCCGGATACGTCATCTACGGCTCGTCGACGATGCTTGTCTACACCACCGGACAAGGCGCACACGGCTTCACGCTCGATCCGAGCATCGGCGAGTTCCTCCTCTCGCACCCCGATATCAAGACGCCGGCTCACGGAAAATTCCTCTCCGTCAACGACGCCTACGAAAAGCACTGGTCGGAACCGGTCCGGGCGCTGATGCGGCGTTACCGCGGCCTCGATGGCCAGCGCGACCCGATGAACGTGCGCTACGTCGGCTCGATGGTCGCCGATTTCCATCGCAACCTGATCGCCGGCGGCCTCTTCGCCTATCCGCTGAACGTCTTGAGCCCGAAGGGCAAACTCCGCCTGCTGTACGAATGCAATCCGCTCGCCTTCATTTGCGAGCAGGCTGGCGGCGCCGCGACGAATGGCAAGCAGCGCTTGCTCGATGTCCAGCCCACCGAGCTACATCAGCGCGTCCCCGTGTTTATCGGGAGTCGCGAAGACGTCGCGACCGCCGTCGAGATGCTGCGCGACGACTAAGTCCGCTCCGGTGATTTACATTTAGCGGATGTCCGACGAGATCACGTCACCCAGCGGCATCCCGATCGAGCCCGTGTACCACCCGGGCGCCATCGACTACACCTCGGCCCTCGGCGATCCCGGCGCGTGGCCCTTCACGCGCGGCGTCCAGCCGACGATGTACCGCGGCCGCCTCTGGACCATGCGCCAGTACGCGGGCTTCGGTACCGCGCAGGAAACCAATACGCGCTTCAAGCATCTGCTTGCTGCCGGCCAGACGGGGCTCTCGGTCGCCTTCGACCTGCCGACGCAAATGGGGATCGACTCCGATTCGCCGCGCGCCCAGGGCGAAGTCGGACGCGTCGGCGTTGCCATCGATTCGGTCGATGATCTCGCGACGCTGCTCGACGGAATCCCGCTCGATAAAGTCTCGACCTCGATGACGATCAACGCCACGGCGTCGACGCTGCTCGCCATGTACGTCGTCGTCGCCGAGGAGCGGGGGATCAGCCGCAACAAACTGAGCGGGACGATTCAGAACGACATTCTCAAGGAATATATCGCTCGCGGCACGTACGTCTATCCGCCCGCGCCGTCGCTCGCATTAATCGCGGAAACGTTCCGCTTTTGCGCGAATGAAGTGCCAAGCTGGAATCCGATTTCGATCAGCGGCTATCACATTCGCGAAGCCGGTGCGACGGCGGTGCAGGAGCTGGCCTTCACCTTCGCCAATGGCCTCGCGTACGTGCAGGGTGCGCTCGACGCCGGCCTGACGATCGACGCATTCGCGCCGCGGCTCTCATTCTTCTTCGCTTGCCACAACGACCTCTTCGAAGAGGTCGCAAAGTTCCGCGCCGCGCGCCGCATGTGGGCGCGCCTGATGCGCGAACGCTTCAATGCGAGCGACGCGAGCTGCAAACTTCGCTTTCACACGCAGACCGGCGGCGTCACCCTCATGGCGCAGCAGCCACTGAATAACGTCGTGCGCGTCGCCGTGCAGACACTCGCCGCGACGCTCGGCGGCACGCAGTCACTGCACACGAACGGCTACGACGAAGCGCTCTCGCTCCCGACGGCGCAGGCCGCGACGCTCGCCCTGCGCACCCAGCAGATCGTGGCGTACGAGAGCGGCGTTGCCAACACCGTCGATCCGCTCGCCGGCTCGTACTACGTGGAATCGCTCACTGACGAACTCGAGGCGCGCGCGCTCGAACTCCTCGCCCGCGTCGAAGCGCTCGGCGGGAGCGCCCCAGCCATCGAGGCCGGTTTCTTTCAGGAGGAAATCGGCCGCAGCGCCTACGAATATCAGCTTGGCATCGAGAGCGGTGCGATCACCGTCGTCGGCGTCAATAAGTTCGCCGACGGCGAGGCGCCACCCGTCATCGCCTCGCCGGATTTTTCGAAACTGGAAGCCGAGCAGGTAGCGCGGACGAAAGCCGGGAAGGCGAGCCGGAGCGCCGAGAGCGTCCGGGTGGTCCTCGAGGCAGTGCACTACGCCGCCACGCACGGCGAGACGCAACTGATGCCCGTGATCATCTCCGCCGTTCGCGCCCGCGCGACCGTCGGCGAGATCAGCGACACCTTCGAATCCGTCTGGGGCCACTACCGGCCGGCGTGAGCTTCGGCGAGCAGTTTCTTCACCACCGCGTTCTGCTCGTCGTAGCGTCCTTCGCCGAAATTGTGGAACCGTACCCGGCCCGTCGCATCGATGAAATACGCGGCCGGCCAATACTGATTGTTCCACGCATTCCAGATCGCGTAGTCACCGTCGATCACGACCGGATAGGTCACGCCAAGTTCGGTGATTGCTTTCCGCACGTTCGCCGGCACCCGCTCGCGCGCGAGTTCGGGCGTGTGCACGCCGACGACTACGAACCCTTGATCCTTATACTTGGCGTAGAGCGCCTTCACGTACGGAAGCGCGTGACGGCAGTTGATGCAGTCGAAGGTCCAGAAATCGACGAGCACCACTTTTCCCTTCAACGATTCTTTCGTCAGCGGCGCGGAATTGATCCATTCGCGTCCCGTCGCAAACTCCGGCATCGCGCCCTCATCGATCAGCACGACATTCGATTCGGCGGTGAACGCGTCGAGTGACTCGCCGAGCACGGGTCGCCGAACGGCTGCCGGCGCCAATCGCTTGACGAGCAGTTCTTCAGCAGCTGCCGTCTGCACGAAATTTCCTTTCGCGAGTAACGCGCGGTCCCAGCCGAGCGCGATGAACATCACGCCGAGTAGCGCGAGCGTGCCAAGGGTGCGGCGGACGAATCGATCCATTGATAGACTCCGATGAAGAAGGCGGGTGAGGCGCGTACCGGCCACGAGGACGGCGGCGAGGGCCACGCCGGCGCCGGCGCCGAAGGTGAGGAGCAACGGAAAGGCGAGCGTCGATCCCGACGCGCGTCCGCTGGCAAGCACGAGACCGAGAATCGGTCCGGCGCACGGTGCCCAAAGAAATCCGATGGCGGTGCCCGAGAGCACGGAGCCGAGGGCGTCGTTGCGGCGGCGAGACGTGCCGTCGAGCGACGCGCCAATGCGTACGAACGGTCGTGCGACCCAGACTGCGAATGGCTCCGATAGGAGGGTCAATGCGACGACGCCCAGGAATCCGAGCGCGATCCACCGACCGGCATCACTCAGCGCGATGGCCCACGCGACGCCGGCGTTCGCCGCCGCCGCAGTCAGCGCAAACGTCAGCGCGAGACCGGCCAGCATCAGCGCGCGCTGTCGCACACTTTGTCCCGCGTGTGAAAAAACCAGCGGCACGATCGGCAGGACGCACGGACTCAGAATTGTGAGCAGTCCACCGAGAAACGCGAGCACGTAGGTGGCCATGCGTCACGTAGTCTCATCCGGCGCTGGAAGTTCCTGAACCTCCGCGCGATGTCGACGGCAATGTACGACGGGGAACAGTTGATCCCCCCTCTGAGACCGACTAACTTTGACGGGCTGCACCAGCGTACCGAACCTCGCCTAAATCAGCACCCAGCCGTACATGCCAACGTATGAATATCGCTGCCCCGACGGGCACGACTTCGAGCAATTCTTCCGCAGTATGAATGCGGCGGCGTCCGAGCTGGTTTGCCCGGTCTGCGGCAAGCTGGCGGAGCGTCGCATGTCCGCCGGTGGCGGTCTCGTCTTCAAGGGCTCCGGCTTCTACATCACGGACTACGGCAAGGACGGCAAGAAGGATCAGCGCACGGCCGGTGCCGCCGGTGCCGCCAATGCCGCCGATGCGAAGCCCGCCGCGACGACCGAGAGCGCGCCCGCGGGGAAGTCCGACAAGAAAGCCGATGCCGCTTCTGCCGCGCCGACGCCGACCGCAGCGCCCGCCCCGAAACCGAAGGGCGGCACCGAATGAGTACGGACAGCGTCATCCTCGCCGAGCTCGCGCGGGCCGCACGTGCCCTCGGCGCACCGGAAGACGTCAACCCGGTGCTCGAGCGCCCGCGCGACCCGTCGCACGGCGACTGGGCCACCAACCTCGCGATGACGCTCAGCAAAGCGCTCAAGCGAAAGCCGTCCGATATCGCCGCGGCGCTGATCGCCGAATTGCGGCTCGCCGATGCCGGCGTCAGCGAAGCAACCGTCGCCGGTCCGGGTTTCATCAATTTCCGCATCGCTTCTGGCTCGCTCGCGAGCGGACTCGCCAACGTCATCGAGCAGGGTGCTACGTACGGCCGCTCCACCGAACAGCGTCCCGATAAAATCGTCGTCGAGTTCGTCTCGGCGAACCCGACAGGGCCGCTGCATGTCGGCCACGGCCGTCAGGCCGCGCTCGGCGACGCCATCTCGGCGCTGCTCGAACACACCGGATGGAACGTCACGCGCGAGTTCTACTACAACGATGGCGGCGTGCAGATCAACAATCTCGCGCTCTCGGTGCAGGCCCGCTTGCGCGAGCTCGCTGGCGCGCCGCTCGAGATTCCCGAGGGCGGCTATCACGGCGAGTACATCGCCGAAATCGCGCGCACCTATGCCGCCGAGAATCCCTCGGACTCGAACGGCGAGAATCTTGACGCCGTTCGCCAGCACGCCGTGAAGGCGCTGCGTCACGAGCAGGATCTCGATCTCAAGGCCTTCGGCGTGCAGTTCGACGTCTACTACCTCGAGTCATCGCTCTACACCGACGGCAAGGTCGAGGAAACCGTCGCGATGCTCGGCACGGCCGGTCACACGTTCGAGGAAGATGGCGCCCTCTGGCTCCGCACGACTGATTTCGGAGACGACAAAGATCGCGTCATGCGCAAGCGCGACGGCACCTACACCTACTTCGTGCCCGATGTCGCGTATCACGTTGTGAAGTGGCAGCGCGGCTTTGCGCGCGCCATCAACGTGCAGGGCGCCGATCATCACGGCACCACGACGCGCGTGCGCGCCGGATTGCAGGCGCTCGAGATCGGTATTCCGCTCGGCTATCCCGAATACGTGCTGCATCAAATGGTGACCGTGATGCGCGGCGGCGAGGAAGTGAAGATTTCCAAACGCGCCGGTAGCTACGTCACGGTGCGCGATCTGATCGACGAAGTGGGACGCGACGCCGTCCGGTATTTCTTCCTGATGCGGAAGGGCGACTCGCAGCTCGTCTTTGACATCGACCTCGCGCGCTCGCAGTCGGAAGAGAATCCGGTGTACTACATCCAGATGGCGCACGCGCGGCTCTCGAATATTTTCCGCGTCGGCGAAATCGATGTGGCAGCGATCGATCCCGCGAACACGCACTGGGAGTGCCTCGCCGAGCCGGAAGAGCGCGAGCTGATCAAGGCGCTGCTCGACTGGCCGAAGCTCGTACAGGGGGCGGCCGAGGCGGTGGAGCCGCATCGCGTCGCGAACTATTTACTCGAGACGGCGCGCCTGATTCATACGTGGTATCACAAGCACCACGTGCTTGGCGAACCCGAGCACATCATGCACGCGCGGCTCGTGCTCGCGCGCGCGGCGCGCGTTGTACTGCAGAACGGCCTCAGCGTACTCGGCATCACCGCACCGGAACGGATGTAGCATTCACGTTGCACGGCGCGGCGCCACGCGCCGGTCGCCCACCCCACCGTCACGCCCAAGAAAATGACCGTTCTCGTCGTTGGCTCCGTCGCTCTGGATTCCGTGGAAACGCCGTTCGGCAAAGCGGAGGACGTGCTTGGCGGTTCCGCCACGTATTTCTCCGCGAGCGCGAGCCATCAGACGCCCGTGCAGCTCGTCGGTGTCGTCGGCGACGACTATCCGGTGGAGAAGCTCAAGGCGCTGAGCGATCGCGGCGTCGATCTCGCCGGTCTCGAACACATGACCGGAGAGAGCTTCCGCTGGCGGGGGCGTTACCGTCACGATCTCAATTCGTGCGAGACGCTCGAAACGCGCCTCGGCGTCTTCTCGCATTTCCGCCCGAAGATTCCGGCCCAGTTCAAGAGTGCGAAGTATGTCTTCCTCGGTAATATCGATCCGCGCCTCCAGCTCGAGGTGCTGAAACAGGTCGACAAGCCGAAACTCGTCGCCTGCGACACGATGAACTTCTGGATCGAAAGCCGGCGCGATGATCTGATCGAACTGCTGAAGCACGTCGATCTCATCACGCTCAACGACGGCGAAGCGCGCCAGCTCACCGAGAAGTCGAATCTCGTGCATGCCGCGCGGTGGATTCTCGAGCACGGACCGCGCACCGTCGTCATCAAGAAGGGCGAGCACGGCGCCTTTATGTTCACGTCGTCGAGCGTCTTCTTTGCGCCCGCATATCCGCTCGAGTCGGTGTACGATCCAACTGGGGCTGGCGATTCGTTCGCCGGCGGCTTCATCGGTTACCTCGCGCGCACCGATGATCTCAGCGACGCCAGCCTGCGCCGTGCCGTCATCCACGGCTCAGCGATGGGCTCGTTCGTCGTCGAGGGCTTCTCGATCACGCGGTTGCTCGACGTCACACGCGCCGACATCGACAAACGCGTCGCCGAGTTCCACGAGCTCGTCTCGTTCGACGCGAGCCTCGACGCGTGAGCTTGGACGCGGACGCCCGCTCGGACGCGACCGGCAACACGACGGCCCCCGGCCTCAGCTACGCGAGCGCCGGCGTCGACATCGACGCCGCCAACGATTCGAAGCATCGGATCAGGGCGCACGTCGAGAGCACCTTCACCGCCGGCGCTCGCGGCGCGTTCGGCGGCTTTGGTGGCCTCTTCCGGATGCCGAGTGAAGCGACGCGTCCGGTCCTCGTCTCGAGCGCCGACGGCGTCGGCACGAAGATCAAAGTCGCGATCGAGGCCGATCGCCATGATACGGTGGGACACTGCCTCGTTAATCACTGCACGAACGACATTCTCGTGCAGGGCGCGGTGCCGCTCTTCTTTCTCGACTACGTCGCCTTTGGCAAACTCGTACCGGCGACCGTCGAAGCGATTGTCGCCGGCGTGGCCGCGGGCTGCCGCGAGAACGGCGCATCATTGATGGGCGGCGAGACCGCCGAGATGCCGGGACTGTACACACCGCCCGACTACGATCTCGCCGGTTTCATCGTCGGATGGGTCGAAGAAGATCAGGTCATTACGAACGGCGCGAAGAACGGCGATCTGCTCGTCGGACTCGCGAGCTCGGGGCTGCACACCAATGGATATTCGCTGGCGCGTCGTATCGTCGCCGAGCGACTCAAGCTTGGGGTGCACGATCTGTTTCCTGGGGAGAACGCGTCGGTGGCCGACATACTCCTCCGCATTCACCGATCGTATCTCAACGTGATGCGCCCGGTGCGTGGCCACGTGCACGCGATGGCCCATATTACGGGCGGGGGACTGACCGGGAATCTCGACCGGGCGCTACCGCCAACCCTCGATGCCATCGTCGATCTCGACAGTTGGGCCGTACCGAATACATTTCGGGTATTGCAAGAGGCCGGTGCCGTGGCTCGGGACGAGATGTTCCGCGCGTTCAATATGGGGGTCGGAATGGTCGTGACAACCGACGCCGCTGGGGCGTCCAAGGTACAGGAAAGTGCGGCCCAATTCGGGGTCGAATCGTGGGTGATGGGAACCGTGGTGCCCGGTTCGGGCACCGTAATCCTCAAGGGAGGAAACAAGTGATGAAAATTCGCATGTTGATGGCGGGTGCGATCGTTGCGGTGGTCGCGACGACGGCACAGGCCCAGAACAGCTGCGCCGCTGGACAGACCCAGGACGCCTGCCAGAAGGGTGTCGACCTCGTGAACTTCATCACGCCGCAGCTCTCAACGGCGCTCGCCGGCGGCAACGCGACGCTCGGTCAGGGCGGCGCGCTCGGCGGCCTCGGCCACTGGGAAGTCGATCTTCGCGCCAGCGCGGTGAACGGCAAGCTCCCGAAGCTCAATAACGTCGGCCTGAGCACGACCGGCGCGAAGGCGAGCACGTTCGCGTCCGACAATCAGTTCATGCCGGGCGTCTCGGTGAACGCGGCCCTCGGTTTGTGGCGCGGCTACTCGCTCGGCGTGACGCACATCGGCGGCATTGATGCGCTCGTGACGGCGACCTATCTGCAGGACTTCGACGGTGGCGACATCAAGGTCAAACTGTCGGGCGGCAACACGAAGTTCGGCTACGGCGTGCGCATTGGCGTGCTTGAAGAGTCGGCGATTACGCCGGGTGTCGGCATCACGTATCTCCAGCGCGACCTGCCGACCCTCAGCATCACGGGATCGAGCACCGTCAGCGCGTCGGGGACGACCGCGCCGGGCGACATCGGGATCAACAATCTTTCTATGAAGACCACTGCCATTCGACTTACGGCGTCGAAGAGCTTCCTGATCTTCGGCCTCTCGGCGGGTGTCGGTCAGGACAAGTACTCGTCGTCGTCGACGCTCGCCGTCACCGTGCGTCCGCAGGGCTTCGCACCGATCTCGGGCAGCGCGGCCGCTGGCTACGACATGACGCGCACGAACATCTTTGTCGGCGCGAGCATCAATCTCTTCATCGCGAAGCTCGTTGGCGAAATCGGTTCGGTGAGCGGCGGCAGCGCGCCGACGTCGACGAACAACTTCGGTAGCGATGCCGCGGCATCGCGCAGCTACTTCACGGTCGGCCTCCGCTTCGGCTTCTAATCGCCGATGGCGACACGAGACCCGGACGCATTGCAGGCTGCGCAGCGGCGCAGGTTCATGCGTCGGGCTCTCGCGGTCGCCGCTCGCGGGTGGGGACAGACGGCGCCGAACCCAATGGTCGGCGCCGTTGTCGTTCGTGATGGGGTCGTCGTCGGCGAGGGCTTCCACGCGCGCTACGGCGAGGCCCACGCGGAAGTTGCCGCCCTCGCGGCGGCTGGCGAGCGCGCTCGCGGCGCCACGATCTATGTGACGCTCGAGCCGTGCAATCACCACGGCCAGCAGCCACCGTGCGTCGATGCGCTGATCGCCGCCGGTATTTCGCACGTCGTCGCCGCGACGCCGGATCCGAATCCGGTCGCAAAAGGCGGCGCCGAGCGACTGCGCGCCGCCGGCATCTCGGTCGAGTTCGGCGTCGAAGCCGAGGCGGCGCTCGAGCTGAACGCGCCGTTTTATTTTGCGGCCTGTGGCGCCACTCGCCCGTGGGTCACGCTCAAGCTCGCCGTCTCCATCGACGCGGCAATCGCCGGCCCGCCGGGCGCTTCGCCAGACGCGTCGCGCTGGCTCACCGGCGAATCCGCACGCAAGTACGTCCATCGACTACGGGCAAATCACGACGCCGTCGCCGTCGGCATCGGGACCGTGCTCGCCGACGATCCGGCGCTCACGGTGCGCCACGGCAAGCGGCCACGCGTCGCGCCAACGCGCGTGATCTTCGATCACACTGCGCGTCTGCCGCTCAAATCGGCGCTGGTAAAATCATCCACGCGCACGCCCACGGTGATCGTAACCGCCGACGGCTCGGCCCCCGCCGCCCGTGCACTCGCGGCCAAGGGCGTTGGCCTTCTCGAGGCAGGAACCCTCGATGACGCCCTCACAACCCTCCGGTCCCGGGGCCTTCGGTCGTTGTTCGTGGAGGGCGGGGCGACCCTCGCCGGCGCCCTCCTGACCGCCGGTTTGGTTGACCGCCTGATTATCTTTCAGGCTCCGGTGCTCCTCGGCCCCGGCGCCCGCCCGGCCTGGACCGGAGCGCCGTCGATCGAGCGGCTCCGGATCGTCGAGCGACAATCGTTCGACGACGATGCCATGACGGTGTACGCGCTCTCCTAACCCGCTGTTTGAATCCTTCGATGTTTACCGGACTCATTACCGACCTCGGGACGATCGACCGCGTCAGCGACACCGCTGCCGGACGGGAGTTTCGCGTCCAGACGGCCTTCCGGGATCTCACTGAAGGGGAGTCGATCGCGCTCAACGGTGCCTGTCTCACGGTCCGTCAACGCGGCGACGGCTGGTTCACGGTTGCCGCCGTCGTCACGACGCTCGATCGCACCACCATCGCCAACTGGACCGTCGGCATGCGCGTCAATCTCGAGCGTGCGCTCGCACTTGGTGACCGCCTCGGCGGCCACCTCGTGCAAGGGCACGTCGACGGCGTCGCTGAGGTCGTCGACGTCGCGCGTAATGCGGACGCCTGGCTCATCGACATTCAATTGCCCGCGACGCTCATGCCGCTCATGGTGCCGCACGGCTCGATTTGCGTCGACGGTGTCAGTCTCACGGTCAACGCACTCCCTGCCGCAGATCTCGTGCAGCTCTCGATTATCGAATTCACGATCCGCTTCACGACGCTCGGATCCCTCGGCGTGGGCGACCGCGTTCATGTCGAAGCGGATGTCATCGGAAAGTACGTTCAACGTTTAGTGGCGCCGCTTATCGCGGCCGCTGCGGAGTAGCCATATGCCGTTCGGAACCATTGAGCAGGCGCTCGACGACCTGCGGAAAGGGAAGTTCATCGTCGTCGCCGACGATGAAGATCGCGAGAACGAAGGCGATCTCATCGGCGCCGCCGAGTTCATCACGCCCGAGGGCGTGAACTTCTTGATGCATGCGAAAGGAATGATTTGCCTCGCGCTCTCGCCAGAGCGCATCACGCAGCTCGATCTGCCGATGATGGGCGTCGAAAACACCGAGGCGTTGCGCACTGCGTTTACGGTCACGATCGACGCCGCGCCGAAGTTCGGCGTGACGACCGGAATCTCAGCGGCCGATCGGGCTGCGACGATCCATGCGGCGGCGCATCCCGATGCGATTCCGTCGGATCTGCGCCGCCCCGGTCACGTGCATCCGCTGCGCGCCCGCGAAGGCGGCGTGCTGCAGCGCGTCGGCCACACCGAGGCGGCGGTCGATCTCATGCGTCTCGCCGGACTTCAGCCGGCTGGTGTGATCTGCGAAATTCTCAACGACGACGGCAGTACCGCAAAGCGTCCCGACCTCGATGCGTTCGCGGAGAAACACGAACTCACGTTCATTACCGTCGCGCAGCTCGTCGCGCACCGTCTGCGTCACGAGCGACTGGTGCATCGCGTCGCCGAGGCGCGGCTGCCGACGACGTTCGGCGAGTTCCGCGTCATCGGCTATCGCAACGACGTCGACGCGCACGAACACGTCGCGCTCGTGTTCGGTGACGTGAAGGGGCAGGAGGGAGTGCTCGTGCGCGTCCACTCCAAGTGCCTCACCGGCGACGTCTTCCATTCGCAGCGCTGCGATTGCGGCTGGCAGTTGAACACCGCGATGGAGATGGTCGCCAAAGCCGGCAAAGGCATCATCGTCTATCTCGACCAAGAAGGACGTGGCATCGGCCTGCTCAACAAGCTGAAAGCGTACGAA
Organism: Gemmatimonadota bacterium; assembly: GCA_043757365.1. Lineage (GTDB taxonomy): Bacteria > Gemmatimonadota > Gemmatimonadetes > Gemmatimonadales > Gemmatimonadaceae > Fen-1231. The sequence continues at coordinate 12,037 of JAYVPN010000001.1, read as the reverse complement.
CTGCAGGATAAGGGCGCCGATACCGTGGAAGCGAATGAGCGGCTGGGATTCGCTCCCGATCTCCGCAACTACGGCATCGGTGCGCAGATCATTCTTGATCAAGACGTGCTCTCGATCAAGCCGATCACGAACAACCCGAAGAAGATGGTCGGACTCGAGGGCTACGGCATTCGCATCGACGATCGCGTGCCGCTGCTCGCTCCGGAGTCGAAGGAAAACGCCGATTACCTCGAGACCAAGCGCGCGAAGCTTGGTCACCTCCGGGCGCTCTGATGGCGGAGTTCGTCGGAACTCCGAGTGGTGCCGGCCGTCGCTTTGCGGTCGTCGGCAGCCGCTTCAATGAGTCGATCGTCACGAAGCTCGTCGAGGGCGCCGTCGACTGCCTTGTGCGGCACGGCGCCGCGTTCGATGACGTCGACGTCGTCTGGGTGCCTGGTGCGTGGGAGCTTCCATCGGCGGTTGGTCAGTTGCTTTCACTCGACCGCTATGACGGCATCGTCGCTGTCGGCGCCGTCGTGCGCGGCGACACGCCGCACTTTGATTTCGTCGCCGGTGAAGCGTCGCGGGGTCTCGCCGACTTGCAGCGTGACTACTCGAAGCCAATCGGCTTCGGTCTGCTGACGACGGACACCATGGAACAGGCCACTGCGCGTGCCGGCGGCGCGCACGGGAACAAGGGGTGGGATTCCGCCCTTGCCGTACTCGAAATGGCCGATCTTTTCGCCCTCCTCGAGACGGTGCACGACGACCCTGAGGAAGATGGCTCGCATTGAATCGCGGGGCCGCTCCCGCGCCCTGCAGGCGTTATACGCGTGGGATTTGCGAGACAACAAGGATCTCGCGCAGATCGCCGAGCTCGTGTGGGACGATCTCGCGATCGTCCCCGAAGAACGCGAGTTCGCCGGCAAGTTGCTGCGCGTCTGGATCGCCGAGGGGAGTGATCTCGACGCCGAGCTCGCCGACGTCACGACGAACTGGCGGATCGAGCGCCTCGGCGCGATCGAGCGCTGTGTGCTTCGCCTCGGTGCGGCCGAGCTGCGACAGCAGGTCACGCCGCCGCGCGTCGTCATTCAGGAGATGGTGCGCCTGGCTGAGCGCTATGGGAGCGCGCAAAGTGCGCGCTTCGTGAACGGTGTGCTCGATGCGCTCGCGCGGCGGATGGGCCGCCTCACTTGAAGATTCTCGTCGTCAACTGGCAGGACCGGGAGAACCCGCTCGCCGGCGGCGCCGAGCTCCATCTGCACGAGATCTTCGAACGTCTCGCCGCGATGGGGCATCAGATTACGTTGCTCTGCGGCGGCTGGCCGGGATGCCCGCCGCGCGCGACGCTCGGTGGCATTGAGGTGCATCGCGTCGGCACGCGCCAGACGTTCGCGCTCAAAGTCTATCAACACTGGGCGCGCGAGTTTCGCGATCAGCCGTTTGACATCCTCTTCGAGGATATCAACAAGGCGCCGCTCATGACCCCGATGTGGGGCGGAACGGCAACCACAGTCGCTTGCGTCCCCCATCTGTTTGGCGGGACAGTATTCCAGGAGCTCATATGGCCTCTCGCGACCACCGTCTGGCTCTTTGAGCGCCCCCTGCCGTTCGTCTACCGCGACGTGCCATTCCAGGCGATCAGCGAGAGCACGGCGCTCGACCTCGCGAGCCGCGGCATCGCGCGCCAACACGTCGATGTGATCTATCCCGGCGTGAGTTTCGACCATTTTACCCCCGATCCGACCCAGCGCTCGGCGGCGCCACTCTTCTCGTACATCGGGCGTCTGAAGAAGTACAAAGGAGTCGACCTCGTAATTCGCGCGTTCGCCGAAATCGGTGATCCGAACGCGACGCTCGAGATCGCCGGCGCCGGCGACTATCGCCCGGCTCTCGAACGGCTCGTCGCCTCGCTTGACCTCGGCGCGCGCGTGAAGTTTCTTGGCTTTATCAGCGAAGCGGAGAAGCTGTCGCTTCTGCGCCGCTCGTGGGCCGTCGCGCTGGCGTCACCGAAGGAAGGGTGGGGGCTCACGAACGTTGAAGCGGAAGCCTGCGCGACGCCTGTAGTGGCGTCGAACTCGCCGGGCATCCGTGAATCGGTACGGGACGGGGAAACCGGTTTTCTCGTGCCGCACGGCGACATTGCGGCGATGGCCGCAGCGTTCCGGCGGCTCGCTGAATCACCGGAATTGGTGCGGACGATGGGGCGAAACGCCCGCGCGTTCGCCGAGACATTTACATGGGAGCGCGCCGCGGCGCAGACCGAGGCGCATCTCTCCCGAGTGCTTCATACCGCCAGGGGGAAGTGATGGAAGTTGTCATGCATCTGCATCACGCAACAGTGACCGACGGGATGCGCGCGAAAATCGTCGCGATGGTCGAGAACGCCGCCAAGAAACTGCCGCGCGTCGTCGACGCGACTATTCACCTCGAAGAGGACGGGTCCGTGCGTCGCGTCGAAGTGATGCTGCATGCCCCCAAGCAACCGGCGCTCGTCGTGACGGCCGAGGGGCGATACTTCGGCCCCCTCGTCTCCGAGGCGCTGCTCAAGCTCGGCAAGCAGATGGCGCGCGAAAAGAAAACGCCGAAGGCTCGCGCCCGCGCGTACTCGGCGAAGGGAAGCCGTCGCTAGCATGCCGGCGCTCTCCGTCGGGAAGTTCTTCGAACGCCTCAAGGAATCGCTGCAGCTCGATCTCCTCGGCAGTCCTGCCGGGCTCGAGCGGATGGTGACCGTCCCCGACGCGTCGGCGCCGGGACTCGTCCTCGCGGGCTACATCGGCCGCTTCGTGCACACGCGAGTGCAGGTGCTCGGCGAGACCGAGGTGTCGTACCTCGCGTCGCTGCCGGACGAAGAACGCCGCCGCATCTTGTGCGCCTTCTTCTCGTATCCGATTCCCTGCGTGATGATCACGAAGGGGCAAGCGCTCCCGCCGATGTTCGAGGAGGAAGCGACGGCGGCGGGCGTGGCGATTCTCCGGTCGCAGTTGAAGACGCTTGATTTCTACAAACGCATCGGGCCGTTCCTCGAGATGCAATTCGCGCAGACGCAAAATCTGCACGGCTCGCTCGCCGACGTCTTCGGCGTCGGACTGCTGTTCACCGGCGCCAGCGGAATCGGCAAGTCCGAGTGCGTGCTCGATCTCGTCGAACGCGGGCATCGCCTCGTCGCCGACGATCTCGTGATCGCGACGAAGCGCGGCGCTGACGTGCTGATCGGGCGCGGTCACGAAATGTCGCGGCACTACATGGAAATCCGAGGCGTCGGCCTGATCGACATTCCGAAGATCTTCGGCATTCACGCCGTGCGACAGCAGAAGCGCATCGAAGTGATCGTCGTCCTTGAGAAATGGGACGCGCTCGGTGACGTCGACCGCACCGGTCTCGACGCCGAGACAACGACGATCCTCGATGTCGAGCTCCCGAAGATCACGGTGCCGCTGAATCCCGGAAAGAACATCACTGTGATCGCCGAAGTCATCGCGATGAACCACCTGCTGCGGTACAGCGGTGTGAACAGCGCCGAGGCGTTCAACGACCGTCTGAAGGCGAAAATGCGGCAGGCGGCCGATGTCGGGCGCTACCTGCAGGACGATGACGAGTAGCGTGGCGGCGACCGCGACCGCCACCTCGACCGAGCCGACCGCCGTCGTCGCCGGTCACGGCACCTTTGCGGCGGGTATCGTGTCGGCCGTTCAGCAGATCACCGGACTCGGGGCGCGGTTCACGGCAGTAAGCAATAGTGGCTACGACGCGGTCTCGCTCGAGACCGCCGTGCGAGATGCGGTCGCATCCGGCGGCGCATCGGTGATTTTCACCGATCTTCCGGCCGGCAGCTGTACGATCGCCGCGCGACGCGTCGCCCGCGGCGATTCCGCGCTGGCGGTCGTGACCGGTGTGAATCTCGCGTTGCTACTCGAGTTCGCGATGAAAGGCGCCTGCGACGCTGCGTCAATCGCCAGCAATATCGAAAAAGGGCGGGCGTCGATTATCGCGGCGCAGCTGCCGGAGACGTCGCGTGCCGATTGAGCTGTATCGCGTCGACGATCGCCTGATCCATGGACAAGTCGTGGTCGGCTGGGGGCAGCCGCTCGACATACGTTTCATCGTGCTCGTGGACGACGTCGTCGCCGCGAGCGACTGGGAGCAGGAGCTCTACCGGATGGGCGTGCCGCCCGAGATGGATGTCATTTTTGAATCCGTCGCCGGTGCCATCACGCATCTCGCCTCGTATGATCACCGCCCCGGTGCCGGCATTATCCTCACCGCCGACGTCGGCACGATGCGCCGGCTCGTCGACGGAGCAGGGACGATCAAGAAGGTAAATATCGGCGGCATCCATCATCGCGAAGGGCGCGACGCCAAGCTCCGCTATGTCTTTTTGAGCGCCGAAGAAAGCGCCGCCCTACGCGCACTCGCCGAGCGGGGCGTAACGGTGACGGCACAGGACGTCCCCGCGACCACACCGGTGCCGCTCGAACAGGTGCTGTCCGCCATGACCGAATGATCTACGCGGCGTCCTTTCTCCCGCTGACGATGCTCGCGGCGCTGCTCGGGCTCGACGTGGTAAGCTTCCCGCAGGCGATGATTTCGCGGCCGATCGTCGCCGCGACGCTCGCCGGCGCGCTCGTCGGCGACCCGATGCGCGGGCTCGTCATCGGCATCACGCTCGAACTCGTGGCACTCGAGAATCTCCCGTTCGGCGCGAGCTTCTATCCCGAGTGGGGTTCAGCGAGCGTCGTGGCGGGAGGGCTGTACGCGAGCTATCCCGAGGGGAGCGTCGGCGGTCTCGCGATCTTTGCATTCGTCGGGATCATCACGGCGTCCGTCGGCGGCTGGACGATGGTGCAGCATCGCAAACTCATCGCCAAGTGGGCCGGCGGGATGCGCGACGAACTCGCCTCCGGTTCCACTGTGGCGGTCACGTCGCTGCAGTTGCGCGGCATGACCGCCGATCTCGTGCGCGGCGGACTGCTTGCGTGGGTCGCGTTGATGATCTTTGCGCCCGCTGGCGCGTGGGCGATGGTCCACTGGAATCTCGGCGCCGCGCCATCGCGCGCGTTCGTCGTTGCGGTCGCCGGGATGGTCGCGGCGGGCGCCGTCTGGAAGGTGATTCATTCGACGAAAAGCGCGCCGTGGTATTTCTTCGGTGGACTCGCCGTCGGCGCCCTGCTGCTCCTCGTGACGTGACTGAGGCACCGCCGACCCTCCCATTCCGCACTCGGTTCGCGATCTTTCTCAGATTGCTCGCCGTGCAGGGATCGTGGAACTACGAGATTCTGCTGGGCAACGGCATCGCGTTCGCCGTCGAGCCGGCGTTGCGCCTCTTACCGGGCGGCGTTGGCGGACCGGCCTACCGTGCCGCGATGAAACGGCAGGTTGGCTATTTCAATGCACACCCGTATCTCGCCGGCATCGCCGTCGGCGCATTGGCGCGTGCCGAACTCTCGGGAGAGGCGCCGGAACGAATCGACCGATTCCGGACCGCGTGCTGCGGACCGCTCGGCTCGGTCGGCGACCGGCTCGTCTGGGCCGGATGGTTGCCGCTTTGTTCGGTGATGGCGCTCGCCGCCTTCGGTCTCGGAACGTCACCGGCTGGCGTCGTATTGCTGTTTTTGGGATCCTACAACATTGGGCACTTTGCACTGCGCATTTGGGGGCTCGGCGCCGGCTATCGCGACGGACTGCAGGTGGCGTCGGCGCTCGGTTCACCATTGTTTCGTCAGGGACCGGCCCACGTGGCGCGCGCGATGGCGCTGCTCGCCGGTGTTGCACTGCCGCTCGCTATTCGCGGCATCGTTGGTCCGGCGCGCGGTGAACTCGTATCGATCTTTCTTGTCGCCGCGCTCGGCGCGGTGGTACTGACGCGCCTGCACGGGCGCATCGAAGGGTGGCGCCTTGCGGTCGTGGCGCTCGCCCTCTTCATCCTCTTCTCCGTGGTGCGCTGATGACGGAACGCCGGGTTACGGTCGTGAACAGTCACGGCATTCACGCGCGGCCTGCGGCCGAGATCGTGAAGACCGCCGCGAAATTCAAGGCCAACATCACGATTATTCGCGATGATCTCGACGTCAACGGCAAGAGCATCATGGGCGTGATGATGCTCGCCGCCGAGTGCGGCGCCGAAGTGGTGATTCGTGCCGAAGGCGAGGATGAAGCCGCCGCGGTTGACGCGCTCGCAACGCTCGTCGCCAGCAAGTTCGGCGAATCGTGAGACACGCGTCCCGCCGGAACCTCTGGAGCCTTTGGAGCCACTGATGCCCTCGACGCTCACGGGAATTTCCGCATCACCGGGCATCGTCGTCGGTCCGGCGCATTTGCTGCGCTGGGAAGTGCCGGAAGTGCCGATGCGCGTCATCGCCGACGAGGCGATCGACGGCGAGATCGCGCGCCTGCACACGGCGTTTGTCGGGGCGATCGACCGGCTCAATCACGTGCGCGAACGCGCCGAAAAGAATGCCGGCACCGCCGAGTCGGCGATCTTCGACGTCCAGATCACCATGCTCCAGGACGCCGAACTCACGCATCGCGTCGAGGCGGTGATCCGGCAGGGCTTCGCGGCCGAGCGCGCGTTCGACGTCGTGATGATCGAGTGGCGCGAGCACTTTGCCCGCTCGACCCACGCGATGATGCGCGAGCGCGTCGGTGATCTCACCGATGTCCACATTCGTGTCCTCTCGCTGCTGCTCGGACTTCCGGATCACGATCCGGTCGACCTCCCGAAAGGGGCGAACGCCATTCTCGTCACGCACGACCTGACGCCGAGTCTCACCGTTCAGCTCGATCGCGAATGCATCGTCGGAATTGCGACCGACGCCGGCACCCGCACGTCGCACGTCGCGATTCTCGCGCGCTCGCTCGGCCTTCCGGCCGTTGTCGGCCTGCTCGACGCGACACGCCGGCTCGAGAGCGGCGATCAAGTCATCCTCGACGGCGCCGCGGGAACACTCGTGGTGCGCCCGACAGCCGCCGAGCTTTCGGCCGCCGCCACGCGCTCCCAGCGGGAGCGGCGCGTGAAGGAGGAACTCGCCCTCATCGTCAACGAAGAGGCCGTGACCGTCGACGGCGTGCACATCACGCTGCGCGCCAACGTCGATCTCCCCGACGAGGCCGCCAGCGCCGCGATCAGCGGCGCGAAAGGCGTTGGGTTGATGCGCACCGAATTTCTCGTCGTCGGCCGCACGTCGATGCCGGATGAGGAAGAACAGTACGAGGCATACTCGAAAGTCATCCGCGCCTTCGACGGGCATCCCGTCGTCATTCGCACCTTCGATATCGGCGGCGACAAGCTGCCGGTTGGTGGCTATCCGCACGAACCGAACCCGTTCCTCGGCTGGCGGGCGATTCGTATGTGCCTCGACGAGCCGGAAATTTTTAAAGTGCAGCTCCGCGCCTTGCTGCGCGCCGCCGTGCACGGGGACGTTCGCATCATGCTGCCGCTCATCGTGACCGTCGACGAAGTGCGACAGGCGCGTTTTCTGCTCGCCGAGGCCGCCCGCGAGCTGACGACCCGCGGTGTGCCGCATCGCGCCGACATTCCGCTCGGCGTGATGATCGAGACGCCGGCCGCCGCCGTCACGAGCGACGCGCTCGCGCCCGAAGTGGGTTTCTTTAGCATCGGCACGAACGATCTCGTGCAGTACACGCTCGCGGTTGACCGTGGCAACGCCAGCCTGGCGACGCGGTTCACGCCGCTGCATCCGGCCGTGCTCCGGCTAATTCAACGGGTGCAGGAGATCGGACACGCCCACGGCCTCGAGGTCTGCGTCTGCGGTGAGATGGCCTCGGAACCGCTGATGGCGTACGCGCTCATCGGACTCGGCATCCGTCAACTCAGCGTCGCGGCGATCTCGGTGCCAAGCGTGAAGCGCATCGTGCGTGGCGTGTCCGCTTCGAAGGCTGCCGAGGCCGCGTTGCGGGCGCTCGACGCCGGGACGGCCGCGGCCGCCGAGTCGCTGTTACGGGCCGGCTTGGGTGCGGAGCTCCCCGAACTACTGCAGTAGACACGCCGCCGGCCGGCCCTCTCCCCGTCGCCCCTGCAAGCGCTTATCGTACAGGGAGTACGGGAGCCATGTTCCACGTATCCCCCACACCTTCGAAACCCACGAATCGTGCTTCATCGCCATCTGTTCACTTCCGAGTCCGTGACCGAGGGCCATCCCGACAAGGTGGCCGACCAGATCTCCGACGCCGTCCTCGACGCGCTGCTCGCCAAGGACGCCGCGTCACGCGTCGCCTGCGAAACGATGGTCACGACCGGTCTCGCGACGATCTTCGGGGAAATCACGACCGAAGCGTACGTGCATCTGCCGCATCTCGTCCGGGAAACGATCGCCCGCATCGGCTATACCGAAGCCGGCTACGGCTTCGACGCCAACACGTGCGCGGTGATGTCGACGATCGATCAGCAGTCGGCCGACATCAAGATGGGCGTCGATACCGGCGGTGCGGGCGATCAGGGAATGATGTTTGGCTACGCCTGTGACGAGACCGACGAGCTGATGCCGCTGCCGATCGTCCTCGCGCATCGCCTGACGCGGGCGCTCGCCGATCGCCGGAAAGACGGCACGCTGCCGTGGCTGCGTCCCGACGGCAAGTCGCAGGTCAGCGTCGTGTACGAGGGTGGCCGTCCGGTCTCGGTCGATACCGTCGTCATCTCGACCCAGCACAGCGAGTCGGTGAAGAACACCACCCTGCGCGAGGCCGTCACGAGAGAGATCATCGAAACGTCGATCCCGAAGGAGCTACGCTCCAAGGGGATGAAGACGCATATCAATCCGACCGGTCGTTTCGTCGTCGGCGGTCCGCAGGGCGACGCCGGACTCACCGGTCGCAAGATCATCGTCGACACGTACGGCGGTATGGGCCGTCACGGCGGCGGCGCGTTCAGCGGCAAGGATCCGTCGAAGGTTGATCGCTCGGCGTGCTACGCGGCCCGCTGGGTCGCGAAGAACATCGTCGCCGCGGGACTCGCATCGAAGTGCGAAGTGCAGGTGGCCTACGCCATCGGCGTCGTGAAGCCCGTCTCGGTGATGGTCGATACGTTCGGGACGGCGACCGTCGATGAAAAGAAGATCATGAAGGCCGTCGAGCACGTCTTCGATCTGACGCCGAAAGGCATCATCGACGCGCTTGATCTCCGCAAGCCGATCTACAGTGACACCGCGGCCTACGGCCACTTCGGACGCACCAGCGAACGCGCCGTCCGCTTCGGCAAGAAGGTGACGCTGTTCACGTGGGAGCGCACCGACAGGGTCGCGGAGCTGAAGAAAGCTGTTCGGCCATAACGCCGCCCGTCGCGTAGGAGGGCCAGTGATCGAGGTATTTGTCTCCCGTCTCGGGCTCGACGGTCAGCAGAACCAGTTCGTCGTCATCCTCCAGGAGAAGGACGGTGAACGGATTCTGCCGATCTGGATCGGCCGCCCCGAAGCCGAATCGATCGCCGCGCATCTCGACGGCGTGCACGCGCGACGCCCGATGACGCACGATCTCATTCAGGCGCTCATCACGGCGCTCGGCGGAACGGTCGAGCGCGTCGAAGTGACGAACGTCGTCGACGGCACATTCTTCGCGCGTCTGCTGCTCAACCGCGATGGTGAACGCAGCGTCGTCGATGCGCGTCCGTCGGACAGCATCGCAATCGCGATCCGACTCGATGCCCCGATCTTCGTCGCCGACGCGCTCCTCGCCGACCATGAAATTCCTGAACTTGCCGGCCCGTCTGTTCGCGACGATGCCGATTCCTCGGCGGACGATTCGGACGATTCGGACGATCCGGACGAGCCCGTGGGCCCTGATTTCGGCTCGGGCTTCACGCCGCCGGTCATCAACGAACAGGACGCGCGTTCCGCCGAGCAGCTGAAGCGCCACCTCGAGCGGCTGCGTCCCGAAGATTTCGGAAAGTTTTCCCTCTGAGACTCTCCTTCGTTCGCATCACCGTTGTTCTGTCGCTCGCCGCGCCCGTAGCGATCGATGCGCAGGCTTCGCCTACTGCCGCGCGCACCGAGACGCGCCAGGTGAGCGGCCGCGTGCTGCGGCCGGGAGGCACAGCGGGTGTTCCGGTCGCTGGTGCGTGGGTCACCCTCCATCGCGTCGCCAAAGACAACGCCGGTCCGATCGATTCGATGCGCACCGACGCGCTCGGGCGCTATCGCTTCACCTATCAGGGCGGCGACACGCTGAGCATCTATTTCGTGTCGAGCAGCTTCGGCGGTATCGCGCATTTCACGTCGCCGCTGAAAGCGAAGGTCGTCAACGGCGACGCCGCCGAAGTGATGGTCTTCGATACGACGAGTGCGCCGGTCTCGATCACGCTCCGCGGCCGGCACGTCATCGTGACCGCGGCCGACTCGTCGGCCTCGCGCACGATCATCGAAGTCTTCGAACTCTCCAACGATACCACAGTGACGCGCATTCCCGGCGCCGCCGCGCGTCCGACGTTCGAGTCGCTGCTCCCCGACCGCGCCCTAGAGCCGCAAGTCGGCGAAGGTGATTTCGGCGCGAAAATGATCCGCTTTACGCAAGGCAAGGTGCAACTCATCGCGCCGCTCGCACCGGGAGTAAAACAGTTCTCGATCAATTATCGCGTGCCGTCCAACGCGAAGGCATTGCAGTTTCCGGTCGAGGCTGCGACGACCGTGCTCGAGGTGCTGATCGAAGATCCGAAAGGAAGCGCCGCCGGTGCTGGCCTCAAGGAGACCGCCTCGCCGACACTCGGCGGCCGACAGTTCAAGCGGTTCCTCGCGCAGGACGTCAAAGCCGGTGCAACGATCGAAGCGGTCGCTCCGACCGGCGTCGGCAACGGATTATCGATGAAGTCAATTGTCACCGCGACGGCGATCGGCGCCGTTGGGCTGATCATGGTGGTCATGAACTTCGCGCAACGGAAGCCTGGCGCGCCGAGTACGCGTGCTGAGTCCGATGATCCCGACGCGATTGCCCGCGACATCGCGGCGCTCGACGAAGCGTTCGAACGGAATGAATCGCCGACCGCCGATGCGAAGGCCGATCACTATCAGTTGCGGGCGCAACTGAAGGCGCGGCTCACCGCCGCTCTCGCACGGCGCGACGGGCTCGCCTGACACCGGTGTTCCCCTGAAATCGCTCGCGTCGCCGCTCGCGTGGCTCCTGCTGCTGCAGGGCATTGCGCTCGTCGGCTGGTGGCGCCGCCGGCGCTCGGTATGGGCGTCGGTGGAACGCGGCGCCCATCGTGCGATCACGACAACCACCGCAGTGCTCGCGTTGGTTTCGACCGAGCCGCTGCCGGTGCTACTCGGTCAGCTCCTCGATATCGCCGACAGCCCGCACGGTGCGGCGCCTGACGTGATCTTCGTCCTCGGTGACGGCTATCAGCGCGCCGCCTCACCCGATGACGACGTGCCGACGGTCCTCGAGATTACGCGCGCCGCGACCGCCGCGAAGTGGTGGCACGAAACATCACGAGGCATCGTCGTGCTCTCCGGTCGCAACGGCGCCACCGATCGCCCCGCCGCCGAACTCGGCGCGCTCGGTGCACAAGTCCTGGTTCGGCACGGCGTCCCGGTCGATCGCATTCGCATCGACTCGCTGTCGTCGAACACGCGCGAGCATCCCCCGGGCGCGCTACAGCTCGGGTATGCGACAGCATCGTCGCACGTCGGCTTCGTGACCTCGAGTTGGCATTTGCGCCGCGCGCGCGGGGAATTTAGCCGCGCCTTTGCGAACGTGCAGTGGCGATCGGCCGACGAACACGGGTTGTCGTTTGCCTGGAGTGGCTTGATTCCCGACGCCGGATGGCTCGGCGACACGAGTCGGTACGTCAAGGAAATCATCGGAGTCGTCGCGTACAGGATTCGCGGCGGCGCCACCGGCGCGCTTGCGCCTCGGCATACTTCGCCGTAGCTTCATCCTACAATTGATTGCGAACGCGGGACACGGAAGTCGGTTCAATGCCGACGCTGCCCCGCCACTGTAACGGGCAGTTGTACACGCCCCCTCACAACGCCACTGACTGAAGAGTCGGGAAGGCGAGCGGGGCGGCCCGGAGCCAGGAGACGACCCACGTTCGCGCCACAGGTACAGT